>JBBTRY010000001.1:0-1443 GCA_038064955.1 Patescibacteria group bacterium
TTATCTTTAGATTATCTTTAAGTTATATGGAAAATATTGTCGGTCTCAAAGAGTTTCGGATGAATGTGGAAAAATACGCTCGCACCGCCCAGGCTGGAACGCCGGTTATAGTGATGCGCCGCTCCAAGCCGATGTTTCGCGTCTCTTCAACGGACGAAGAGATAGAATGGGAGAAAGCGGCTGATTTTACACAGATAAAAAAAGGGGGTGTGAAGATAAAAGAATTACTCTCCAGATTGTAAAACCAAGATGGATCGGATAGCTAAAGAGCTCGGGAAACTCACGGAAAAAGAACGCGGAAAGCTAAAAAACATTCTTGGCAGGATTCAGCAAGGGAAGTTTTTGGGTCTGGATCTGAAGAAATTGCGGGGCAGGGAAGACGTGTTTAGAGCGCGGAAAGGAAGCATGCGGATAATTTTTCGTGTTTTGGGGAATGGCGATGTTTTCATACTAGCCGTGGAACGGAGAGCCGAAAAAACATACCGCTGATTTTTGCCGGATTTGCTATAATAAACGAAGATGAAGAAAAACCTTTTCCACTTTTGTTTCGGGGCGGCGGTGTTTTTTGTCTTCTTCGGCGGTTTGTCTTTGACCGCTCTTGCGGCCGTACCGTACCCGCCCGACGCTTTCGCTGTTGGCGCCAAGTCGGCTTGTGCGGTTGATTTGATTTGGAAATCAAGCCCGACACCGAACGTCAGATATTCTATTGAATATACGACAGCCGGGGATTTTACAAGTGGTGTGCAACCAGTTTTAACAACAGATACTCTTTCTGTAGGAGACACTCATTCCGGGGAACATTTAAATTTGCCCATCAACTCCGTTTCAAATTATCGGTATCACATTCAAGCGGTGGATAAGACTAACGGAGCGAATGTTTCAAGTTGGCTTAATTCCACTCCGGCGATGATAAAAACGACAACTCTGGTTACGCCGGTCGATCCGTCGAAGCTCGTTGTGGTTGGCAAGAGTGCTGGTAAGCAGGCTGAATTGAAATGGGACAGTCCCGCTTTATCTCCTTACGGAGAATTTGAAATATGGCGTTCCGAAGACAATATAACTTTTGCAAAAATCAATCCCACTGCCCCTCTCGGGAATTTTTATACTGATGGCGTTCCAGGATCATATTTGGATACGACTAAAGTTTATTATTACAAGGTAAGAAGTTTTGAGAGTGATTACGGTTGCGTGGCCGGAGACAAGCTTTATTCGGGATATTCGAAAACTGTTACAGTGCCGATGATGCCGACCAGCCTTACTGCACTTTATCAATTTCGGCCAAGCCAGGTTAATTTGAATTGGACAAACGGTACCGGTCAGGATTACTACGAAGTCTGGCATTCCAAAAACACGGACCCATTCACGCTTCTCAAAAATGTGGGAGTGGTAACTTCTTATGAAGATTCCAGTATTATCGCCAATCAGAAGTATTCCTATAAAGTG
>JBBTRY010000002.1:0-3428 GCA_038064955.1 Patescibacteria group bacterium
TCGGGCGTGATTTCAATTGGCACTTCAACCGCTACCACTATGACTGTCGGCCGTTCAGGTCAAAATGTAATCTTCCCCGGCAATGCTTCAAGTACTGGAACATTTTCAATTGGGGCAGCTGGCACGCCAATTTCGGGACATTTATCGGCAACATCATCTATTACATTTGGAGTTATCGCAAGTTCTACTTGTCAGACGGCCACTGTGACAGTTACAGGCGCCAATGCCGGTGATACAACCGTAGCTACTCCAACCCCGGTTTCAAATGGTATTGATACTGCGAGTACAACTTGGAATGGATGGGTTTCTTCTAGTGGCACTGTGACAGTTAGAGCTTGTAATCCCACTGGTTCGAACACTGTTTCTATAGCGGCGCAAACATGGCGGGCTGATGTTTGGCAACATTAAAGTTTTTATATTCCCAATTTTATGTCAGTAAACTTAAAAAAATCTCTGAGCAGAGAAGTTATATTTGGGATTGGATTGTCATTGGTAATCTTTTCTTTCGGATTGTCATTAGCGAGCGCCGCCCCGCTTACTTACAATGCGAGTACCACTATTTCCATTACTACTCCTAGTACGAGTTTTACCATTGTTTCAAGTTCGGTGGCGGACTCGCTTACCACGTACGCAACGAGTGTAGCTGTAATATTATCCTCATCAACTGGAGGTAATTTTACATTAACATCCGCTTCTTATGATTTATCCATTGCTACAAGTAGCGCGGGAGGAACTGTAGCTCAAAGTTGCTCTTCTGGGGTAGCCAGTACGACAATTTCCCACTCAACGGGATCATCGACATATACAATCACTCCTTCGGCTTCCGCTTGTGCTCTTACGATTTCTGGTTTGGGTTCAAATCCGTCTTCTTATGGCGTAGTGATTACCTGGACAACAAATTATTCCGGAAGTAGCGTTGTTTCTTACGGAGCCACTACTTCTTACGGTTCTACCTCCACTAATGCGACGCTTGCCACTTCTCATACCGCTCTAATTCTTAATTTAAGTCCTGGTTCAACTTACCATTATTTGGTAACTTCCGCTGCCGGCAGTACGAGCATATCTTCGGCCGATTCCAGTTTTACGACGCCAAATGATTCAGGAACTTCGGGAAGTGGAGGCTCAACTTCTTACACTTCTCAAACTGTTATAACTCCAGTCACTCCAGTTTTAACAACTACTCCGGTTGCTGTTCCATCCGTTACTCAAAATGCTGCATCACAAAGTTTTTCCGTGCGGCTTAAAGTTGGCGTGACGAGCGATGATGTGAAACAACTTCAGGGAGTTTTGGTCCGCGAAGGAGTTTATCCGGAAGGCATAATTTCTGGATACTTCGGCTCGTTCACCAGAAAAGCAGTCCAGCAGTTTCAAAAAAAATATGGAATCGCAAATAGCGGAGAAGTGGGTTATGGCGAAGTGGGGCCTAATACGCGCGCGAAGCTGAATCAATTGATTTCCGATTCAGCCCCGACAATATCGACTCCGGTAACTTCTCCGACACAAGTTCAGTCAGCCGAAGTAAAAGCTCAAATTCAAGTGCTTCAAAGTCAGCTTGAGAAACTGCTTATAGAACTCGCAAAAATACTTCAATCACAGGTTCAGGAATTGAAAAAGTAATTATCTTCGTTGAATATACAAACAGCTCTTTTTTGGTTGTTTGTATTTAAAATACCGCCTGTTATAATTTTAACTAATCTATATCTATAAACATGTTCGACTACTTCAAGGTTTCTAAATTTTTCCTTTTTATCGCACCCTTGGCGGTTATGGTGATAAGCATTACCACTCTTTTTCCATTCATTGTGGGCCGGTATGTTTGGTTCCGGATGTCGGTGGATTTAGCGCTTATCTTCTTTTTGGTCGGCTTTTTGGTTTCTCGGGATCCAACCGCCATAATTTCTCGGGTAAAAGAAGTTTTTAAAAAACCGCTCGTGATAGCGGTTTCCATTTTTACAGCTATATTCATTTTGGCCGGTTTTTTCGGAATCAACCCTTCTAATTCTTTTTGGTCCAATTTCGAGCGGGGAGAGGGCGGTCTCCAAATTCTTCATTTATGGCTGTTTTTCATCCTTATCTCGGTTCTTTTCAGGGAAGAGCGAGATTGGCGCCGGCTCTTTGGTTGGGCGATTACTGGAGGCGTAATATCGGCCTTTTACGGCGTTTTGGCCGGTTTTAATTCTTTGGGTTTTCTTGGACCTCGTTTTGGAGAGACCGGTTTCCGTTTTTCTGGCTCTATCGGCAATTCGGCCTACTTTGCGATACTTTCCTTGTTTTTAATGTTTTATTCCCTTTATTTGATGCGGGATAAAATTCAAAGTGGCCAAAATATTTTCAGTAAATGGGTTTGGCCTTCATTTCTCGTGTTGTTTTTTCTGGTAGCCTCCGTTTCCGCCGCCACGCGAGGCGCGTTTCTCGGGCTTGTTGCCGCGGTGGTGGTTTTTTTGGGTTATTTTGTTTACTCGCATCGAGCATGGAGAAAATGGCTGATAGTGGCTGGAGTAGCGATTCTAATCTTTGTGGGAGTGATGGTTAAGTACCAAGACTCGCCATTCGTGAAATCGTTGCCGGTTATTTCCCGATTATCCACCATATCTTTTTCCGTGGAAACTTTCTCGACCAGAGCGATTATGTGGAAAATCGCTTTGGACGGATTCAAAGAACGGCCGATTTTGGGCTGGGGTCCGGAAAATTTCCTGAAAGTTTTCGATACTCGCTTTGACATTAGTTATTTTAATCCCACCGAAGGTTTTGGCGCGTGGTTTGATCGGGCGCATAGCGTATATTTCGATTATCTCGTGGAGACGGGTATTCTCGGTCTTTTGAGTTTCCTCGGCATCTTCATTGTCCTGTTTTGGCAGATAATAAAAACAATTATTAAAACTCCCAAAGAAAATCGGACCGGCAGTTTCAGTTTCACTATAGCCTTTTTGATATCTTTGCCAGTGGCCTACCTTATCCAGGGAATAGTGCTTTTCGATGTCTTATCCACCTATATACAAATATTTCTGTTCCTGGCTTTCGCGGGTTATAAATTAACGTCGTTAAACGAAGAAAAACATGCCCACTAAAAATATTTATAAAACTTTGGCTGCAGTTTTAAT
This sequence comes from Patescibacteria group bacterium, assembly GCA_038064955.1. Lineage (GTDB taxonomy): Bacteria > Patescibacteriota > Minisyncoccia > UBA6257 > GWB1-50-10 > JBBTQX01. Next base: position 3,102 of record JBBTRY010000002.1, read on the forward strand.
CGTCGTGGCCTTCCTGTTTATTGTTTTTGGCTCAATTCTGCCGTTCATAAAATCGAATCGTTATCCGACGTTCTTGAGACTTTCTTCTTCGGCGCGCACCCTTGAGGAATTCGAATCTTACGCTCGGGATGCGTTGGATTTCAAATCTCCTATTGGTCAGGAAGAAACGGTCAAATTTATCTTGAGTGGAATCAGAGACATAATTCGTAATCCGAATATTCCTACGCCGATTGCCGAGGAATTAGCCCGTTTCATAGAGCCATATATATTCAAGGACGATGTGCGTCATTTGGCGGCAATGGGGGATATATACTCAATTCTTTGGGC
>JBBTRY010000003.1:0-9084 GCA_038064955.1 Patescibacteria group bacterium
TATCTGTCCTGTTTGGCAATAATGGTGCGATAGCCATAGAACGTTTTGTAGAGTTCGTAAGATTTTTTGAATATCGGGATGTCAAAATCATCCATAGATTGTTAAATACTTTTTATGAGGATTTATAAAAATATATTTGAAAGGATTATATCGCCGGAAAACCTCTTTTCGGCCTGGGATTCGTTCAAGAGCGACAAGCGGAGCAAGCCGGATGTTCTTCGGTTTGAATGGAATCTGGAGCGAAACATATTCCAATTGCACAGGGATTTGAAAAACAAAACATACAAACACAGCCCTTACGAAGGCTTTTATATCAAAGACCCCAAACAGCGTCATATCCATAAAGCCACGGTGAGAGACAGGATTCTTCATCACGCTGTTTTTTCGGTCGTGAATCCGATCTTTGAACCGACCTTCATACCCACCTCTTTTTCGTGCCGGGTCGGATACGGCACCCATAAGGGAGTAGAGATTCTGGAGAAAATTATGAGAGAAGCGAGTCGGAACAATACCCGTTCTTGTTTTGTTCTGAAATGCGATATCCGGAAATTCTTCGATTCCGTTAACCACGAAATCCTGCTTTCCATAATCAAAAAACGCATCAAAGATGTTGATGTGGCGTGGCTTTTGGAGTCTATTGTGAGGAGTTACGAAAGTGCGCCGAGTAGAGGCATCCCGATAGGAAACTTGACCTCCCAGCTCTTTGCCAATGTCTATATGAACGAACTTGATCAGTTTGTGAAGCATAGGTTGAAAGTAAAACACTACGTCCGCTACACCGATGATTTCACCCTGGTCTCGGAAAATCCTGAAGAGTTGAAAAAACTTCTTTCTCCGATTTCTGAATTTCTTGAAAATGAACTCGCACTCAAACTACATTCTAATAAAAGCATACTTCGTTCAGTATGTCAAGGCGTAGATTTCCTTGGATATGTTATTTTCCCGGAATACAGGCTCATCCGCTCAAAAACTAAACACCGGATGTTCAAAAAATTGGAAAAACGTATGGAAGAATACAAAACCGGAGATATCACCAAGCTGAATTTCGAGCAGTCACTCCAATCTTATCTCGGCGTCCTGTCCCACGCGAATACTTACAGAATACGCGAGGAATTGTTGAATAGATTTTGGATAAAGAGTTAGCTAATAAAATCACTAGGTAAAAGCGATTATTCTTCTCGAGGAAGCTTGTTTCGCAGGCAGAATAAATAATAAAACTACCAAATAGATATTTTACTAAGCGAGGTTCGGCATGCTGGAAAAGTGGGTAAGACTTGGCCTAGCGGCCCGGAGCGCACACTTTTTCGGCGTGCCGGGTCTCGCAATGTAAGTAAAATATCTACAGCACCCGAACCTCGTCGCAAATAAACTTCGTGTCGCCGTTCTTCCACGAAAGGAAGCCGTCCACCAAAATCGCCTGGTTTTCCTGCCAGGCATCGGCTGTTTTTGAAAGCAAATCGTTGAAGACCAGAAGCTCCATATTGTCGTTCAGGTCTTCGAGTGTCACAAAGAGCATCGGTTGGCCTTTTTTGGTGATGAATTTCTGGATGGTGCTCACGACGCCCGCGAGCCGGAATTTCAAAGAGCGTTCGCCATTTTTGGGGAGCGAAAGGGCGAATTTAATGGTCTTCGCTTTATTTTGGATTTCATCCATATGGCTGTTCATCGGGTGGTCGGTGAGATAGAGGCCTAGAAGTTCTTTTTCCCAGCCAGCTCTGGTTTTTTTGTCCGCCGGAGGAGCGGGCTTCAATCGCAATGAAGAAAAAGCCGAGACCGAGCCGAAAAGGGAATTTTGATTGGTGAGAGCGCTCTTGCGAGTCGCTTGGTTAAATTTGATAAGTTCCTCGATATTCGCGAGTAATTGTCCCCGTTCAAGATTAAATGAATCGAAGGCACCGGCTTTAATTAGACTTTCCAGTGATTTTTTGTTCAGATCGCGGTGCTGGACGCGGGTGAGTAAGTTCGCCATATCCGTGAACGGGCCGCCCTTACCACGTTCCTCGATGATTACGCCCACGATACTCGCTCCCACGTTTTTCACGGCCAAAAGGCCGAAGCGGATGTTCGGCGTATCCACGGCGAAATCCTGAAAGCTCTGGTTGACATCCGGCGGGAGCACCCTGATATTCAAATGCTTCGCCTCGTTGATGAGGAAATTGATGCGCTCGATTTCGGTGCCGGAGACGTTAAGTAAGCTCGTCATAAATTCCACCGGATAGTGCGCCTTAAGATAAGCCGTCTCGTAGCTGATCATCGCGTAGCAAGCTGCGTGACTCCGATTGAAGCCATATCTGGCGAAGGGCGGGAAAAGATCCCAGATGGCGGAGGCCGTCTTGGGGTCAATGCCATTTTTTATCATTCCTTTGACCAGCCGGTCCTGCTGTTCGTCCAAGAGAGATTTGATTTTTTTACCGATGGCTTTGCGGAGCGTGTCGGCTTCAGCGAGCGTGAAGCCGCCCAGGTCTCGCGCGATTCTCATCATCTGTTCCTGATAGATGCCTACGCCGTAGGTTTGGGAAAGAATAGGCTCGAGCTTGGGGTGGAGATAGGCGACTTTTTCCCGGCCGAATTTGCGGTTGATGTATTGCGGGATAAGTTCCATCGGACCGGGGCGGTAGAGCGATATCATCACGATGATGTCTTCGAGCGAATTCGGTTTCAAATCTTTCAGATGGTGGCGGATGCCGGTCGATTCCAGCTGGAAGATGCCGGTCGTATCCGCGCGCTGGAAAAGTTTGAAAGTTTCCGGGTCGTCGAGCGGAATCTTGTCGATGTCCACGTCTTCATTGTGAATTTCTTTTATCAGCCGAAGTGTCTTTTCAATAATGGTCAGGTTTTTCAATCCCAAAAAATCCATTTTCAAAAGGCCCATATCTTCCACACTGTGCATCTCGAACTGCGTGAGAATTGTGTCTTCTCCCTGGGGCGCTTTTTGGAGCGGCATCAGTTCCGTGAGCGGTTCGTCGGAGATGACGACGCCGCAGGCGTGGACGGAGGCGTGCCTAGCCGTGCCTTCGAGTTTCAGCGCGGCGTCCAAAATTCTTTTTGCGTCGGCGTTCTTCCGGTACATTTCTTTGAGTTCGGGAATACCATCGAGCGCGTTTTTCAAACTGGTCATTTTGGAATTGACGTTGGCTGGTATCAGTTTGGAGATTTGGTCGCAAAAACCGTAGGGAAAGCTCATCGCCCGGCCCGCATCCCGCACGGCGGCCTTGGCCGCCATCGTCCCGAAGGTGATTATCTGCGCCACCCGGTCGTGGCCATATTTTTCGCGTACGTATGCCAGTACTTCGTCCCGGCGGGTGTCGGTGAAGTCCATATCGATGTCGGGCGCCTGGATGCGGTCCGGGTTCAAGAATCTTTCGAAAAGAAGTTCATATTTCAGTGGATCGATGTTCGTGATGCCCAAAATATAGGCGATGATCGAGCCGGCCGCCGAGCCGCGGCCCGGACCAACCACGATGCCGTGCTCTCTCGCCCAGTTCACGAAGTCCTGCACGATAAGGAAGTAATCGGCGAAACCAGTCTTCTTAATGACACTAAGCTCCATAATCGCACGTTCGTTAATGACCGGGGTTTTTACCGGATAGCGGTTATGGAACTTTTCATTCACGAGGGACTCCAGATATTCATAAGAAGTCTTTTCGTTGGGAACGGGGAATTTCGGAATACGGGTTTTGCCGAGTTCCAATTCCCAATTACACTTCTCGGCAATCTTCACGGAATTTTCGAGAGCTTCCGGAATATGCTTGAAAGTTTCCGCCATCTCTTCGGGCGAGGTGACGGAGAGATCATATTTTTTTAGGCTCAAGCGGTCCTCATCGTCCAATTTACTGTTCGTCTGGACGGCGAGAAGAACTTCGTGCGCCGTACGGTCATCTTTCTGCGCGTAGTGAATGTCCTGCGTCGCCACAACGGGGATGCCGAGTTTTTTGGAAATTTTGAGAATCGGTTCGTGGAGTTCCGGCGCGTGCGGCTGGATTTCCAGATAATAATCTTCGCCGAAAGTATTTTTGTACCACATGGCAGCTTCTTCCGCCGCTTCGTAATTTTTCGTGGCCAAAAGTTTGCCGATTTCGCCGGAGTAGCAGGCCGAGAGACAGATAAGCCCTTCGCGATGTTTTTCCAAAAGTTCCTTGTCGATGCGCGGTTTGTAATAAAATCCCTCGAGGTTCGCGATCGTGACGAGCTTAATGAGATTCTTCCAGCCGATCTCATTTTTTGCGAGGAGCACGAGATGATATCTTTTTTCGTCCATTTTCGGGCGCTTGTTCAAGTGGCCGAAGGGCGCAATATATGTTTCGACGCCGATAATGGGCTTGATTCCGGCCTTCTTGGCTTTTTTATAAAATTCCACGGCACCGTAAAGGTTGCCGTGGTCCGTGAGCGCAATCGCATCCATCCCGAGTTCTTTCGTTCGGGCGATGAGCTGGTCGATTTTCGCCAATCCGTCTAAAAGAGAATAGTGGGAGTGGACGTGTAAGTGAACGAATTTCATAATTAAAAATTTTTGGGATTGCGCCGTCCGAAGGGAGTGCGTTCATCCCGACATACCCATTTATTATAGGAACTCGGTTCCTAAAAACAATTGCCCGCGAGCCTTTTTTGTATTATAACTTGGAAATATAAGCCGCAATGACCCGGAAACGATACATTATAGGAATCGACGAGGTAGGCAGGGGTGCTCTGGCGGGTCCCGTGACCGTCGGTGCGCTGGCACTGCAAGCGGGATTGCGGTTCGATCCGGCGGAATTGAAGCGCCTCAAGCTTAATTTGCGCGATTCCAAGAAATTGACGCCAGCCGGGCGAAGGCGCTGGGTTTCATATCTGAAGAAAAGAAACGATATTTTTTTCAAAACCGCGAGCGTTTCGCCCAAGGCAATCGATCGGATGAATATTTCCCGAGCGGCGAATCTCGCCGCGACCAAAGCTTTCGAAAAATTGGCCGATCGGGAAATCCTTAAAACCAGCCCGTTTGTTTTTCTGGACGGCGGCTTGTATCTCAAGAACGGCTGGGGAAAGAAATTGAAAGTCCGCACGGTGATAAGAGGGGATGAAAGCATAGACGCGGTGAAACTTGCCTCGATCGTCGCCAAAGTCAGCCGGGACGCGCTGATGGTCCGGCGGCACGAAAAATATCCGCATTACGGATTTCCGAAGCATAAGGGCTACGGCACCGCGCACCATATGAAAAAATTAAAACATCACGGCCTTTCCGATATGCATCGAAAAACTTTCTGCAGGAGATTTGTATAAAACAAAAATTCCACCGAAGTGGAATATTTTGTAGTGAATCGTAAGCCGGATTCTGTTTATGAGACAATTCATCTGGGCCTTCGATTGCTCTCAGGCTCAAGCCCTTCGATTTCTCTCAGGACTATGCGGCACTCCAACCCGAAATTTCGAAATATCGATATATCGAGCTGACACGACCTTGCACTCAAATAAGGATTTAGCCGTTTCATTTCCGCTTTTTATCCCTATGGCGGAACTAGACCTTCAACGTTGGGATGGGGTCTTCCTTCGGCTTTCGCCTCGGGACGTTTCTGCTCGCACCTCTATGCTCGCGCACGGCGGGCGTTACCCGCTATTTGCCCAATTCGTCTGAGCGTAGCGAAGTTACGAATTGAGGCATCCTGAGCAGCGTCGAAGGATTGCTCCTCGACAGGCTCGGAGCGCTCAATTTTGTAGTTCCTCGCACACTCGGAAACAAAATTGGCGAGTGTCCGGACTTTCCTCTCTTCTAATCTAATTAAAAGAGCTGTCTCTTGATTCACTTTTGGTATTGTAGTCGGAATTATTGGAAAAATCAATACGTTGGAAATAGGGTGGTATACTTAAGTATACCACCTATCATTCGAACTCCGCGGAATTCCAAATTCCGCGGAATGTTTGAAAAAATGCCGGAAATTGGATAATATAAATCTGCTGAAAGCCGGTGTAGCTCAATGGCAGAGCAACGCTTTCGTAAAGCGAAGACGGAGGTTCGATTCCTCTCACCGGCTCCATATGATTCCGGAAAAACTTATTAAAGAAGCAAGAAAGTTTGCTTTTGAACAGGCGAGATTATTCAATGCGCCTCCGGCCCGACTCATAGAAATCGCTGTTCAGAAAGGAAAAGAAATTTCTGAAAAATTGAAAGCAGATGCCGGACTAGTCGAATTGGGAATTTTGCTTATGGATAGCCAGCTTGGCGTAGCCTTGAAGGAAGGAAAGGTGAATGAGCATGTTTCTATGGGAGAAATAAAAACCAGGGAAATATTGGAAAAATACTCCATTGGCGATATTATGAAAGAAAATATCTTAACTTGTATTCGCGAGCATCATGGCGTAGCTAAGTTCTCGACTATTGAATCAGAAATCTGCTGTAATGCCGATTGTTATAAATTTTGTTCAATAGGCGGTTTTGTGGCTAGTATTAGGTATATCCGCGATATGGAATTTACAGAACTGATGTCTTACCTTGAATTCAAAGCCGACGAAAAGTGGAATGCTCTTTCGCTTGATTTTTGCAAAGATGAATTAAGGGAACAGTTTAATTTAATTAAGAGGGTGTTGAAAGACTGCAAGTAAATATGAATTCCAATCCCAATGTAGCGACGATAACTATTTTCGCGGGAGCGGGAGGGGACGACGCGAAAGATTGGGCGGGAATGCTGATGCGGATGTACGGCCGTTTTGCCGACCTCAAGAATTGGAAGAAGCAGTTGATAGACGATAATACCCTCGAGATGAGGGGGCAGGGGGCTTACGAAAGATTAAAAGACGAATCCGGCGTCCATCGCCTCGTGCGCATTTCGCCCTTCGACGCAAAGAAATTGCGCCACACCTCTTTCGCGCTCGTCGAGGTTCTGCCGGAGTTGCCGCCCTTGGAAGCCGCGCACGTGCAGATTCCCGACAAGGATTTGAAGGTGGACTTCTCGCGCGCCGGCGGCCCGGGCGGCCAGAATGTGAACAAGGTGGAAACGGCCGTGCGCATCACCCACTTGCCGACGGGACTCGTCTCCTCGGCCCGGGCGGAACGCTCGCAGTCCGCGAACCGCGACCGGGCGCTCAATCTTTTGAAAGCGAAGCTCATAAAACTGATGGAAGAGAAGCACGAAAAGGAAGTGGCGAACCTGCGGACACGCGTCACGCCCGAATGGGGACATGAAATCCGTTCGTACGTACTACATCCATACAAGCAGGTGAAAAACCATATTACGGGAGAAAAAATATCCCGCGTGGAGCAGGTTTTGGAAGGGGATTTGGATCTGTTGCTTCCCAAGGAGGATAAGTTAAAATAAATAAGCAGGCTATGATAATCTTCCAGAACGTATCCAAAGACTACGATCATAATCGCAAGTCGGTGGCTCTCGATAAAGTCAGTTTCAAAATCCAGCCGAACGAGTTCGTCACACTCGTCGGCCGCTCTGGCGCGGGCAAATCGACCGTCATCAAGCTCCTAATCGGGGAGGAAAAACCCACCAATGGGCAGATTTTTTTCGGTTCCTACGAAGTTCAAAAGCTAAAATCATCGGACCTGCCGGAGTTTCGCCGCCATATCGGCGTTATCTTCCAGGATTTCCGCCTTTTAGCCAAAAAGACCGCCTTCGAAAACGTGGCTTTCGCGTTGGAAGTGGAGGGGCGGCTCGAGCGGGAAATCAACGAGCTCGTGCCCCAAGTACTCGACATGGTAGGATTGAAGGATAAGGCGAATAATTTTCCGGCCGAACTTTCGGGCGGAGAAAAGCAAAGGGTGGCGATTGCCCGGGCGATGATAAACCAGCCGGACGTTCTGATTGCCGATGAGCCGACGGGAAACTTGGATCCCTTCAATACTTGGGAGGTCATCAAACTCCTCAAAAAAATCAACGAACTGGGGAGCACGGTGATACTCGCGACCCACGACAAGGAAGTCATCAACACGCTGGGCGAACGGGTCATTACGCTCGAGGCCGGTCAAATCATCAAAGACGAAGCGCACGGAAGATTCATACTGGATTAACTGGCAAACAAATCATGGTCACACTTTTCAGGATATTCAAATATGGCTGGCAAAGTTTTTGGAGAAACGGCTGGCTTTCCGTTTCCACTATCGCCGTGATGATATTGGCGCTCGTCGTTTTCGAAGGGCTCATTCTTTTCAATGTCGTGAGCAAGGGCGCCATCGGGGCGATAGAAGAAAAGGTGGATATCAGCGTTTATTTTAAGAGCAATGTTTTGGAAGATACCGTTTTGAATTTGAAGCGCTCGCTCGAAGGCTTGAGCGAAGTCAAATTCGTAGAATATGTTTCCAAAGAGCAGGCGCTTGCCACTTTCAAGGAACGGCACGCGAATGAAGAAACCATTACCCAGACCCTCAACGAGTTGGATAATAATCCGCTTCTCGCGTCCATTAATATCAAAGCCAACGATTTGCACCGATATGATTCCATCGCCTCGTATCTCGGAAAGCCCGATTTCCAGGACATGATCGAAAAAGTGAGCTACGCCCAGAATCAGGTGGTGATAAACAGGCTGAATTCGCTGGTGGATAACTTCGGCCGGGGCGGCTTCGCTCTTACGGCTTTTCTGGCCTTTCTCGCGGCCATTGTGACTTTCAATACCATCCGCCTTGCCATTTTCTCCGCAAGCGAACAAATCGGAATAATGCGCCTCGTGGGAGCCTCGAATACTTTCATCCGCGGCCCTTATCTCGTGGAGGGATTGATGTATGGCATAATTTCCGCCTTAATCAGCTTCCTTATCTTCGTTCCTATTATCATCTTCGTTTCGCCGCATATCGCGAGCTTCGTTCCGGAGGTGGATTTGCTGGCCTATTTCAAAAATAATCTAGTTTCGCTCCTTGTTTACCAATTCGTCTTCGGCATCGTGCTTGGGGTCGTCTCGAGCGTTATCGCCACCCGCCGTTATTTGAACGTTTGATCACGGGATTCTGGAAAAAATTGAGTAAGCCAATTATGGCGCTCGCGCCCATGGCGAATGTCACGGACGTCGCCTTCCGTTCCATTATCGCGAAATATGGCAAACCGGATTTAATGTACACAGAATTCGTTTCGGCGGATGGATTGGGTTCGGCTGGCCGAGAACATTTGCTTATCG
>JBBTRY010000004.1:0-1856 GCA_038064955.1 Patescibacteria group bacterium
TGTGGATTCTGGATGCTGAATTTTAGACTTCAATAATAACCGGCAGGATCATCGGCCTCCGTTTCGTCTTCGTGAAGAGAAATTGGCCGACTTGGTCGCGGATGAGCGCTTTGATGTAATCACCGTCCACTGCCTGTTGGCCATGGGGCAATCGTCCGATAATGCCGCGCACCTTGCGCCGGATCTCGTCCAAGAGGCTCTGATTTTCTTTGAGATAAATGAAACCGCGGGAAATAATGTCCGGATTCTTCAATACTCGGCCGGTCTTACGCTCCATAGTTGTAATGACCACAAACATTCCTTCCTGGGCGAGCGCCAAGCGGTCGCGCAGGACCACTTCGCCCACGTCGCCCACCCCCAATCCGTCTACCATTACGTAGGAAGAATTGACCTTTTCCTGGGCCACAATCACCTTATCTTCCGAAAAGAGCGCCATATCGCCGTTATCGAGAATCACTACTCTTTCCCGCGGAATCCCAACCTCTTGGGCGATTTTCACGAGATTTTTTCGCATAAAATAATAGCCGTGGACCGGAAAGACGAATTTGGGTTTTACGAGTTCCATCACGAGCTTCAGATCTTCATGCTGGGCGTGACCGCTCGAATGAATGTCCAAAAGTTTCGTGTTGTAAACTTCGTCCACCTGGCGGGCGACATTGTCCTGGAGGAATTGAATGCTCCGTTCGTTTCCCGGAATAACGGAGGAAGAAAAGACGACGGTATCCGTCGGTTTCAGGCGCACGATGCGGTGCTCGCCGTTCACAATGCGCATCAGTCCCGCGTTCGCTTCGCCCTGAGCGCCGGTCGTGAGAATTAAAACTTTTTCATCCTTATGTTTATTCACCTCCTCAAGGGGGATTATCGAACCGGCTTTAGGTTTGAAATATCCGAGTTCTTGGGCAATGGCCATATTATCTTTCATAGAGCGGCCGTTCAAAGCCACTTTGCGTCCGTACTTCTCGGCAATCCTTATAATTTCAAAGACTCGGGTCATAAGCGAGGCGAAAGTGGCAAGAATTATGCGATGCTTCGCGCTGGCGATGAGTTTGTCCAGATTATCCTCCACCATCATCTCCGAAAAAGAGAAGCCGGGCCGGAGGGAATTGGTGCAATCCAAAAAGATGCTGTGGATATTGCGCTTGCCGAGAGTTTCGTAAACCTCGGTGTCCAGCGGTTTGCCGTTTTTGTCGATGCGTAGGCGGAAGTCGCCTAAGTGGGCCATATTGCCGGCCGGAGTTTTCAAAAGAAAACCCAGAGCATCGGGAATGGTGTGGTCCACGTTGAAGAATTCGGCCTCGAAGTGCTCGCTCAAAACGCGCTTGTCGCCGTGCTTCACGACGTCGAATCTCAACTTGGGGGCGTTTATGAATTCCAAATGTCTTTTTTCCACCACCGCTTTGGTGAAGTCGGCGGTATAGATGAGCGGATTCGCGATTTTGCCGACGACATAATGGATAGCCGCGATATGGTCGTAGTGGCCGTGGGTAAGCAATATCGCCTTTATCTTATCCTTATTTTTTTCCAAATACTCTATATTAGGGATGATATAGTCCACGCCCGGCGTGGTTTCCTCCGGGAATTGGATGCCGACGTCTATGATGATTATCTCATCCTTATATTCGAAAAAGGAGCAATTGCGTCCGACTTCTTCCAATCCGCCTAGTGGCACGAAGCGCACCGAATCTTGGTCTTTGATGGCGGCTTCGGCCGCGCTCATGCCCGGCCGCACTATTTGGACCTGGGGCATGGTTGTCCGGCTGGATGACCTGTGTCGAATCCCGCTGGATCTGGAGGTATCCTTATAGGAAGACCTCCCTGGTCTTGATTGTTTTAACATAATTTTATTTTATTTTTTT
>JBBTRY010000005.1:0-15818 GCA_038064955.1 Patescibacteria group bacterium
CCCCTCTTCTTAAGCGTCGTATCTTTAGAGAGCGATAAGATTAAAATCCCCTACGCCTTTGCGATAGTAATCGCGATAATCTTTTTCGCGCCGGCGGATTTCAAAACCCGCACGGCTTCGCGCATCGTGGCGCCGGAGGTGAATACGTCGTCGACGAGAAAAATGTTTTTCCCGGCGATGAGTTCCAATTTTCTTAAGCCGAAACTGCCACGGACATTATTCTCCCGCGACGCGTAATCTTTCTGTTCGGTTTGGGATTTATTCGATTCTTTTTTGAAGAGCGCGTCGGAAACTATGGTAATTTCCCGAAAAATATCCAGCCGAGCTTTCAATCTTTCGGCGATGATGAGCGCCTGGTTAAAGCCCCTTTTCCTCCGCTTTTTCGGATGCAACGGGATTGGGATGAGAACGAAATTTTTAATTTCTGGTTTATTATTTTTAAATGAAGCCGACAAATATTCCACCAAGACGGAAATGAGCGGCTCCGCGGCGGCTTCAATCTTCCCATATTTGAAAGTATGGATAAGTTCCTGAGCTGTCGGGTTCGAATAATCCAGAGGGGAGGCGAGAATAAATTGGGCATCTCTATGGCAGATAGACCAGCCCTCCTTCGCCAAGGCTATGGAGGGTAGACGCCTAAAGCAGACCGGACACAAAAAACCCGGCATAAAGGAGAGTTTTGAAGAGCAATTTGTGCAGAGGCGGCGAATTATTTCTTCGTCGCGGCCGAGATATTTTCGGCAGGAAAGGCAGAGGGGCGGGAAGATGATATTAAGGAGATATTGTGATAAACTCATAAAAATAGAATGAAATTTCTAAATCTCATCTCCAGTTTTTTCTCGGATATCGGTAATTTTTTCGGAGGCCGTTCGGTTCTGGGCATCGACATCGGCACCGCTTCAATAAAGATAGCAGAACTTTCCCGGGAAGAAGAGCGCCCGGTCCTCGTGAATTATGGGATACTTGAGACCAAGGATTATTTGAGCCATCCGAACCAGATTATCCAATCCAGCTCGCTTAAGATTTCCGAGAAGGAAACGGCGGAGATGCTCAAAATCATTTTGCGGGAGATGAAAACAAAATCCAGGATTGCCATCGGGTCTATTCCGGCTTTCGCCGTTTTCACGACCATGCTCGAGATGCCGGTCCTTTCGCCCGAAGAAACCCGGAAGGCCGTGGAATTCCAAGCGCCCCAGTACATTCCGCTCCCAATGAGCGAGGTGGCTCTGGATTGGGTAAAAGCGGGGGAATATGACAATGCCGACCGTGTTCGCTATCAGAGAATATTCCTTATCGGCATTCCAAAAGAAATCGTCCAAAGATATAAGGCAATTTTCAGGGGAGCGGGACTTAAACTCGTCGCTTTGGAGATCGACGGATTATCCATTATCCGCGCACTTGGGACGGAAGAACCGACGCTTTTTGTGGATCTCGGTGCGGAGACGAGTAATATTTTCTTGAGCGAGAGCAATAATCTTTTTTACTCCGGTCAAACTGATTACGGCGGCATTTATCTTACACAGGCGATCGCGCGGAGTCTCGGTATAAGCGTGGCACGGGCGGAAGAATTGAAACATCGTCGGGGGCTTCTCTTGGGCGGAGCGGAATCGGAGTTATCAACTTTAACCCAACCGTTCCTGGATGTTATAATACAAGAGGTGAATCACGCCAAAGACACTTACGAACGGCGTTACGGCAAGAAGGTAGGGAAAGTATCGCTCATGGGTGGCGGAGCGAACCTGCTGGGGATAGGGGAATACTTCGGTTCCCAAATAAGCGTGCCAATCGTCCGCCCGAACATTTTCCGAAACATCGGTTACGATGCCAAATTGGAACCGGTGATCGCCCAATTGAACAACGAATTGCCGATTGCAACGGGATTGGCCGAAAGATATTTCGCCCAATAAGGTAAAATAAACACATGCCTGAAGGACAACCTAAAAGTTTAAATGAACAATTCATTCCGGAAATCGCGGCTGTCGGCCTGCCTTGGCGTCTGATGGTTTTTTCCGGAGTGCTCTTTGGTCTTTCCATTCTCATTTATTTTGGGATGAGCATTGGATACAAATCATATCTGGAAGCAAAATCCGCGAGTATGGACAGTCAGCTCGAAGAACTCTCGAATTCCATCAGTCAGAAAGAACAGCAGAAATTCGTGGGTTTTTATTCCCAGATTGTGAATTTGAAAAGTGTCTTGGATAAACATATATTTTCCGCGAATATTTTTTCCTTCCTTGAAAAGAATGCTTTACCGCATACTTTCTACACAGAGGCGAATTTCAATTCCACTTCATATAGTTTGGAACTAAATGGCCGGGTACCCTCCCTCCAAGCGCTCGCCCAGCAATTGGCGCAACTCGAAAAGGCGCCGGAAATCCATTCCGCGATGCTCGAATCCACTAATTTCAATCAGGGCGGGACGGTGGATTTCATAATCTCGCTCAATTTCCAGCCGGAATATCTAGCTAAGCCAATATAGGAAAATGAAAATTTCCACTAAAAGAATTTTAAGCATCCTCTTATCGGCCTTCTTTCTGATGGCGACGCTCGTCGTTTACGGAAGCCTGATCCAGTCTGAAATTACGGCTTCAAGCGCGCTCCAATCCGCCGTTGCTTCGAAGATAAACCTCTATAACAGCCAAAAGGCGGCTGTTGCTCAGGTAGCCGGCCTCATCAGCCAGTTTCAATCCGCCGCCAAGCTTCAGGAAACAGTCGGTCTTGCTATGCCTATCGGTCCGAATACTACCCAGGCTTTGAATCAATGGCAGGCGATTTCAGCTGCGAATCAGGTGAACCTGCAATCTTTAGATATCAAATCGGACCAACTCTCGAAGCAGAAAGTCCCCGCCCAATCCTTGGTTAAGAAACTCCAGAATATTCCGACCCAGGTGAACGCCACGGGCGGCTACGGCGCGCTCAAACAATTCCTGAATTCTATAGAAACGAACGCGCGGGTGATGAATGTTTCTTCCTTCACTTTCCGGACTATGTCGGGAAGTCAGGCGGGCCTGCCTGCGCAGGCAGGTCTGGGAGGAAATCAAAATTACTCTTTGGAACTTAATGTCGTCACATTTTATCAGGAAAATTAAAATCAAATGGCCATTATAATCGAACAAGACAAAAAGCCGGTCAATTGGTTCAATATTATCGTCATTGCGTCGGTAATCGGAATAGTTTTTCTGGTTTTGTATTTCATTTTTTTCAAAAAACCCGAACTTATTGATGTCGTGGTGCCGGGCAGTCTTTCAAACATTAATCAGCTTTCCCAGGTGCAAGTAGATCCAGCGCCGGTCGTGAACTCCCTTAATAAATATTTCACGAACAATTACGGCGCTTCATTAGAAATTCCCGCCCCGGGGCGTTCCAACCCGTTCTTGCCGTTTTAGCGCATGAGTGATCAGGAATTCATCCAGGCATTAGTCAAAAAAGGATTGCTTTCCCAAATCGTTGCGGACAAGGTTTTAAAAGAAGCCGGAGCACGGGGACGCGTTCCAGAAGATCTTATTTATGAGGAGCGGTTAGTAGATGAGGTTGCTGCGGCCGAAACTAAGAGCGAACTTCTTAAAATTCCCTACAAGAAAGTCGATCCGGCGGCCATTTCGTCCGAACTTATTTCGCTCATCCCCCAGGAAACCTCCCGGGCTTATCGCGTCATTCCTTTGGAGAAGAGGAAGGATATTTTTATCGTAGGCATGCTTCGCCCCGATGATGTCCGGGCGCAAGAAGCTTTGAGATTCATCGCGAAGCGCGAACGATTGAGTTTGGGAGTCTATATAGTGACCCCATCTGACCTCGCGCTCGTCTGGCGGCGCTATGCCCCGTATCGAACGGAGATAGAAGCGGCCGTGAAAGACATCGGAGAAGGCCGTGGCCGGGATGATTTATTGGTGGTTTTGGATGAAGGCACGCAGACAGCGGAAGACGCGCCGATTATAAAAGTAGTGGCCTCGACTTTGAGGGAAGCAGTGGAGCTCAAGGCTTCGGACATTCATATTGAGCCCCAGCGCGCCCGCCTGCGGATCCGTTTCCGCGTGGACGGAGAGCTTGAAGAAGCGGCCTCTTTGCCTTCGACTTTAAATCAGCCGATTGTTTCAAGGGTGAAAGTGCTTTCAAGATTAAGATTGGACGAGACGAGAACGCCGCAGGACGGCCGTTTCCGGGCTGTCATTTCCGGGCGGGATATCGATTTCCGTGTCGCGACCTTCCCCACGCCTAACGGCGAGAAGGTGGCCATCCGAGTGCTCGATTCGGCGACCGGTCTCAAAGGCCTCAAAGAATTGGGATTGAACGAATATAATTTCCGGCTTCTCGAGGCCGCCGCGGAAGCGCCCTTCGGAATGATATTAATCACAGGTCCTACCGGTTCCGGAAAGAGCACGACCCTTTACGCCATGATGCAGAGGTTGAATTCCGACAAAGTGAACATTCTCACGCTTGAAGACCCGGTGGAATATTTCATGGATGGCATTAATCAATCCCAAGTGAAGCCGGAGATTGGCTATGATTTTTCGTCCGGTCTGCGCCAAATATTACGGCAAGACCCGGATATCGTGATGGTCGGCGAAATTCGCGATTCCGAAACGGCGGGCTTGGCGGTGAACGCCGCCCTGACCGGTCATTTGATGCTCTCGACACTCCATACGAATAATGCCATCGGAGTGATTCCAAGACTTGTTGATTTGGGCGTGCCAAATTTCCTTCTTTCATCCGCTTTGAATTTGATGCTGGCCCAGCGCCTGGTTTCCCGACTCTGTCCCGAGTGCAAAAAAGAATCCGTTCCTTCCGCCGAACTCCAAAAAATAATCAAGGAAGAAACGGAAAAATTGCCGGAAATTCTCCGCGCCACCGTAAAAGGAAAAGTGCCGTTCGCCGCTTGGCGGACGGGAAACAATCCGAATTGCAAGACCTGCAAGGGTAAGGGGACGTCCGGCCGGGTGGCGCTCTTCGAGATATTCAAAATGACGCGGGAATTGAGCGAAGTGATAAATAAGGGTTTCTCCGAAAGCGCGCTCATTAATGAAACCCTGCATCAAGGCATGGTGACTTTGCGCCAGGATGGAATTTTGAAAGCGCTCGCCGGTGAGGTTATACTAGAGGAAGTTCTCCGCGAGACCGAAGAATAAAAAATATGACCGATTATAAACAAAAATTGAACGAGTTGCTTCTCACGACGGCGAAGCAAAATGCTTCCGATCTTCATTTGGCGGTTGGACGCCGACCAACGATTAGGGTGGACAGCGTGCTCATTCCGCTCGCTCAAGAACCCATTCTCACGAAAGAAGAGGCCGAGGGATTGGTTTTCGCGCTTCTGACCGAAAATCAGAAGAAAACATTTCTCGAAAACAAGCAGGTGGACTTCTCTTTCAATTATGAGGACAAGGCTCGTTTCCGGGTTAATGTTTATTTCCAGCGCGGTTTCGCGGCGGCGGCTTTGCGATTGATTCCAGCGCAGATAAAAACCATCGAGGAGTTGAATATGCCGCCTTTGATGCACGACTTCGTAAAACTAAACCAAGGCTTCATCCTGGTTGTGGGCCCCGCTGGCCATGGCAAGTCCACTACGCTCGCGGCGCTCTTAGACGAGGTGAATCATAAACGGAACGACCATATCGTTACCGTCGAGGACCCGATTGAATATATCTTCTCCCAGGATCGATGCATTATTTCCCAGCGGGAAGTGGGAATGGATACTCTTTCATTCAACGACGCTTTGCGGGCGGTTTTACGTCAAGATCCCGATGTCATCATGATCGGCGAAATGCGCGACCCTGAAACCATCTCGACCGCGATGACCGCGGCCGAAACCGGCCACTTGGTATTTTCCACGCTCCACACTAATTCCGCTTCCCAGACAATTGACCGCATCATCGACAGCTTCCCGCCGAACCAGCAGGGCCAGATTATTTCCCAGCTCGCCTCGACCTTGGTGGGTATTGTTTCCGAAAGACTCATCCCGCGGGTGGGTGGCGGCCGCATCCCGGCGACGGAGATAATGCTCATGAATCCGGCTATCCGCAATCTCATTCGCGAGAAGAAGATTTACCAAATCGACCTTGTGATAGAGACGAATGTCCAGGAAGGAATGATGTCTTTGAACCGGTCGCTCGTGAATCTTCTGAAGCGGAAGGAAATTTCGCTTGAAGAAGCAGAAGCTTATTCTCTGAATCCTTCCGAATTAAGGATACTTTTGGAGCGGAGCTAGGATATAATTAAAGAACAATGGCTAAATTCAATTACAAAGCTAGAACGAAAGACGGCGAGCTCCAAGTCGGCAACGTGGAGGCGGTGAACCGCGAGGCCGTGCTTTCCATTCTTTTGAGTCACGAACTTTATGTTCTCTCCGTTGAGCTGGTAGTGGAAGACGTTTGGTATAACCGGATGCTGGAGTTCTTGAAGCGCGTTAAGACGCAGGATCTAATGATCTTCACGCGGCAATTTGCGACCCTTTTAGGCTCACAGGTGCCCCTTTCGGATAGTTTGTCCAATCTCTACAAGCAGACAACGAAACCTGTTCTTAAGGAAGCGGTTTATGAGATTGCGAACGATATTGATGCCGGCTTTTCGCTTTCTCAGGCGTTGGAGCGCCACCGCGGAATTTTTTCGGAGTTCTACGTGAATATGGTCAAATCCGCCGAAGTGACCGGCCGGCTTTCCGAGGTACTGGATTTCTTGGCCGATTATCTCGAAAAGCAGGCGGCCTTGGTTTCTAAAGTGAAAAATGCTCTGACTTATCCGGCTTTTGTCATCGGACTTTTCATAGTCGTGGTCATTGTGATGGTCACGATGGTTTTTCCGCAGATTACGCCGATTTTTTCCCAGGCCAATATCGAATTGCCGTTTTTTACCAAAATTCTTCTCGGAGTCGGGAATTTTATGTCCGATTGGTGGTTCTTCTTCGTAATTGCCATTATGGCGGTTGTGATACTTCTGGTCGATTATTTCCAAACGAATGAAGGTAAGGTGGTGCTTGATACGTTGATTCTTAAAGTGCCGATTATGGGCCCGCTTTTCCAAAAACTTTATATCTCCCGTTTCGCCGAATCGGCCCGGGTTTTGATCAAGGGAGGACTCACTATCCCGCAGGCGGTCGAGATTTCATCCCATACCATCGGAAACGCGGTTTACGCGGAATTGCTCCACGATGTGGCTCAGCAAATCAGAAAAGGCAAACTTCTTTCCCAGGCGCTCGCGGCAATGCCCGAATTCCCGCTTCTGGTTTCCCAACTTTTGAGCGTTGGAGAGTCCACTGGACGATTGGAAGACTTGATGTCAAAAATAAACGACTTCTACACCAGGCAGGTGGACGATACGGTCAATAATCTGGTAACACTCCTTCAGCCCGTGCTCATGGTCGTGATCGGCGTCGTCGTGGCCATTCTCTTCGCCTCCATACTTCTCCCCATCTACAACCTGTCCAAGATTTTCTGAACAATGTGCTATAATAAGAGTATTAATCTAAAGGGTCGAAAAAAATCAAACATATGAAAAACAATAAAGGACATGTCCTGAGTAAAGTCGAAGGATTTACGCTGATAGAAATGCTCGTCGTCATCGCCATTATCGGGCTTCTCTCCTCGGTGGTATTGGTCGCTCTCGGACCCTCGAGAAATAAGGCTAAAGACGCTAGAATTATCTCTGATCTTCGCCAGATTCAAGTGATAGCTGAAACTTTATACAACGGAACGACGGGAAAATACCCTGATGCGGCCACCTTGAAGGGAAATGCCAATGTTACGACCGCTTCGGCCGACATTACGGCCAACGGAGGAACAGGATTCGATATTATGCCCGCGACGGGAGTGACTACGGTCGCGTTTTACGCCACTTTGAATTCCCTCAGTATTTATTGCCTCGACAGTAATGGTTTCGGTGGTGAAATCACTTCTAATTCATCTGCGTCGGATGGGACTTGCAATTAAAATTATCGATAAAGAAAACAAAGCACTCCCGTTGGGGTGCTTTGTGGTATAATTAAACAATGACTATCGGAATTAAGAGCCAAAAAGGTTTTACTTTAATAGAAATGCTCGTCGTGGTAGCCGTGATTGGCCTCCTTTCATCAGTTGTTCTTACGGCTCTCGGGCCTGCCAAGGATAAAGCTAAGGATTCGCGAATTATCCAGGAGGTGAATCAAGTCCGTTCTTTGGCTGAGACGATGTATAACGGGACCTATAATACTTTACCCCAATTACCATCCGTTATTGAAATAAACAATCAAAATCTTAAGGAGTTGGCGGACGACATAACCCTTCAAGGGGGAACCCTCACAATTATTAATCCGTCGCCCTATAAGGCTTATACCGCCTATTCCAAATTAAATACCACGACGGGGGATTCATCGAATCCGGTGTTTCAATATTACTGTATTGATTCCATAGGACATTCCGTGACTACGACCGTCGAGCCGAGCTCTTCGATCTGTCCCGTTCAGTAATCCCAATATTCGATAATGATAACAGTTTTTTTTATTGCCCTTTTCGTCTTCGGATTGGCGATAGGGAGTTTCCTAAACGTTTTAATTTTTCGGTATAATTCCGAGGAAAATCTTTGGAATATCAAAAGGCTTAGCGGCCGATCGCATTGCCCACATTGTAATCATGAACTAAAAGCAGGGGAACTTGTCCCACTCTGGAGTTTTTTTATCCAGAAAGGAAAATGCCGGGAGTGCGGTCATAAACTTTCTTTCCAGTATCCCGTCATCGAATTCTTGAGCGGAGCGATATTCGCCGGCCTGCCCTGGTTTTTGAACGGTTTTTACAACGTAGGCCTACAATCTTTCACGAGTCTCGGTTTGGAGTGGTGGTATTATGCCCTTTTACTCGCCTGGATTGCCGTTTTTCTCGCTTGGCTCGTAATCGCGGCAATCGATCTCCGGGAATACATAATTCCAAACGAATTAAACTTTCTTCTCGCGTTTTTGGGCGTTCTGATTGGAGTGTTAATTCTCGTCTATGGCGACAAATTATTCCCGTTTCGAGATTCATTTTTGGAACAGTACCGGCTCATTTTCTCGCCATTCCAAAGTGTTATTTTAAACAGATTGCTGGGTATGGCTGCCGGAGGGCTCTTTTTCGGTTTTTTGGTTTTCGCAAGCCGGGGCCGGGGAATGGGCATGGGCGATGTGAAGCTGGCGATCGCTTCCGGCTTAGTCTTGGGTTGGCCGGATATCGCCCTTGCGATTATATTATCCTTTCTTTTTGGCGGCATTATAGGCGGCGGTTTTCTCGTTTCTGGTAAGAAAGAAATGAAAGACAAGCTTCCCTTCGCTCCGTTTTTTGTGCTCGCTGTTTTTGCCACGGTATTTTTTGGCCACGGCATTATCGGTTGGTATTTCTCCCTTTTTGGAATATAACTCTCTTAAGGGACTTATAGTATAATTAGGAGTAATGAAGAAGAAAGGAGGTTCTACCATTATTGAAATGCTCGTCGTTATCGCCATTATCGGCATTCTTTCCGGCATGACTTTGATTTATAATCGTTCCGGTGCGGAGCAGTTGAAGCTTTTTAAGGAGGAAGCGATGGTGGTGGGTCTTTTGAACCGGGCCCGGGCGCTGGCCGCCGAAAAATACAATAAAAGTCCCGATTCCTGCGCTTTCGGCATCCATTTCACGGCCGGTTCGCTGGACTTTTCGCTTTTTCAGGATTTGAAGTCATCGACTAAAAAATTCTGCAAAGAATTCGATGGCACTTATAATAGTAATTTTACTTATAATCCCGGTGAATCGATTCAAGATTTTGCTCTTGAAAAAGGCCTGATTTTTGAAATTTCGTCTAACTTGGCCGGAACGCAGACGCAGATTGCGGCCGGGGATATGGTTGATATTATGTTCGTCCCGCCGGAACTCGGCGTCGTTTCGGCTGTGGTCTTGCCCGTTAATTTGAAAATTTCTACTCCCGCAGGCGGAAATTCGAAAACCATCACTATAAACGATACCGGCCAAATAAGTACGGAATGAAAATATTTTTCCCCAAAGAAGAATTGAAAAGCCGGGCAGGCCTGCGCAGGCAGGCAGGCCTGCGCAGGCAGGCAGGCCAGATGCTTATCGAATCGGTAGTTGCCATAAGTCTCGTGGTCATCGGACTTTTGGGAATACTTACACTGCTTTCCAATTCAATCGCTTTCAATCGGAACGCGGCGAATAAGCTTACCGCTACCTACCTCGCCGCGGAAGGTATTGAGGTAATGAAAAGCATCGCGGATGAGAACTATACGCAAAAAAAACCATGGGGCACCGCTTTGCCGACCGGGAAATATAATGTAGCCCACGACACTGCTATTGGTGGTTTAATAACTGTGAGTGATATTTTTGGCCCCCCTCTTCTTTTTAATTCCGGAACGGGAGTTTACGGATACGATTCCGGTACGCCGACCATATTTACGAGAACGGTCAAAATATTGAATAGCGCCGATAATATGGAAACAAAAGTAAATTCAATCGTTCGGTGGACGGATAAGGGCGAAGTAAAAGAGGTGGATTTGGAAGATCACTTCTTTAACTGGCGGCCGTAATAGTGAATTAAAATGAAAATTTTAAACAAAAAATATTTTAATAAACAGGGATTCACCCTTGTCGAGCTTATTGTTGCTATTGCAGTGTTTCTTAGCGTGGTGGCGATGGCCTCGGGTATTTTCATCCGTTCTTTCCAGACTCAGCGGCTTGTGACCGATATGATGGCGGTCCAGAGTAACTCCAGTTTGGCATTGGAGCAGATAATGCGAGAGCTAAGATTCGGATATAATTTTGAAATCTGCGGTTCCCTAGGATGCAGTCCCGCTCTCGCCGGCGGTTTCGGTGATTCACTGAAATTCACCCGAATTCGAGGAGCGGCGCCCGTACCGGTCGTTTATGGATGGGATGGGTCACCAAATTTCGGCATTAAAAGAACCGAAGGAACATCCCCATTCTCCCTTCTTACCGCTTCCGGAGTAAAAGTAAACAAATTGAGTTTTTATCTCTTTCCCCGGGCCAATAGTTTAGCGCCCTGGAGAGTCTCCATTTTTATGAATGTCGGTTCCAGAGCCGGAACTTCTTCGGGTAACACGGTGAATCTGGAAACGACGGTCGGCGCCCGCATCTTACCGAATGAGGCATTGTGATGGATATAAATGAAAAATTTCATGAAAACAAAAAAGCGTAAAAATAATGGCCAAGTAATGATAATGGTAGTTATAATGATCGGCGGCCTGCTTTTAGCCGCCACGGCAATTGCCGGGCTTCTCACTATCTACCAGGTCCGACAATCCAACGATGCGGTGAGTTCCGCCCAGGCATTTTTCGCCGCCGACGCGGCCCTTGAATGGCAATTGGCCGTCCATAATAAAAAAATTTCCGATACCAGACCACTTACTTTTGATAACGGCGCGACGGCAACTTCGAATTTTAATTCACTTGAAGATGGCTCATTAGACTTTACTTCCCAGGGATTTTCCGGCAATACCATCCGGGTTCTCGAAACCATCTTTGAAAATCCTGGGTCGTAAAAATGAAAAAAGACCGATCCGAAATCAAAGAAGTCCGGGAAAGATTATTAAAGCTTAAGAATGAGATAGACCGCCATCGGCACGCCTACCATGTTCTCGACAATCCTATAGTATCGGATGCTGTTTTTGACTCCCTGCAAAAAGAACTGGTTAATCTGGAAAAACAATTTCCCGTTCTGATGGCGCCGGATTCCCCGTCTCAACGCGCCGGCGGTAAGCCGCTCAAGGAGTTCAAAAAAGTCCGGCATGAGAGCCCGATGATATCCCTCGACGACGCTTTTTCCGAAGGAGAGATGCATGATTGGTTCCTCCGCCTCGAAAATTTTTTGAAGAAAAAGGTAAAGCCGGAATTCTACTGCGAGCTAAAAATCGATGGCTTGGCGATAGAACTTATCTACAAAAACGGCGTCTTTGTTCAGGGTTCGACCCGCGGTGACGGCGTGATAGGGGAGGATGTGACGGAGAATTTACGGACAATCGAAGCGATACCTCTTAAAATAGAGAGTGCGAACCCAAAGCGTCCAGTGCCGGCGCGGCTCGTCGTGCGTGGCGAGGTTTTTATCACCCGGAAGGAGTTTGAGCGCATCAATCGGGAACAGGAAAAGAAAGACGGCAAGCTCTATGCCAATCCGCGGAATATCGCAGCGGGCTCGATTCGTCAGTTGGATCCAAAAGTCACGGCTGCGCGGAAACTCGATTCTTTCCAATATTCGATCATCTCGGATCTTGGCCAGACCAAACATGAGGAAGAGCACGATATCCTATTATCTTTCGGTTTCAAAATAAATCCAAACAATAAATTGGCTCACTCACTCTCCGAAGTTTTCGAATTCCGGGATTATTGGGTGAAACATCGCGAGAGAATTCCCTACGAAATAGACGGGACGGTGATAGTCGCGAATGATAATACGATTTTTAAAGCTGGAGGTGTGGCAGGACGGGCACCACGGGCGGCCATTGCCTACAAATTCTCGCCCAAGGAGGCGGAAACTATTGTAGAAGAGATAAAAGTCCAGGTCGGCCGGACAGGGGCACTTACACCCGTCGCAGTGATGCGGCCGGTGAGCGTAGGCGGCATTACAATTACACATGCCACGCTTCATAATTTCGACGAAATAGAGAGATTGGGGCTCAAGATCGGCGATACAGTCGTCATCTCCCGGGCGGGCGATGTGATTCCGCAGGTGATTAAAGTTCTTAAAAATCTGCGGACGGGCAAAGAGAAAGTGTTTCGTGTTCCCGGTAAGTGCCCCGTTGACGATTCCAAAGTCGTTCGGGAAGGGGCTATCTACCACTGCTCCAATCCCCGGTGCGGGGCGCGCCACCGGGAGCAGCTTTATCACTTTGTGGCGCGAAAGGCATTCGATATCCGGGGATTAGGCGGAAAAATAATCGACCGGTTTTTGGACGAGGGCCTGATCGTGGATGCCGCCGATATCTTTTCTCTTGAAGCGGGCGACATTAAGGTTCTCGAGCGTTTCGGGGAGAAGTCGGCCGAAAATATCGTGCGGGAGATCGGAGAAAAGAAAAAAATCACTCTCGCCAAATTTATATACAGTTTGGGTATTTTGAACGTCGGGGAAGAGACGGCCATCAACTTGGCCAGGCAATTCCCAACCTCGTCCATAAGTGAATTTACGAGGAAATACCCGGATTTTTCGAAAGAGGATCTGGAGGAGGTGCGCGATATCGGGCCGAAGGTTTCAGCGAGCATCCATGAGTGGTTTCACGAACCGAGAAACGTCGAGCTCCTTAGAAAACTCGATAAGGCGGGTGTGAAGATAATCAAAGAACATCGGGCCGAAGCGGCGCAAAAATTCAACGGAAAAACCTTTGTGCTGACTGGTTCGCTTTTTGAAATGAGCCGCGATGAAGCCAAGGAAAATATCCGGGCTTTGGGCGGAGAGATTTCCGAAAGTATCTCTTTAAAAACAAGCTATGTAGTGGTGGGCGAGAATCCTGGCTCTAAATACGAGAAAGCCAAAGAATTAGGTGTTAGGATTTTGAATGAGAAGGAATTTTTAAAACTAATCTCCTAATTCTCACCCCGCATTATTTCTTTAGATGCGAGACTCGGCACGCCGAAAAAGTGTGCGCTCCGGGCCGCTAGGCCAAGTCTTACCCACTTTTTCACCATACCGAGTCTCGCTTAAATTATTCCAGAGAATACGGATAAAATCCCATTTTTACAAAAAGCTTTAAAAATCCGTTTTTTGAAGATATAATTGGTCTATGCTTACGAAAAAGGATTTGGAGAAATTAGCCGAGCTGGCCCGGCTGGATCTCAAAAAAGGCGAGGAGGATAAGCTACTCAAGAATTTGGGGAGCGTTTTAGATTATTTTGAAGAACTGAAGAATTTGGATACCGAAAAGATTGAACCCCTGACCGGCGCGACGGAATCCTCGAACGTTTTTAGGGAGGATAGCGAGGAACAATCCCTGGAAAAAGGCCGGACAATCGAGGCTTTTCCCGAAAATAGCGGGGGATATTTGAAAGTTCCACCGGTATTCGAATAACGGCCATGGATTTGAACAATCTGACCATTAAGAGTTTTCACGAGGCCCTCAAAAATGGGGGCATCAAATCGCTTGACGTTGTTAAGTCTTTTTTCGACCGGATTAAGAAGGAGGACGGAAAGATAAATTCTTTCCTTTCGCTTTTAGAAGAAAAGGCCTTCGCGCAGGCGGAAAAGGTTGATTTGGATGTTGCCGCCGGGAAGGAGATCGGAATTTTAGCCGGCGTACCGCTCGCGATCAAGGATAATATACTTATCGAAGGAACCCGGGCGACCGCCGCTTCCAGAATCCTTGAAAATTACGTTTCCGCCTACGATGCCTCCGTAATAAAAAAACTTAAAAAAGCCGGCGCGGTTTTTCTCGGCAAGACGAATATGGACGAGTTCGCGATGGGCGCTTCAACCGAAAACTCCGCTTTTGGCGTGACCCATAACCCATTCGACTTGGAGCGCGTGGCCGGCGGTTCGTCAGGCGGCTCGGCAGCTTCTGTCGCGGCCGGTTTCGCGCTGGGAGCTTTAGGTTCGGATACCGGCGGTTCCATCCGTCAGCCGGCGGCCTTCTGCGGCGTGGTAGGCATAAAGCCCACTTATGGCCGAGTTTCCCGTTTTGGACTCATGGCAATGGCTTCGAGCTTGGATCAAATTGGCTCTTTCGCTAAGACTGCGGAGGATGCGGAACTCATCTTCGACGCGATTCGGGGCGCCGACCCGCTCGATTCGACGAGCGTGGAAGAAAATTACTTTCCCGAAAAAGACTTTAAAAAAATAAAAGAATTAAGGATAGGCCTGCCCAAGGAATATTTCATAGAAGGTTTGGACGATGAAGTTAGAAATGGAATGGATGAGGCGGTTGCGAAACTCAAAAGCCTAGGTTTCAAATTCAAAGAGATTAGCTTGCCCCATACGAAATATGCCATCTCGACTTATTATATCGTGGTACCGGCCGAGGTAAGCGCTAACTTGGCGCGCTTTGATGGAATAAGATATTCCTCACCTTTTCGTTTAAAGGATAATGGACAGGCTAATCTCAAAGATATTTATTTCAAGTCGCGCGGCGAAGGTTTTGGTGCGGAGGTCCGGCGCCGGATATTACTTGGTACTTTTGTGCTTTCCGCCGGCTATTATGATGCCTATTACGCGAAGGCTCAGAAGGTGCGCCGATTGATTCAAGACGATTTCAAAAACGCATTCAAAGAAGTGGATGTGATAATGACTCCGGTCACGCCGACTGTGGCTTTTAAGATAGGGGAGAAAGCGGATGATCTGCTCGCCATGTATCTTTCGGATATTTTTACCGCCACTTTGAATCTGGCCGGGCTGCCGGGTATTTCCATGCCGGTCAAAAAATATGAACTCGGCGGAAAAGAATTACCCGTCGGATTCCAGCTGATTGGCAGGCATTTCCGCGAAGCGGATATCTTTGGGGTGGGGAAGGTGTACGAAAAAGAATAGAACGAAATCTTGGCGAAGTAGTGCGCGGGCGATGGGACTCGAACCCACGACCTTCCCCGTGACAGGGGGACGCTCTAACCAGCTGAGCTACGCCCGCACTACTGAACAATAGTTTATTTTAAATTATTCCTAATCGCAAGTTCTGATTTTGTGGCTGGGGTGAGAATCGGACTCACAACCTGACGCTTATGAAACGCCCGCTCCACCATTGAGCTACCCAGCCGCTTCCATTTTTGGAATTATAAGCCAGCATTCGGAAAATGCCAATATTTCCGGAGCAATTGTATTTTCTGATTTTTCTTGATAATATGCGTTTGCGGGGAGGAGCAACCCGGTCGCTCGTCTGGCTCAACTTCTTGAAAGACCGA
>JBBTRY010000006.1:0-10352 GCA_038064955.1 Patescibacteria group bacterium
CTTCTCTTGGAGTCAACCCCCACACCTGATCGCCAGGTGTGGGGGTCAAGTCTCCGTGCTTCAAGAGTACTAACGGAAGCTTGTATTTATCGGCAAACGATTTTAATTTGCCTCCCGAGGTTATGATTGCCAGGCCGGATTTGCCCTTCATAGCCAAGGCTTGCTTGAGACAGGCAAGCGTTTCCGCCGTCTCTCCGGAGAAGGATACGGCGACAAAGAAAGGATTTTTGAAATAAAGCCGGGGAATCTTTCCGTCCTTCACGACCATGGTCGGTACCGGGATCCCCAGTTCTTCCGAAAAACTTTCGATAATCATCCCCGGAATGCCCGAGCCACCCATGCCGCAAATAACGATGCCATCCGGCCGGGTTTTAGCTGGTTTTTTGAGGCGGAAATCGGCGAGGTTTTTGAACGAAAGCTGTTCACCGAATCTCGCCAGGTTTTCTTCGTAGGAAATCATCCTTTCTTATTTTATCACTCTTACCTCCACCACATACCATTCGTTTACGTTCATAAACTTGTCGGCCGGGGAGACGAGGAAATCGTCCGCCGAGGGGCGGATGAATCCGCCCAGATCGGCCGAATGGACATAAATGTAGGGCAAGGAAAAAAGGAAGATGGCTGGCGCGTCCGCCAAGACTGTTTTCCGGGCCTGGTCCGCCAAATCTTTTTGTTTGGTTTCGTCGGCTGTCTGGCGGACGCTTTCAATGAGATTGTCCGCCCGTTGGTTATTATAAAGAGCCAGGTTCAAGCCGGGATAAAGACTTTGGGAAGAATGCCAGAAAGGAAAAATATCATTCGGATTTTCAAGGATGTTTCCGAAGAGCAATATTTCGTAATCACGGGATTTTACCGTCGCATTGCCGGGTTCGCTCGGATTAAAAGTGATTATCCGCACTTGGTCCGCGCCGGCTTCTTCCCAATATTTTTTGATGAGCTCGGCCGTTTTTTTCACGAATTCCGCGTCCGGAATGGTAATAGTGAGGTCGATTGCCTCGTTCTTATTCCTCGCTTTGAAATCGGCGAGCATCTGTTTTGCGAGTTCCGGATTGTATCCCGGCGAAGCGAGGCCGAGCGCATCCGTTTTTCCGGCGGCCCCATTGAGCGCTTCCCGGATAATCTCATCCTGATTGACGGCATAGGAGAGCGCGAGACGGATATTTTTTTCCTTGAGGAGCGGGTTGCTGTTCTGGTTGAAAAAGAGGGCATAGTAATCGGATATTGGAGTTTTTTCTTCGACAACGCCTCTCGCGCCCGAAACATCGAAGTTCACCGGGGCGGCGCTTCCGAAGCCGTTCACTTCATGGAGCCGGATTGCCTGCGAAAGATCGCTGAAATTTTGAAAGAAGTTGAAATAAAAATCTTTTATGTAAGGCTCTTCGCCGGCGTAGTTTTCATTTGGCACGAAGCGATAGCGCGTGATGAAACCATCCTTCCGTTTCGTGAAACTTTTGAATTTATAAGGGCCGCTTCCGACTGGTTCGAAATTATAGTCCGAAAGCCGGAAATTTTCCGTTGGGATGGCGCCGAAAATATGCTTCGGGATGATGGGTAGGCGGTCAATGTTATTTTTGAAAAACACGTAAGGAAGGGGAAGAGTGAGTTTTATTTGGAGTTCACTGCCCCGCTCCGCTACTACGCCCTGCCAGCTTTTGAGAAAAGGAGATTTCACTTCGGGATTTTGGGCCGTTCGGATGGTAAAAATAACGTCGTCCGAGGTGAGGAATTCTCCGTCATCCCATTTTAAACCCTCTTTCAGTTTTAAATTAAACGTGCGTCCGTCAGAGCTCGCGTCATAGACCGAGAGAAGTTCTCCCAGGCGGCTGAAAACCACCATTGATATCTCTTGGTCGATCGGATTCTGCGAGATGATCGGGTTTAGAGCGATGGGTTGGCCGACAAAGCCCTCGTGATACGCGCCGCCCCTGATCGGCACCATTACGCTGTTTTCTCCGACGGCTAGGGCTAATCCCGAAATGCCGGAAATAACGAAGATTGCGACGGCGGCGAAAAACACCCTTCTTTCGGAAAGGGAAAAAACGGAAAATATTTTTTTCATCAGGCGCATTTCAAGAAACAGTTCAGCTTTTTATTTGACCAGGTTCAAAATGGCGAGCGCCGCGAAAATAACGGCGGCGCCGATGGTGCCCCAATAGACGAATTTTTCCAAGCCCCGACGGGTCTGATAAGGAGTCGCTCCCTGACCGCCGAAAACACCGGAAAGGCCGCTCGAGCGTTCTTGAATGAGAATAAGCCCGATAAGGATGAGTGATATGATTATTTGAGCGATGATAAGCATGCCGTTATTTATAACCCATTCTTGCCGCGAAGCCGACAATCAGGTTCACGACGCTAATTATAATAGTGGCGAGGATCAAAGGCAAATATCCCGCGAAAGCGATGGGCGATCCGAAGCCAAGGATTTGGAGGAGATAAGGGACAAGGAAGAGTGAAACGGCGTTTATCACAATAATAAATAATCCAAAAGTCAGTACGAGCAGGGGGCCGAGCATCATTTTAATAATGGGCCGGATGAAGGTATTAATGGCGGAGAGGACGAGGGCGGCGATAGCTAGGCCGATTAGGTCGCCGTTCCAGATGAAGCCGGAGACCACGTTCGCCGCTATGAGTATCGCGACGGCATTCGTGAAGATATGGAATATGAAGCGGCCGATGACTTTCATATGTTTATTTGTTTTGGTCCGAATACCGGTCAAAGGCGGCCATTTTGTCCGCGAAGTTGCGGTTCAGAGCATTTATCAGAACTACCCGATTGTTTATATCCCTCAAATTATCTCCAATTGTACCCCCATTAGTATTTCCATTCGAGGCCGACTTGGCCAGATTATTCAGGAAGTCGTTTAGGGCACCGGTATAGGAGATGAATTCGGAGACGAGCGAAAGCTCCATAGCGACGGCTTCAAAGCCGATTTGCTGGCTTACGGATTGGACGCCCTTCAGGGATTCCGCCATCTGCTGGATGGATTGGGAAAGTTCGAAAGCTTTCTGATAGGCGAGAGTGTTGGAATTCTTCGCTTCTTCAATGATCCCTAAAATTCTTTGTAAGTCGCCTTCCGATTCCGCCCGATTTGCCAGCTCTATGCTCTTGCCGGTTTCGTTCGTGATATTCACGATGTCCTGGCTCACGCTCGCGGCCTTCTGCCGGGCAGCGGTAAAGTCGGCGGGAATAACAACTCCTTCAAGAGAACTCAAAAGATAAGCTAAAAGGCCGGCCACGACCAATATCGCGCCGACTGCCAAAATAAACTTTTTTATAATCGCTTTTTCCATGCCTGTTTGGTTATCGTAAAATCATAGCACGCCCCTTTGATTCTGTTCAAACTATGTGCGAATATGGTAATAGTTAAGCCAGCTATAGTCGGCGAAAGCGGGATTAATTTAATGGTAGAATATCAGTTTTCCAAACTGAGTGCAGGAGTTCGATTCTCCTATCCCGCACAACTGCAATAAAGACCCTTGACGTAATAAGGGTCTTTGTTGCAGTTCTGGATAAGCGAGCCAACTGCTTGGCTCGCGTGGAGAATCGAACGCCGGAGCATGTGCCGTAAGGCACGGCGAGGCGGTGCCCAGACCGAGCGGAGCGAGAGTCGCGGGCGATTCTCCTATCTCGCACAATATGACTACTTCGGCATAAACACCCCTCTTAACTGAGAGGTATTTTTGCGGTACGGTTATAATAAAAAATGTCCTCCTTGCATGAGGATGATATTTTTATTTTTAATCCCTTAATTCCATTTCTTCTTTGTTTTCGCTGAAGATAACTGATTTAAAGTGAGCGAAAAAAGAACGTCCGAGAATAGGAAGAAATATTTTATCCGAAAATCCTACACTCGTAGATAATTTTTTGGAGTGTCCTACAACTTCAATCGATAAATTGTCGTGGTAATAGACATCAGCTCGCTGATTGGCAATACCGATAGTCGGTTCCAGCCTACCCTTTGTGAAATCGTTTATTCCGACGAACCCAGCGAGCTCGGCTAGCATCAAGACTTTATCAGCGCCAGAATCCAATAAAGCGTAATAAGGGGAAGGTGTGCTACTCTTTTGCCCATGGAGGTAGACCGGAAGAATTGGTCTGGCTATCAGGGGTTGTCGCGTGTCGTGTCCTGCGAAGGGTAATTTCTGATAGGAAAACTTCATGCCGAAGGAGCCAGAGAAGCGTCAAGCGATGGAACTCTTAATAGCATCACATCTTCCCTAGAACCGGCTTTGCTTATCGTTTCGGCATAGGTGGAACCGCTACCGATTATTTTATTTTCTCCGGAAATGGCCACCCACATATTCTCGAATTTCCTCAGCTCCTTCTGGAGCAAACCTAGATCAATTTTTTGTATTGTGGATTTTTTCATATCCTTATTTTCCCTGTCACTATCAGGAATGTCAAATACCGAAAAGAGCAATATTGCCAGACTTGGGTGTGCCGATAAAGGTGGGTGAGAGTATGCCCAGCTTTTTCTCTTGGATAAAATCTATCCTGCCTTGTATTAGGTCTTTTTTCTGCTATTATAGCCATTACTAAAGGTCGGAAGGCGTAACGTTACACCCCGTTACACTTAGCCCAAAAACCCCAGAAACAAATCTTCAAAAACACCGTTTAACTATGGAAGACGAAAAGAAAGTCATTTTAAAGGCCAGAGATGGCAATGAGCAGGCTTTCGGCCAGCTTTACGACAAATATATGCCGGCCATTTACCGTTTCGTCTTTTTAAAAGTAGGCGGCCAAAAGGCCCAGGCGGAGGATATCTGCCACGAAGTATTTCTCTCCGCTTGGCAGAGTATTGGCAAGTATCAATTCAAAGGCTATCCGTTTTCAAGCTGGTTGTATCGCATCGCGGGAAATGCCGTGATAGATTATTACCGGACCAAGAAACCGAATGTCAGCCTCGAACTGGTTCCGGAAGAAGCGATGGTTCAGGAAACATCGCTCGTCGAAAAACTCGACGATCAGGCGGATCTTCGGACGGTAAAATTTTGCCTGAAGAAATTGGAACCGAGCTATCAGGATGTGCTCATCATGAAGTTCGTGGAAGAACTTTCCAACAAGGAAATCGCGGCGGCCGTGGAAAAAAGTGAGGGCGCCGTAAGAGTTATCCAGCATCGGGCGCTGAAACAATTAAAAAAATACATAGAAGATGAACGATCGAATAATCCTACAATTAAAGAGGCTTAGAGAAATCGAGCCGGAGGCCGGCTTCGCGGCCGGAAGCCGCCGGACGATTTTGGCGTTCAAGAAAGAACAGTCGCCGGTTTTCGCTTGGCCGAATTTGAGGATGGTCGGCGCTTTTGCCGGCCTTGTGGCGGTGCTCTCCACAAGCATATTCTTTTTCTCCGGTCAGAATGCCCAAGAGGCGCTCGCGAGCCCGGAAGTTTTGAATAACGAATTTGCCGCTTTGAACATCAACGTCGAGCTCCAGGAAATTTCCTATCGTCAAGACGTTAATAAAACTATTTCTTCGGCCATCTCCGAGATCGGCAGTACGAATGCCAACCACTTGAATAAGGACGTTTTAAATGCCGAAAGCGAAAAATTCAATCTCGACGCTTTGGAATCCAATCCGCAAATAGACCGGCTTTTGGAACAAGTCATTTTTTAAATATGAATAAATTTATTGCCATAGCGGCTGTCGCCGCAATCAGTTTTTCTTCCGTCTTCGCATTGTCCGCGAGTTCGGCTCAAGCCGAAGAAACCAAAGGAGTCCAGAAGGCTTACGAAAACGCCAAGCAATATTTGGATGACCTCGTGACGGCGAAGGACGAGAATCAGGCCGACAATGTCGGATTGAGGGTGGAAACTTTCCGCCAGGTGCTTGATCTCGCAAAGGCTGAAGCGAAGGATTTCGAATTCAAACTCATTACCGTCGATAAGGACGAGGCTTTCGAAGCGTGGAAAAAAGAGGTAATGGACAGTCTCACCAAAGACATGGTTTTTATCGATTCCCAAAAAGAGCTTTTGAGTGATATAAAATCCATCGATCTTGCCAAAGTGAAGGAAATTGCCAAAGTTTTCAAAATTTGGCGCGACGAAGAATATCTACCGATGGCATCTCAAATCCAAGACTTTCTCCTGGTAAAGCAGGAGGCCAAAGCCGTCCAAACGGCTCAAGCGCGTCTCCAGAAAATAACGGTTGATATCAAGAATATCAAGCAGTTCAAAATAACCGATTCTAAAGATATAAAGAATTTTTTGGATAAATCCAGGGCGTTGATAATTCAGGCCGCCGAATTGAATGAAAAAGCCGCCGATGCCTTCACAGAAAGATACATAAGTGTTGGGAACGCCTCTTCGACGGAAACTATTGCGACTTCCACTGTTTCTACTCCTATTCTGAATTTAGCAACTTCTTCCGTTCTTAATTCAACTTCTTCCCTGCCTGCGCAGGCAGGCCCGGCGGACGCGCCCACCCTTTCTCCTATTGTATCAATCAAGGACTTGGTAAGGTCCTCTTTGGATAAAATCAAAGAGTCTTACCGGGGATTTGTTGATATCAGCAACCTAGTGAGGAAGTTGCTGAAATAGCGAAAAATAAGAAACTCCCCCTTCCGCCGACTGGCGGAGGGGGGAGTTTTTTGTCGATTCGATAAGGTCGGAAATTTATTTAACCGCTTCTTTTAGGAGCTTTCCAGCGCGGAATTTAGGCTTCGTCGCCGCGGCAATCTGGATTTTTTCGCCCGTCTTCGGGTTAACACCCATTCGAGCCGCCCGTTTTACCACCTTGAAGACGCCGAAACCGGTGATCGCGACCTCTTCGCCGCGAGCCAAGGTCTTTACGATCGTATCAAAAAGAGCGTCCACTGCCTGTTCGGATTGTTTTTTAGTATCAATTCCGGCGGATTTCATTACCGCTTCCACGAGATCTGATTTTTTCATCTTTTTTGGTATTCTAATGTCCTTTTCCGACCTTTTTAGATTAACCTCATTATAGCAGATTTTATCTAGCGAATTCCACCGCCTTCACTTCCCGGATAACCGTCACTTTTATCTCACCGGGATACTGGACGTCGGCCTGGATTTTGCCCGCAATCTTTTTGGCCAACTCCAACGCGCCGAAATCGTCAATTTTCTCCGGCACGACGAAGACCCGGACCTCCCGGCCGGCCGAAACGGCGTAGGATTGTTTCACACCGTCGAAGGTATTCACGGTTTTCTCTATTTCCTGCAGGCGTTTGATGTACTTCTCGATGGTATCGCGACGGGCGCCGGGCCGGGCGGCGGAGATGGCATCCGCGGCCGTCACGATATAAGCTTCGGGCGTCGCATACGGATAGTCGTCGTGGTGGGATTCCATCGCATGGATGACTGCTTCGGGCATATTGTATTTTTTGAGGAGTTTCCGGCCGATCTCGACATGCGTACCCTCCACTTCATGGTCGATAGCCTTGCCGATATCGTGAAGCAGAGCGCCCTTCTTGGTCGTCTCCACGTTTAGATGGAGCTCGCTTGCGATCATTCCGGCGATATGGGTCATCTCGATGGAATGGATGAGTACATTCTGACCGTAGCTCGTGCGGAAATTCAGCCGGCCCAGAAGATAGATGATTTCTTTCGGCAGGTCCATTATCCCAACTTCATAGGCCGCTTCTTCGCCGATTTTATGGATGCGGTTCTCGAGTTCCTGGCGCGCCTTTTCCACTTCCTCCTCTATCTTCGCGGGCTGGATGCGGCCGTCTTTCAACAGTTTCTCGAGCGCCATTTTCGCGAGTTCGCGGCGCATCGGGTCGAAGGATGAAATAGTGACGCTCTCGGGCGTTTCATCCATGATAAGTTCCACCCCAGTTAGCCGCTCGAAAGCGCGGATATTCCGTCCTTCCCGGCCGATAATCTTTCCTTTCAATTCCTCATTCGGAATGCTCACGACGCTCGTCGTCACATCCGCGATGGAGTTGCGGGCGTAGCGCTGAATCGCGCCAATGATTATTTCTTCGCCCTTCTTCTCGATTTCTTCGTGGCGTTCCCGCTCAAGTTTTGAAATCGCGTTCGCAATTTCTTGGCGGTGGCTGGTTTCGAATTCGTCGAAGATAGCTTTCTTCGCTTCTTCGCGCGAAAGGCCGGCTACCCGTTCTATTTCGCGGATTGCTTTTTCGTGGAGTTCTTTCACCCCCTCCTCTTTCTTCTTGAATTCCTCGTCTTTTTCGACGATGCGCCGATTCTGGTTTTCCAGCTCCTTCACGCTATCATCGAGGGAATCCTCTTTTTTTATTAAACGCTCCTCAAGGCGCCGCAATTCCTGCTTGCGTTCCTTTTCTTCTTTTTGGGCCTCGGCGATAATGGAGGCCGCCTGCGTTTTCGCTTCGACGACTATTTCTTTCGACTGGGTTCCGGCCGCTTCAAGTTGTTTCTCCGCCTTTCGTTCCAATGAGGAATGAAGGCGTTTGGCCATTCCCAAACGCAGGAACCAGCCGATAACGATACCCAAAGCCGCCAAACCGCCTGCAATAAGCGGGTCTTGAATCATATTGTTTTATATTGGTTAAATTGTTTTTCATCGACGTTTTACCGTTTTTATTATATCGCTTACAATGAATGTAATCAAATTTTTTATGACCAAGAAACCGATAGTTTTGGCGATTTTGGACGGATGGGGGGTCGGCAAGCTCGACGAATCGAATCCGATCTACCGCGCCGAACCGGAAACCATGAATTTCATCCGCGCCAATTTTCCGGCCGGAGCGCTCCAATCTTCAGGTATCGCAATCGGCCTGCCGTGGGAGGAGGAGGGGAACAGCGAAGTGGGCCACCTCACGATTGGAGCGGGCAAGATTCTCTATCAGCATTTTCCCAGAATATCGCTCGCGATCAAGAATGGCAGTTTTTTCAAAAATAGCATTCTCCTCGCGGCTATGGAACACGCGAAAAAAAATAATTCCACCCTTCATTTGGTCGGGCTTTTGACCGATGCCAATATTCACGCATCTCTTGAGCATTTGGAAGCGCTCATAAAAATGGCGCGGGAAGAAAAGTGCCCGAACATTTCCCTCCATCTCTTTTCGGATGGCCGGGATACCGAGCCTCGTTCTGTTTTGAAACTCTTAAGCAGACTTTCGGATGACCTTAAATTCGATATCCATTCCATCCTTACGACTCTTTCCGGAAGATATTACGCAATGGATCGCGATAAACACTGGGACCGGACGGAAAAAACGTATCAGATTTTGACGGGAACGAATCCGGCAAAGATTGGTTTGGAAGAAGCGGTTAAAAAAGCCTATGACCTCAATCTGAATGACGAATACGTCGAACCGACTGTGGTTGCAAACGAACCGCGCTTCATCAGAGAGAACGATGCCGTTATTTGTTTCAATTTCCGCGAAGACCGGATGCGCCAGCTTTCCGAAACATTCATCGATCCGAATTTCGGCGTTTTTCCGGTGAAGAAATTCACCAATCTTTATTTCGCGACTTTCACGAATTATGATGCCCGGTTCGCCGTTCCGATTGCTTTTCCGGAAGAGGCGGCGGAAAATCCGTTGGGAAAAATACTTTCGGACAACGGCAAGCGCCAATTACGGATTGCCGAAACCGAAAAGTACGCCCACGTCACTTATTTCTTCAACGGCCTCAAGGAAAAGCCTTTTCCGGACGAATTCCGAATTCTCGTGCCGTCGGAGAATGCCGTCCATTATGAGCAGTATCCGCAGATGATGGCCGGAGCCGTGACTGACCGGGTAATCGCGGCGCTCGCGGAGGGGACTTACGATTTTATTCTGGTGAATTACGCCAATCCCGATATGGTGGCGCATACGGGCAATTACGAAGCGACATTGAAGGCAATCTCAATCGTCGACCAAGGGATTAAAAAGATAATGGAAGGCGTTTTGGACCAGGATGGCGTGTTAATCGTAACCTCCGATCACGGGAATGCCGAGGTGCTAATCGATCTGAAGACGGGCGAAGCGGAAACGAAGCATAATCCGAATCCCGTCCCGTTTTATCTAGTGGGGGATAGTTTTAAAAGATCGTCTCCCATAGATCCGCTCGCGCCGTTGCCGGTGCTTGGGATGCTCTCCGACGTCGCTCCGACGATTTTGGAGCTCATGAAAATTCCCCAGCCGACCGAAATGACCGGCCAGAGCCTGCTCCCGCAATTATTGAGTTAAATTTTTGTGCCCCCGCCAGGAATCGAACCCGGAACCTAGTGGATAGAAGCCACTCGCTCTGTCCAGTTGAGCTACAGGGGCAATTTTATTGATTCTACTCCAAAAATCAGATAGTTTAAAGAGGTATCGGGCTGTCGTATACCGGTAGTACGCCTGCTTTGGGAGTAGGTAGACTGGGTTCAATTCCCAGCAGCCCGACAGGGAATTGAACGGAATTTTTGCGCGTGCGGGGCGAG
>JBBTRY010000007.1:0-16006 GCA_038064955.1 Patescibacteria group bacterium
CCGGCATAAAAATCACCGATTCTTCGTGCCGAATGGCCGAACGGGTTTCTGCCCAGATGCAAGTGGAAGTAATAATTTATGAACTGCCAGTCATAAGCCGGATTGTCGCTAACAAATAGAGGTCTGAATCCTTTCTCTACCACGGACGAAATCCATTTATCGAAATTTTCGAATGTTTCTTTTGTCGCTCCTTTTCCGTGGAATGTTTGCCTTGAAGGATAAGCGACCGCACCGAATTCAAACCCCACCGGATCGTTCAATGTAGGCGCCGGACCGTGTCCCTCACAATCCACGAATATTAAGTTTTTGATAACGATTTCCTGTGGCATAGATTTATTTCTGAGTTTCCTCTAGTAACCACTCCCAGAGCGGTTTGAATTGTATGGCAAGACCGTCTTTTTTTACCTCTCGTTTTTCGTTCCAGGTAATCACGGAGAGTTTTTCGACTTCAAGCTCTTTGCCTGCTTCTATCAATGCCTTTACTTCTCTTTCTTCTACAGCGCTTCCAGTTGAGTCATAGGCAACCTGTATGAGTTCCGTAACTTTGTAGCCATCCTTAAGGACGAAGTCTATTTCGCGATCGTTCTTGGTCGTGTAGTAGAAAATCTCTCGATTCGGTTCTTTGCCACGCTTTACGAGCTCGGTGAAAACCAGATTTTCCATCAACTTGCCGTTATTCGGAGAGTGTTGAACGGCCTTACCGGTAATAAAGCCGTTGTCCACGACGTAGGTTTTCTTTGGCGCGCGCAACCGTTGGCTTGTTTTGGTCGAGTAACGGCGTAGAGAAAATATGAGATAAGCTTCGGTGAGATAGCTAAGATAGTTTTCAAGCGTTACCTGACTCTTGAAGCCGAGGATGTCTGCCAGCCGCTTCGGCCCGTAGAGGCTTGCGAAGTTGTTCATCAAGAACGATCCGAGGTTGCTTATCTGCTCGGCAAAGCGCACCTTATGACGCTTGATAACGTCTTTGAAGAGAACGGCGTCGAAGAGCACGTCGAGGTAGCCGCGCGGCTCAAGCTCTTTGGTGACAACTTCCGGATAGCCGCCATTCATCATGTATTGGTTTATATATCCGAGCAGTTTTCCTTTTTCATCCGGCAAGATGAGCTTTTCAACCGAGACCTCGTACTGCTTGGCTTTCAACACTTCCTTGAAATCAAACGGCATTATTTCTATCGGTATGTGTCGGCCGGTTAGGTGCGTGGCAAGTTCTTTTGAGAGTAGCTGGGCGTTCGATCCGGTTATAACGAGATTGTAACCCGCGCGATGAAGACGGTTGACGAAAAGCTCCCACCTTGACAGGTTCTGTATCTCATCAAAGAGAATATATTTGGTGTCACCATAGGCGAGCTTCAGCTCTGCCATCAACTCGTCGAGGTCAATCTTTCCTTTTCCTTTTTCGGGAAGCGACTCGTCATCGAAGTTGAAATAGGCAAAATCTTTATCTTTAAGAAGCATTAAAGCAAAAACCGACTTTCCGGCGCGACGCGGACCGAGAATGACTTTTGCGAGATCGGAGCTTATAAATTTTTGCGCGTCCTGCTCTTTAGTGCGTGTCACATACGCCTTTGCGAGAAGGCGTTCCTTATCCTGCTTTTGTTTAGAAATTGTGGCCTTAAGCATAGTATTTATGTTGTATTGTGCTTATTTACCTCTTTTAAGCATAGTACAGTAATTATATTATGCATAAGAGGAAAACGCAAGCCGTGTGCGCATAATCGTGAAAAATGTCAAAAAATCTTGCTTTTTCACGATTATTTGAGGTATCTACCCCGTTTTGTGCAGTTAAATCACTGTAGTGCACAAAATCGGTACTTTTTGACCAGTACACTATGCAAATAGTACAAAAGTGTACTAATCACAAAACGTGGGATATCCGAGTCATATTTGCTTAATTATTGAAAAGTTAAGCAAATCGCGCCCCACCTCCGCCAAGGCTTCGGACGGGCAGGCAAGCTCTCAAATTTGGTCAAACTGGTGGATCATCGTGCAAGGCGGTATCAAACGTATACTGACTGGACAAAGCTCGCCACAAAAACCCTTCGCTTCTGCTCAGGGCAGGCCTTTTTGTTCATACTTTCTCCACGCGTTCTACATACTCGCCTGTCGTCGTATTTATTCTTAAAATATCTCCTTCGTTGATGAAGAGAGGAACATCCACCTTCGCGCCCGTTTCGAGCGTCACCACTTTCGTACCACCCTGGGCCGTATTGCCTTTCACGGCCGGCGGAGCTTCGATTACTTTCAAATCCATTTTTATCGGCAACTCCACATTGATAACCTTATCACCAAACTTGTAAGCCGTCACTTCCAAATTGGTTTTGAGGAATTGGGCGGCCTTGCCGATAACATCGACGCTCAAGGTAAAACGGTTTTTGGGATTGCCTTTTTCGTTGAACCAGAATTCGCCCCGGCTCTGGTAGATAAATATGACCGTTGTCGTGTCTATTTCAGCTTCCTCATATTCCTCATTCTGGTGGGCAGAATAATCCACCACCTTGCCGCTCACGAGATTCTCAATTTTGAGCTGGACGACCGGCTTTCTCTGCTGCATCCGGACAAAGGCGTATTCTATCACCTTCCACGGCTCGCCATCCTTGATGAAAATCGTGCCGATTTTGAGTTCGTTATAAGATAATCTGGACATAATTGCTGACTATTCTATTTAAAATCCAGAAGATTTGCAAATTAGTTCTACTATATTTTCGTGAGCGCGTCTTTCAAAGCATCCTTCAAGCTTTCCACATTCATCTCTTCCTTCGGATCTTTGGTTCTTTTTTCCTCATGCGGTTTGGAGAGTTCCGAGAGAGAAACTCCAGGTCTTCCCGTTTCTTCCATAAACGGCTTTTCTTCGAAAGCGGCCGAGTGTCGCGGCCGGAAAGTTTCCGGCTTGGGTTTGAAAACTTCGAAAGCTTTTTTTATCGGCTGGAAATTCTCTTTCTTCGGAGCGATAGATGCCTGCGCCTTCTGCTCGAACTCGATGCCCAAAACGGCCAAATCGGAATATTGCTGGCTTTGAACCTGGGGTGAAGGAGCAAAATCGCGGTCGGACGGAATCGGCTTCAATTCCCCCGCCTTTATTTTCGCGAGGCAATCCTGGCAATAAACAGGCCGGCCGGGCTGGGGTTCGAAAGGAACGGTCGTTGTCTTCCCGCACGAGGAGCAGACCACCTGGTATTTGCCGGAAGCACCGATTGGCCCGCTCGCGGTCATCCCCGGCCCGCCCATGCCGCTCCATTCGTTGATTTCCTTTTCCACCATCCAAGACGGCCGGGCATAGCGCTTCTTTGAATTTTCTATAATAGTTTTCACGAGCTCGGAAGACGAATTCACCTTGAAAGGCATGAGCGTTTTGGCCGAGAAAGGCCGGCTCGTCACGCCGTCCACCATCAGCTTCAGGTATATGGTGTAATTCGGAAGATTCACGAAGTCCGCCGGGGCGAATTCCGGGTCAAACTCGCTCTCCAAAAATTCGGCGTCGGCCGCTCCCACCCGGAAACAAACCATTGTGCCGACGTTGCCGAAAACCGCGTCGCGCACCTTGGTGGAAACATCCGTCACCAATTGGCCGATATATTGATGGGCCAGGATAAGGTCCAATCGATATTTTCTGGATTCGGAAAGAATACTGGCGAAGGAATCGGTCGCGAAGTTCTGGAATTCGTCCACATAAAGGTAGAAATCCACGCGCTCATCTTCGGGCACGCGCACGCGCTCCATCGAGGCGAGTTGGATTTTCGTGATGAGCATCGCGCCCAATAGCGCGGAGTTGTCCTCCCCGATCCGGCCCTTCGATACGTTCACGATGAATATCTTTCCGGAATTCATTATGTCGAAAATATCGATTGTGCTCTTCGATTGGCCTACGATATTCCGGACGACGGAAGTCGAAAGGAATTGGCCGACTTTGTTCTGAATCGGAGCGATGGCCTCGTTGCGGAACTGGTCTTTCCATTCTTCGTATTCATTCAGCCAAAAAGCCTTCACAACTGGGTCTTTGATGTTCCCCACGATCTTCTGGCGGTATTCCTTGTCCACGAGGAGCCGGGTGATACCCAAAAGCGTGGTGCCGGGCGTATCCAAAAGCGCGAGAATCGCGTTGTTCAAAATATATTCCATACGCGCCGACCAAACGCCGGACCAAATTTTCGTGAAGATGCTCATCAGGCCCGAAGCGGCCAAATGCTTGTATCTCGGGTCGGGCAGTTCCAAAACATTGAAACCGATATGGGACTCCGTGTCGGCCGGGTTGAAATAAATAACGTCGTCCATCCGCTCCTTCGGAATCTTTTCCAGTATTCCTTCCGCCAATTCGCCGTGCGGGTCGATGACGCACAAGCCCTCGCCGTTCGCGATATCCTGCGTAATGAGATTGTTCAGGAGGACGGACTTGCCCGTGCCGGTCTTGCCCACCACATACATATGCTGGCGGCGGTCCTTCCGCTTGATGCCGAAAAGCCGATCCGCGTTCCGGAAATTCGTTCTCGCGAAATATGCGACGTCTTTGTCTATCTCAGCCATCAGTTGATTAATTATATCACCTCTTCAACTAGGAGTTTCTTTATCGCGTCGGCCGGAATGGCATATTTCGCCCGTGAAGCCTCGATAATCCTTTCTTTGAATGAGTTATGGGGCGGCGGAAGAATATTGAGCGTTTCGGCCGAAAACGGATCATAGGTTTCCCCGTCAATCGTCATTTTGACGTAGAATTCCTGCATCCCGAGATTTATCATGTCTTTCGACTTGAAAATTGGGGTCATTTCTGATTCTAGTCGCGCGGCATCCTCACCGCCTACTCGGAAAACGATAATACTACCCGTATTGCCTAAAACCGCCGCCTGAATCTGCGGAATCAACTGCTGCATATATTGGTGCGTCACTGTAAGACAAAGACCGTACTTCCGCGCCTCCGACAGGAGATTTTCGAAAGTTTCCATCACAAGATTATGGAACTCGTCGATGTAAAGATAAAAATCACTCCGTTTAGACTCCGGCAAAGATGCCCGAGCCATACCTGCCTGTTTTATCTTCGTCACAAACATTGAACCGAAGAAACTGGAATTCTCTTCACCAAGCTTCCCTTTCGAAAGATTAATGAGAATTATCTTCTTTTGATTCATTAGCTCTTCGAGATTTATTTTGTTCTCTTTCTGGCCAAAGATGTTTCGGAGAAGCGGATTCGAAAGGAATTGGCCGAGTTTGTTCACGAGCGGGATGATAACATCGGTATCAAATTTTTCGGACCAATCGGCGAATTCGACGGCCCAAAAGCGTTTGACCATATCATCCTCGATGTGTTCAATAACTTTTTGGCGGTAATTCTGGTCGTTCAAAAGCGATATCATCCCCCGCATGGTGGCATCGGGATAATCCAGGAGTGCGAGGCAAGTGAAACGGAAGACGTGTTCCAGTCTCGGCGTCCAATTCACGCCGAATTGTTTCTCCATCACCTCAATAAGGCCCTGGGTCAACTGATGTTTGAAAGAAGGGTCGATATTGGCGAGCGGATTGAAGGAAACCGGGTATTCCGAATCCGACGGATCAATAATACAGACATCGTTGATGCGATTTTCCGGAATGGCATCCAAAACAGCCTCAATCACATCGCCGTGGGGATCCATCAGGCACAATCCGTAACCGTAGGCGATATCCTGACGGATTAAAAGCTCCAAAAGTTTGGACTTACCCACGCCGCTCTTGCCGACTATATAGAGATGGCGGCGGCGATCCACCCGCTTAATACCGAAAATGAAACGCTTTTCCTCAAGCGCGGCGATGTAGTTTGTGCGCCCAATATAGGAAATTTCGCTCGCATCGGCTTTGCCGTAAACCGGGAGTTCCGGCGGTGGTGGGGCATATTTGATTATTTGAAGCTTCCCGGCTTTTGGCATAGTGGTTAATTCATTATTATTGCTTCAAGGCTCCCAATTCCTTAAGAAACGATTCGAAGATATTCAATATTTCTTTCGCTTCGCTTTCTTTTATTTCGAAACCGGCCGTGTGCACCAAGTCATTCCGGATGCGATGAGCTCGCCAGAGGCTGTCCAGGGTTTTCAATTCTTTCGGATTAAGTTTTTGGAGCTTGTCGGCAATATGCTCCCCCTCCAAACCCAAATCATCGAGCGCCTCGCCCACCAGGTTATCGGCCGCCATTATCGCGAGTGTAAACGAATGGGGCGGAGCGGAATGGGCCTTATCCAATATCTTTTCCCAAACCTTCGCGTATCTTTCTGTATCAAACGCGTTCTGGACCGTTTCCCTTTCTTCTTTCCCTTTCCTGAAAGAATCAATGAGATCTGGACGGTATTCCAAAGCCTTCCGAAAAGCATAAATGAAGCCGACCAGAAAAATGGCATCCAAGACGATGAAAATCACGCGGGCGATGGGATAAAATTCCTGAAATTTATCGAATAAATCAGTCATTTGTATCTTTCCAATTCTTCTTCTTCTCCGAAGATCGGTAATCCCGAAGGCGGGCCGGCTCGCTTGCTCTCAAGATGCTTCAAGTGGGGTTCAGTGAGAACCAATGATGTCGGAATATGGAAAATGGTGGCGAGACCCTTCGTATTCATTTTAAAGCGCTCGGAAGACGTGTGCC
This sequence comes from Patescibacteria group bacterium, assembly GCA_038064955.1. GTDB lineage: Bacteria > Patescibacteriota > Minisyncoccia > UBA6257 > GWB1-50-10 > JBBTQX01. The sequence continues at coordinate 6,599 of JBBTRY010000007.1, forward strand.
AGCTGAAAAAGAATGAATTTATCAGTTTCCCCATGAATTTTTCGGGCGGGACGTCCCTCTTCCGGTAATCCAGAAGCAGGCGCGCCTTGCGATATTTGAGGATGGTTTTGGGAAATACATAAGGTTTGCTCCATATCTGAGTTCGAGTTTGTGTGCCGTAATTTATCCTGAAAGAATTTAAATTGAGAGCACTGTATTGATTGAAAGCGCCTACAATGCCATGCCGACCCATATTATCCAGGAAATTCGGCTTGTCGCAAAAATACGCCAATCTGATCAGCGTATCGAAGGCGGGTTTCGATAGATTTTCCTCCACCGCTTTCAAAATATCCACCTGACCGGGCGAGCGCATGACGGCCATCTCATACTCCTCGTTTCCGCCCGTGGGAAGTTGTTTTCCCTTAACCTTCCTTGTCTCCGGTTCCCTCAATTTTTTGAGGTCCGCGTCATATTTCTCGTCCCATTCACCCGAACTGGCGGGAGCAATCAATATCTGAATACCGATCGACTCCGTTTTTCTTAGTTTGCCCAGAATTTCCAAGAAAGAGGATATGGGATCGAAACTTTTTTCTTCGACGTCGTTCTCGAAATCGGTATACGTCTTGATGGGAAATATCGCATCCTTATTAAGCAACATTTCAGTTCCCCACATGTCGATTCCTTTTTCGTACATATCGTGGATTTTTTCTGGAAAACGGGAAATATAATCCGGCACCTCGATAATATCCAGGCCGGGATAGTATGAAAAGAAAGCGGCCTCGACGAGACTTCGTAATTTGGCGTAACACCGCACGTAAAAATGGATTTCTCCACCAAAACTGACCAGTTCGAGCGAAGTCCAACGGGTCACTTCGCCGTCCCAATAAATTTCTCTTAGATTTCCCGGCGAATTCCTCAACGAGTGGAGCGCTGCCAGAACCTGCTCCATGGATTTGGAGCTCTTTTCGATGAGACGCGGGATCTTCAATTCGAGAAGGACCCAATTGATGTCTTCTTTGAAGACTTCTTGCCGCCAATGAAGCCAGGTTTCGAGGAAAAGGCGGAAGATTATGATGAAAAACCAAAGCCACCAGGTCCGCTTTAAAAAATCGATTATCACGGCGCCAAGGTCGGAAGGAACGATAAGGGGTATGACGAGCGCCCCGGCCGCACCGGAAATAAAGAGTATCCACCAGGTCTCCTCTTTGCTGAATGCCTCTTCAAAAAAAGAGCCGAGCTCCTTTAAAAATTTACCGATCATTGATTCCTTTTTATTTTACCTTATTGGAAGAATAACAAAAACCCCGCCAGTCCATGGACTGGCGGGGTTTCAAACGCTGGTTTAGGCCTCGCGAACCTGGTATTTGCCGTTGTCCAATCGCTTGAAATGCCGGCGGTTCTGGAGATTTAAAAGAATGGTGTTCTCTTTGAGGAGGCGCTGTTCATTCACCAGACGCACTACTGTCGTGGATTCCAAGGAGCCGTGCTTCTTTAAAAGCCGCGCAATCACTTCCCGCACCGTGCCGGGCTCGTAACCTTTTTCCTTCAGAGCGTAAACGCCGCGGCCGACGAGGACGAAACGATTATCTTTAATTAGCTCGTTGTGCACCGTCTGGACGTGTGCCGTTTTTTTGTCCAAACCGAATTTGTTGATGTTCTTTGCGATATCCTCGAAATGGAGGGGCCGCTCATGCTTTTTCAAAACCAGGTAGACCTTGTCGCGAATGGTCCTGGGCTCAATCTCGGGCCACTCCTTCAAACCGAAGTCGCCGAAAATGTTCGTGCCAAAATGTTTTGGAATGGAGAGAAAATGGGCGGACACCATATCTTTCATGTGGTTCAGATAAAGCTTCTTGTTCAAAATTTCTTCTTTCTTGCCGGATTTCAGGAAATTCGTGACCGTCTTTATGAAATCGTGGAACTTGTCTTTTGATTTATCGTCAGAAAACCAAAAGGCTTGCGCATCATCATCATTCTTAGAATAGGAAGGCACGCCCGCCACAAGGAGAATGAAACGCAGTTTCTGGTCGGCATGTTTCACATCCGATCCGATCTCAAGCCCATGAATGAGGTCGTTCATGAAATTGTCGTCCCGCTTCACGCCACCCACCCCCGCCAAATGTTTTTTGGCATAGTCCAAAATGACCGTCGCTCCCTCTTTTACTTTCTTCGAGAGTTTCTTGACCGCCTGCTCCTCTATTTGGCGCACCCGTTCGCGGGTAATTTTGAGTTCATCACCGATGAATTGGAGGGTCGAGCGTTCGCCGGTTTTCAAACCGAAACGGCCGACAATTACCCGGCGCTGTTTGGGACTGAAGTCGGCGAGAAGATTATCTACCAATTGGTCGAGATTTTGTTTCATATTTTAATGATGATAACGATAGCATAATGGTTTTACGGTGTCAACCAGGTAATAAAAATTCGGCCGCTTCGCACAGTCTACCTTCGGCAGAAGCCGAATTTCTACTACCTGGTCAATCCCCCGCCAAGCTATTTCTTCTGCCAAATATACAGCAATGGGCTAGCCACGAATATGGAAGAGTAAGTCCCGAAAACCGTCCCCACTAAGATAGTGAGAATGAAGAAAAAGATAGAGGCCGGTCCGAAAATAAGCAATGTTATGAGCACAACTACGAGCGTAAACGTGGTATTTATGGAGCGGGCCATTGTTTCATTCACACTGAAATTGATGATTTCACCCAAATCGAACTTTTTGCCCCGGTTCAGAGTCAAATTCTCCCGGATGCGGTCGAAAACCACGATGGTGTCGTGGACAGAAAAACCCATTACGACGAGTAATGCCACAATGAAATTCGTGTCTATCTCGACTCCTTTCCAGTATCCCAAAAGGGCCAGGAGGCCGGCTGGGATACTCACGTCGTGCAAGAGCGTCAAAAGGGTCACAATGCCGTATTTCCAAGATTTCACGGGCTCCGAAACTTTTCGGAAAGCCCAAGCAATGAAAAGTGAAATACCGAGCATCACGAGCGCCACGGCCCAGATGGATTTATTTTTGAGTTCGGAACCGATAGCCGGCCCAATCGAAGAATAGCTTTTTTCGGAAACTTCGCCGAATTCTTTCGCGAGCGCGTCTTTATAATTCCGCCTCTGTTCTTCGCTCAAGCTCGGCAGACGAATGAGAAAAGTTCCGTCATCGGAGCGTTTCACGCTCACCGCGCTTTCTTCTCCCGCCGTTTTTTGCAAAACTTCTTTGATTGCCGTCTCGGCCACTTCGCTTTTTCCGAAACTCATCTGCCATTCCGTTCCGCCCTTAAGGTCAATGCCGGGCCGGAGGCCGAAAACTATAATAAGTATCCAGGCCGCGACGATCATAAATCCCGAGAATCCCAAAAAGTATTTTTTATTCGCGATTAAGTTCATTGATTTGTTTTTTCGCCTTTAACATTATCCTGTCCGATGAAAATGCGGAGCATCGTGCGCGTGATGGTAATAGCCGAGAACATACTAACCAAAACTCCAATTAGAAGAGTGAGAGCGAAGCCGCGCACGAAGCTAGAGGTAAAATAATAAAGGACGATCGCTGTGATGATGGTCGAGATGTTGGAATCCCGGATAGAAGTCCAGGCCCGGCGGAAACCCTCCTCAATGGCGGAATAATGGGATAAACCTTTTTTAAGCTCCTCTTTCGTCCTTTCGAAGACGAGAATATTCGCGTCCACCGCCATGCCAATGGAAAGAATGAATCCGGCAATACCCGAAAGGGTCATCGTGATGGGAACGATTTTGAAAACCGCAAGCGTCAAAGCCACATACATAAGGAGCGCAAAAGCGGCGAATATTCCCAGGCCGCGGTAATAAATTATCATAAAGAGGATGATTGCGAGGGTGCCAATAATACCGGCGAAAACAGCTTTATCGAAGGCTTCCTTCCCAAAATCGGAACTCACTGTCCGCTGATTCACGAGCGTAATCGGCGCGGGCAAAGCTCCCGCGTTGAATCTTTCCGCGAGTTGGCGGGCCGTATTAATGGTGAAGTTTCCGCTGATTTGGGCCTTGCCACCCGTGATCTTCTGCTGGACGGTCGGCATTTCAATCAGTTGGTTATCTAAAAATATGGCAAGCGGCTTCCCCACATTCTTTCCGGTCAATTCGGCGAAGATGTCCGCTCCCGCGCTCGAGAAAGCGATATCTACTTGGGGCTGGCGCGTCACGGAATCAAAACTTATCTGCGCGCTCACGATATAACGGCCATTCAATTCCGTGGGGATGAACTGGATAGTCGAGCTCGCTTCAAGAGAACCTGCTGGCGGAGCGATCACTTCGCGGAAATCCAGAAAAGGCGTGGCTCCGATTTCTTTAATGGCCTCGTCAATGTCCTTTATCCCCGCCAATTCCACTGCCAATCTGGTCGATTCACCGGATTTTTCGACGAAAACGCGCGGCTCGCTCACTCCGAAAAGATTGACCCGCTTTTCGATGACATCGCGCAAACCGCTCACCACTGAATCCCGATCGGCAGGGCCGATTTTCGAGAGGTCCACTTCATAAGTCAAAAGACTGCCGCCGGCCAAATCCAAGCCGAAGCTCCAAGGCCGGAAGGAGCTTATCTTCTGCCAAAGGGGTTCGTAGGAAAAAACGGCAGCGGCAACGGCTACCGCCACAAGAAGAACCAATACCGCCACCAGCCGCTTTTTGGAAATCATTTCCCCAAAGTATATAGCAAGCCCGTTTTCAAATCAAATAAAATAAAAAACCGAGTTATAGAAACTCGGTTTTAATAAACAGATATCACCCTCCCATCAATAATAATTCGGTTTTTCTTTTTTTCCTTCTTGAAGTCAGTTCCCGGTCGATTTTTTCTTCCACTATGGAGAAATAATTGTCCTCGTCGGGAATATCATCATCGGAAACATATCTATTGGGATCGTGACTAAAAACTATTTTATCGTCGTCAATTCCCGGAATATTGAAATCCGATCCTGACGGGACAAGACTGCGAAGAGGTCGACACTTCCGACTGGAATTTTCATTCGGCGGCCGTTTCAAATTGTTTTTTTCTTTTGCCAGCGAGAGCGTTTCTTTCGTCGGGAAGAAAATTTCTTTCGATACTGCTAACATGGATTTTTCCATGATACTTCCTCCTATAATTGGTTGGTTGGTAAGGGTGGATTATTGAATTTTCGTGGTGCTTATTCAAGTATGCTCCAGAATTTTCAATAAGGTCAAGCGGTGACTTTTATTTGAAAATATTAACGAATTTTATTGGATCAACCGAGACGGTGTTTATCTTTATCGATAGATGGAGATGTGGGCCGGTCGCGTAACCCGTCTCCCCCACCGTACCAATCACTTGGCCGGCCTTCACGGACTGTCCCACCTTCGCCTTGATCATATCCAAATGCATATATAAGGAGAAGATGCCGGCGCCGTGATCCACGATTACCGTGTTGCCGTAGATTGGGTCGTCCTCCGCCTCCCTTACGACACCGTCGTTTATCGCCGCGACTGCGCTCCCTTTGGGCGAGCCGAAATCGGTGCCCAGATGGCGGATCATCTGTTCCCCGCTCTTCCGCAATTCGCCGTAGGGCGCCACGATCTTCCTGTTATTATAGAGCGGTAATCCGAACGGCTTCAAAAAAACGGCATTGCCGGTTTTCGCCGCCACGATGGTATCGAGTTTGGACTGCTCGACCGCGAGATTGGTCGAGAGCTCGTTCGAGGTGAGACCCAATTTCTCGGGCACGCCGAGGTCCACGAGCGGGAATTTCCTCGCCCGGACATAGATTTTCTTGTCGAAATTCGAGCCGTCGGCGAATTTCACCGAGAAAGAATGGTAGCCAGCCGTTTCGTTCGCCTTGATCGCTCCGACTATCTCGTACGAATTCTTGTACGAAATGACGGAAAGTCCCCGACTATCGAACGAGGCACTCAAGGGAATCGCGCTCTTGTCCAAAACCGTCGCGACGAGCGTATCCCCCTGGAAAAGCAGGGAATTCAGAAAACTCACCTTAGCCGTCGCGGCATGAGATGACCCAGCAAATATCAGAAAACCCAGGAGAAAAACGAACGGGATATATCTTTTGATTGAAATTGACATAAAAAAACTTGATTGGTCTTCATGAATAAAACGCATAAAGGAAGGAAGTGTTTCTTAGAGATTCGTCAAAAATTCTTTCTTAAACTCCAAAAAACCACCCTCTTTTATGGACTCTCTTATCTGTCTCAAGAGATCATTGAAGAAAAAGATATTATGGATGGTGGCCAAACGGGCGGCGGTTGAATCTTTATTTTTGAATAATTTATGGAGCTCGCCTCTGGTTATCTTCATCTCCGCGCAAACCGGACACCCGCAATCGCCCTGAATTTTCATAAAGCTCCCTGCCCACTTTCCTTTTTTGATGTCAAAGCGACCGAACTTGGTCCAAAGGGAGCCGTGGCGGGCCTCGCGGGTCGGAATCACACAGTCAAAAGTGTCCATCCCTAACTCCACCGCGTCAAAAACGTCCTCGATCTTTCCGATGCCCAAAAGATGGCGCGGTTTTTCTTCCGGCAGATAAGGCGTACTCCAACGCAAGACGCTAAGCATATCCCCGCGCGGGGCGCCCATGGATTCGCCATAAGAGCCGCCGATCGCAAAGCCTTCAAAATCCTGCCGCCCGATAAACTCCGCGCTCTCCTTCCTTAAATCCTCAAAGGCTCCGCCTTGCACGACGCCATACATCATTTGATCCTTCCGCGTCCGAGCCTTCAAAGATCTAAGCGCCCAGGCATTCGTGCGCTCCAACGATTCCTTTGTATATTTATAATCATGAAGAGGCGAGGTCGGCTCGTCAAAAGCCACGATTATATCTCCTCCCAATTTTTCCTGAATTTTTATCGAGGTTTCGGCATCCAGATATGACTCGCCATAATCATCGTTGAAATGTGCCCCATCTTCCGTTACCCTAACAAGGTTTTTTTCAGATTCGAGAGAAATATCGTCCTGAGAAAGCTCTCGGAGGCGAAAAAGCTCGGTATCCGTAGGATTTTTTCGCCGAGAGCGCAGGGCGGCTTCGGCCGCTGGAGCCGAAGAACGTCTGGTTTCGAAGGATGATGTTTTTCTCGAATCTATCCCACCGAACTTCCCCATTCCGTGCTCGCGACCGAAGCCCAAGCTGAAAACCTGAAAGCCGCCGCTGTCGGTCATAATGGGGCCGTTCCACATGAATTTATGAAGGCCCGGAAACTTTTGGAACTTTTCCCCCAGCGTCCGCCAGAGATGATAAGTATTGGAGATTATGAGTTGGGTCTTTGTTTTTGGGATGTCCTCGGCCGAAAGACAGCGCACCGCTCCGTGCGTTCCCACGACCACATAGGAAGGGGTCTCGACGATACCGTGCGGAGTTTTTAAAACGCCCGCGCGGGCGTTGGTTCTTCTGTCTTTTTTTAATATTTCGAATTCAAGCATTTTCTATCTCGTTGCGCGCTCCGCAGTAGTCGCAGTAATCGCAATTCTTTCCGCTTTCGGGCAACTCGTCCGATTCCAGGCATTTTTTTATTTCCTTAAGTGTTCCCTCTATCCAATCATCGTTCCCTTCGTAGGGAATAATCTTGATGTCGAATTCCAGCTTCGCGTCGAAAGCCTCTTTGTCGGCGTTACCGTTACAATAAACGAAGTAGGCAATATTCGAAACCGGAAAATCGTTTCGGCGGAAAAGCCATTGGTAGACTTCCACCTGGCGCTTGTAGCCGATCTGCCATTCCGCGTCGAGATTAACCTCGGTAGATTTCGACGTGGCTTTGTAATCCACGATGTGGAGTTCGTTCTTACCGTTCAGCCAAACATCGTCCACTCCGCCCCGAACGAGAAGATTGGTCGGGCTATGGAAAAACTTGATGCCCTGCGTCCGGGAATTCCGCCATTCTTCCAGTTTGTCGTTGGGATACGGCACCGCGTCGATTTTATATTTTTTCATCAGCGGATGAGCGGAACCCGCGGCCCGATGAACGTCAAATTCTTTCTTGAGAAGAGCATCAACTGCATTATTCAAACTGAAGGGATATCCGGGCGGGCGACTCGTACCGAGCCGCTTATCGATGTAAAAACAACGAGGACATTGGAGAAAGAGATCAACCCCGCTCCGGCTTATCGTGAACGGGTCATCGGAGTTCGGAACGAATAAATTTCTCGTCTTGTGCGGGTTATAGTATTCGGACATTAATTCTGAACCTTCTCCGCTCTCTTCGAAAAGAAGAAGATATAGGCTATCTCGAGTATCCCCACCGTATTCAAAATGAGAAGTGCGATGAACCAATTCCTGTCGGAGCGCCTGGCTGCCTTCCATAGTGCCACTCCCTTCCATGGTAAGGTCCATACCAAAAGCAGAACGAGAACCCACTGATTTTGACCTTGAAGAATATTGAACATTTTTTAATTTAGATTAACGGCCTTTTATATTTTAGCGAAACCGAGGTAAACGAGCACGAAACCGATGATTATGAAGATTAAAAATTCGGCGTGTTTCATATTGGTATTTATATTATATCTAAAATTCCGATTGTAAACCCCTATTCATACCGCAAAGCCTCAATCGGGCTTTTCTTGGAGGCTTGGCGGGCGGGATAGATGCCGAAAACCAAACCCACGAATGCGGCTACTCCCAAACCGAGCGCCGCCGCTCCAACCGAAAAAGCAAAAGCCCAGTTAATGCTCAAAAATTCGGTCAAATTGTATCGCACGGGCAACCGCTTTCACAACTGTCCTGTCGAATACGTCCGGCAATATTCTCTCGCGGGTCGGGTGCTTGATTATGCCAGCAAGATTTTTGGCGGCTTTGACGAGCATCTCGTCCATAATATCCCTCACTTTGTGATCCAGCGCTCCCCGGAAAATTCCCGGAAAAGCGAGTACATTATTTATTTGATTCGGAAAATCCGAGCGGCCGGTCGCGATTATGTAGGCGCCGGCTTTTTTCGCCTCGTCCGGCATTATTTCGGGTACCGGATTGGCCATGGCGAAGATAATGGGTTTCGGGTTCATCATTCTTATCATTTTGGGCGTGAGGAGTCCTGCTTTGCTCACACCCACGAAAATGTCGGCGCCTTTCAGGCTTTCTTCCAGTCCCCCTTTCACTTTTCTTTTATTCGTCAGTTTTGCGAGTTTCTTTTTATGTTTATCCAAACCGGGCCGGCCTTCGTAGATGGCACCTTTGGAATCCACGAGAATTAAACTTTTGAAACCGAATTTCAGAAGCAGTTGCGCGATGGCATTTCCGGCCGCGCCCGCGCCGTTTACAACCAATTTAGCTTTTTCTTTTTTCAAGCCGCGCACCTTCAGGGCATTTATGAGCGCCGCGAGCACCACCGTCGCCGTACCGTGCTGGTCATCATGCATCACGGGAATTTTCAATTCTTTCTTGAGACGCGCCTCTATTTCGAAACAGCGCGGCGCGGAAATGTCTTCCAAATTTATTCCGCCGAAGACCGGCG
>JBBTRY010000008.1:0-7910 GCA_038064955.1 Patescibacteria group bacterium
GTTTTACAAGATTCGTCAAAAGAGTAGCATTCATCGCGCTACCCGATAACCGCATAAAACCTACATATGTAGGTTTCATCGCATTACCAGGTTTTTTAGCTTTTTCGTGTTTTTCAGGTTTATTAGTTTTTCTCTATTTTCCAATTGTTAATCACCCACTTCAAAAGCTTTTTGGTATCCTTCGGACCGGATACTTTTACGCATTTTATTCCGGCTTTCTTAGCCGAATAGTCATTTCCACCCGGGAAAATGGCGTCGCCAAAAAAAATAGCGTCTTTTTTCGAAATCTTGAGGAATTTCATCAATTTTTTTATAGCATAGCCTTTATCGATGCCTTTCTTGGTGATATCAATCGAGGTGAGCCCGCCTTGGCGAACTTCGAAATTCGGCAGGATTTTTTTCATAAATTTTACGATCCTGGGCCGAATATCTCGCCGGCGGTTCCATTCTTTTTTAAACGGCAGGGGAGCGCGGTCGCCCAAAGCCGAGAATGTCACCTGAGTTCCCCGATTTTCAATCGTGTTCCCAAACACGCGCTTGGGGTATTCAAAATCGGCCTCAAGAAGCGCCTTCTTCAAGACTTCTTTTATTCTCGCCAGATCTTTCCCGGTAAGCCTTATCTCATATTCCTTCCGCCAACCTTTCCTATATATGAAAAAGGAGGCGCCATTCGTTGGAAAAAGGAATAAATTGGAAAGATTGGCCCGTTCTTTCCCGAGCGGTTTTAAAAACTGTTTTTTGAAAAGCGCCAATTTCCCGCCACCCACGATTGCCACCTTGGCTTTTCGGGTCAATTTGGCAAGAAGTTTGACCATCCCGCGATCAATCGGTATCTTGCTCTTCGAAAGCGTCCCATCAAGATCGAAAATGAAGACTTTTTTATCCTTGAGCATGGGCTGGTTAATTGAATTCTAGTCTATTTTCGTCTTTAATAGAATGAGTCTTATATATGGCAAAGATAAAATCAAAACAAAAAAAGGAAATAACGCCTCTCCATCCTGACACGATGAAAAGTATTTGGTTCGTTATTCTCTTCGGCCTCGCGATAATCTTTATCTTGGCCGGCACCGGCCAGGCGGGTCCAATCGGCAACGGCTTTTACGGTTTTTTCGGAAAACTATTCGGCTGGGGTTATTGGCTTCTGCCCGCGCTCTCGCTTCTTATTGGTTTTGTTTCGCTTGCGAGCGACAGACGGAAATTGCTCGGCTCGGTGCTTGTGGGTGGTATAATCTTTATTCTTTCCGCTTTAGGATTAATAGATATTATTTCGCCCGGAAACGGCGGTTGGGCCGGCATAGCCGTGGGTGCGCTCAAGATTCCTTTCGGCACTCCGGCCTCGGTTGTTATCACCGTGACCGCACTCGTGGTCTCCTTTCTCGTTATCGTTAATCGGCCGCTAAAACTAAATCTTCTGAACGGCAAAAAAGAGGAGGAGAATCCGCCAGCTGGCGGAGAATTGGAAATAAACATTCCGGAAGATGCGCCAACTGCGCCTAAAAATGAAAAGAATCCGCCGACTGACGGAAGAAAAGAAAAAGAAAATAATCCGCCAGACGGCGGAGAAGAAGATTTGGTAATAGAATCTAAAATGGGAATGCCCAAAACAGGTGCCGCCGCCCGGCCGATAAGGAATTATGTCGCGCCGCCCCTCGATCTTTTGACCTCGACCACCGAGAAACCAACCATCGGCGATTTGCGGGCGAATGCGAATGTCATTAAAAGGACCCTGGACGGCTTCGGCATACCGGTCGAGATGGGGGAAATTAACGTCGGACCGACCGTTACCCGCTATACTCTGAAGCCAGCCGAAGGAATCAAACTTTCGAGAATAATGGCATTAAACCAGGACTTAGCTATGTCATTGGCCGCCCATCCTATCAGGATTGAAGCACCGATTCCCGGCAAATCGCTTGTGGGTATTGAAGTGCCGAATAAAGCGGCGGCCGTCGTTCGGCTCGGCAGCCTTCTCCTTTATCCTGAATCCAAAAAAGCCGGCCAGCTTTCTTTCGCTCTCGGGCGGAACGTGAGTGGCGAACCGATTTTCAAAGATATAGAGAGGATGCCCCACCTTTTGGTCGCGGGTGCGACCGGTTCCGGTAAATCCATTATGATTCACTCAATTATAATGTCTCTGCTTTATAAGAACTCGCCGGAAACGCTCCGCTTTATAATGATTGACCCTAAACGCGTGGAGCTTTCCATCTACAACGGTATCCCACATCTCCTTTCGCCCGTCATCACCGAAAATAAGAAATCTATCGCCGTCCTCCGCTGGGCTATTCAGGAAATGGATCGGCGCTACAAGCTCCTGTTGGGCGAGGGCTCGCGCGACATTGGAAGCTACAATAAATCCGGTAAGAACTCTCTGCCATATCTCATAATCGTGATAGACGAGTTGGCGGACCTGATGACTTCCTACGGCCATGAAGTGGAGGGTTCCATTATCCGGCTGGCCCAGATGGCCCGGGCGACCGGCATTCATCTCATCGTCTCAACCCAACGGCCCTCGGTTGAAGTCATCACCGGCCTAATTAAAGCCAATATCACTTCGCGCATCGCACTCCAGGTAGCGAGCCAGATAGATTCGCGGACGATATTGGATGCCGCCGGCGCCGAAAAACTTTTGGGCCACGGCGATGCACTTTTCACCTCCGCCGAACTTTCGAAACCTTTACGCGTCCAGGGCGCGTATCTCACGGAAGAGGAGATAAAAAAAGTAACCGAGTTCATTAAGAAGAACAACGAGAGCGCGGATGACGGCATTAACGTTTCGACCGGCAACGGCACCGGAGAAGAAAACCAAGTAAACCTCAATTTCGACGACTTTGACATGGACGGCGCGGACGAGCTTCTTGAAGAGGCGATTGAAACGGTCCGGGCCGCGAAAAAAGCTTCCGCTTCGCTCCTTCAGAGGCGGCTTAAGGTGGGCTATGCCCGGGCCGCCCGGCTATTGGATATAATGGAAGAAAGTGGCGTAATTGGGCCGGGGGATGGAGCGAAACCCCGGGAAGTGTTTTATAATAACGGGGAAGAAAATGGAGAATGAAAAGAAAAATTTAATCAATCTAATCCTTGAGGCTTTGAAACTTAAAGGAATGAACTTGGAAAAACTTTCCCAATTGAGCGGGGTTTCCGAACGATCGCTGGCACTTCTTCTCGAAGAACAGTTCGATAAACTCCCGCCCGCGCCTTACGTCCACGGCTACCTTGTGAAAATCGCCGAAACACTCAATCTGGATGGCCGGGAACTTTGGCGGGAATATTTGAAAAATAACGAGGAAATCCGCCGCTCCGGCAAAGAAGATATTTTGCCACTGAACCGATTCGCCATCCCAAAACTTAACAAAAAAATTATCGCGATTTCCGGCGCAGTCGTTCTGGTTCTCGCACTCGTTATTTTCCGCCTGCCAGTCTTCTTCGGTCAGCCGGAACTCAAAATATCGAATATAAATGAAAATCCTACCATTGTCTACGAAGCCACATTCGCCGTCCATGGTATAATGAATTCAGCTGACGAGCTTACGATAAACGGCGAGGCTATCTATCCTCAAAAAGACGGGAATTTCGAGAAAAATATTTTGCTTCAACCCGGCTTCAACAATGTCGTGTTCCAAATAAAGAAAGTACTTGGCCGAACCTATACGGTGGAAAAACAAATCTTTTATCAAGTTAAAGAAAACAGTGAAACCCAATAAACAGGAAAAAGAAAAATCCGGCGAGAGTATCGATTCGCTCATCGAATCCATCCAGTCGCGCTTCGGTGACGGGGCGGTGATGAGATTGGGTGAAAATCACCACTCGAAAGTGGCGGTTGTGCCCTCCGGTTCCTTCTCATTGGACATCGCCCTAGGCGGAGGATTACCAAAAGGGAGAGTAATGGAGATATTCGGCCCAGAAAGCTCCGGCAAGACGACGCTCGCGCTCCATGCGGTCGCCGAAGCCCAAAAACGGGGCGGGAAAGCGGCCTTCATAGATGCCGAGCACGCCCTGGATCCCGAATACGCCGCGCGGATCGGCGTGAAGGTGAAGGACCTGATAATTTCCCAGCCCGATAATGGCGAAGAGGCGCTCAACATTTTGGAAAGCCTAGTGCGTTCGAATATTATCGATGTCGTTGTTATTGATTCGGTTGCCGCGCTCACGCCGAAAGCGGAAATTGAGGGCGAGATGGGCCAATCGCACATGGGCCTTCAAGCGCGCCTGATGTCCCAGGCCTTAAGAAAACTTACCGCCATCGCGGATAAGTCCGGCACGATCGTTATTTTCATTAACCAAACCCGGATGAAGATTGGTCTCGTCTTCGGGAATCCCGAGACGACGACCGGCGGAATGGCCCTCAAATTTTATGCCTCAATCCGAATCGACATCCGACGCATCGCGCAGGTGAAGAAAGGGGAGGATATCATCGGCAACCGCGTGAAAGCCAAAATTGTAAAAAATAAGGTGGCGCCGCCTTTCCGCGTCGCCGAGTTTGATATTATGTATGGCGAGGGAATTTCCTATGAGGCCGACGTGATGAACACCGCCTTGAAATACGAGGTGATGAAGAAGAACGGCGCGAGTTTTTCCTTCGGCGAGGAGAAATTGGGGGTAGGTTTCGACAATGTCCGGCTGAAACTCAAGGAAGACAAAAAACTCCTAGAAACAATCAAGAAAAAGACCCAGGAGGCGGCGGATAATAAAGGAGTGATAGGCGCGAGCGAAGATTAAAAATACCGAATAATGAATTTGGTATTTTTATTTTTCGTTCAGTTTGAAGAAATTTTCGAATAATTTCGCCACTAATATCGGGCCGGTGCCTCCGGGCGTCGGCGTATAATGAATCAAGAATTCCGAATTATGAATTATGGGGTTAAAATCACCAGAGATTTTCCCTTCGCTCATTCCATAGCCAAAATCTATAACAATCGCCCCGTTCTTCAAATCCTCCGCGCTAAATAAATTCCCCTTCCCTACCCCAGAAACAATAATGTCGGCATCTTTTAATTTACTTCGTAAGTCCTTCGTGAACTCATTAAAAATATTTAACCCCATAACCTTGTTTTCTAACCAAGAACTTATGGGTTTCCCCACCAAAAAGCCTGCGCCGATTACGGTTACGTTCATTATTCCTAATTCCTTATTCATTATTCCCAATATCGTTTCTACCACGCCGACGGCGGGCGGGAGAACCAGGTTCCGGCCGGCATAGAAGGCGCCGAGCGCCCGTTCGCCCAAAACATCCACGTCTTTTTCCCGAGAGATAGCGTTTAAAACATACTGGCGATTGATGTGCGATGGAAGCGGCAGTTGAATAATCGCTCCTCCGCAGGTCTTATGCTCCGCAATTTTCAAAATTTCCTTCCGCAAGCCGTCCTGGGTAATGTTTTCCGGAAACTTGTAGAGCCGAAAATCCACTCCAAGCTCTTTTGCGATTTTTTCCTTCTGTTTTATGAAACTATCCGATGCCGCGTTTTCTCCGACAAAGAAAACTGCCAGAAATCCCCGCGGCTTTGCCGATTTTTTCAGATTTTCCAATATCCCTTCCGCAATTTTCTTTCCGTCTATTACCATTGATTTAACAAAAGAAATATGGTGTGGATAAGCGGAGGATAAGCCCTATTTGATAGGAAAATCCTTGCAGATTCGGCCTACCTCTTTTTTGAGGTTTTCCGGTTCTTTTCCCTTCAAAAGTGTCTCCGATATGACTCGTCCGATTATTTTCATCTGCTTTTCTTTCAAACCGCGGGTCGTGAGCGCGGCCGTTCCCAGCCGAATGCCTGACGGGCTCATGGGTGTACGCGTGTCGTGCGGGATGGTGTTTTTATTCGCGACAATGCCGACATTTTCCAAAAGTTCGCTGGCTTCTTGCCCGCTCAATCCCCGCGCCCAGGTATCGAGAAGTATAAGATGAGAATCCGTGCCGCCCGAAACTATTTTCCAGTGGAGTTTTTTTAGACTCTCCGCGAGCGCTTTGGCGTTTTTAACCGTCTGCTTCGCGTATTTCCGGAAAGCCGGCTCGGCCGCTTCTTTCAAAGCCACGGCTGTCGCGGCAATCTGGTTTCCATGGGGTCCGCCTTGAAGCCCGGGGAAAACGCTTTTATCTATCGCTTCCGAGAATTTATTGCGCGAGAAGATGAGCGCCGCTCTCGGTCCGCGCAAAGTTTTGTGCATTGTGGTCGTAACCACGTCGGCCGAAGAAAATGGCGAAGGATAAGCGCCGCCCGCGACCAAGCCCGCGAAATGCGACATATCCACCATAAATATCGCGCCGGAAGATTTGGCGATTCTTTGGAATTTTTTGAAATCAATTATCCGGGAATAGGCAGTATAGCCGGCCACAATGAGTTTCGGCCGCTCTTTTTTCGCTAGACCGGAAACTTCGCCGTAGTCGAGTTGACCGCTGCCCTTTTGAACGACATAGGAGACTATCTTCCATAATTTTCCCGTTACGCTCACCTTATGGCCGTGGGTGAGATGGCCGCCCATATCCAAGCGTAAACCCATAATTTTTTCACCTATCGGCACAAGTGCCAAATAAACCGCGAGATTAGCGGGGGAGCCGGAGTAAGGCTGGATATTCACGGACCATTCTTTTGGCGAAAGCTTGAAAAGTTTCAAAGCACGTTCTTTCGTAAGGTCTTCCAATTCATCCATCACTTCGTTTCCGCCGTAGTATCTCATTTTGGAGTAGCCCTCCGCGTATTTATTGGTAAAAACAGAGCCTAAAGCCGTCAAAACGTCCTGGGAAACGTAGTTTTCGGAGGCAATCAGATTCAGGGTATTCGCCTGCCGTTTAGCCTCCCTATTTATGAGATTTTCGACGATTTTATCGTTCATTGTTTCTTTAGTGTAATCTTAAAAAACCGGAAACGCAAAGAAAAAGCGGGTGGTATACTCAAGTATACCACCCTGTTTTTTAATCAAAGTAATCAGTCCGAACTATTTATTCAGTAAATCGTTCAGATCATTTAACGAGTTTTGTTCATCTTGGAGCCCCGAGAAGCTGTCGAGAAGAGAGCCTGCCTGCACAGATGGGGTTTTGGCCGGCGGAATGGCCGGCGTGCTCGTGGGAGTAGTGGTCGCAATATTTATTTCCGCCGGCAATTGGGCGTTGTAGTCATCTTCGGTCAGATTGGCCGCCGGGAACACTTCGGCCGGAGGAGGAAATATCATCGGAACGTAGGCGGCCATAAGCCCGATTGCCATCAGAATGGCGAAGACCGCCAATACCACCCGGTTATTTTTGAAGCTGTTCATAGAAGCTGGTTCTGAGCCGATAACTCTTCCTTATATTCTATCGCAAGTTTGGTCATTCGGGAAGAATTGCGCTCCGGTATCCAGAGATAGGCTTGTTTCTTGATGAGTTCATAGAGCTCTTTCGTTACTTTTACGTCCTGCAGACAATAATCCTTAAGCTCCTGGATTTCGCCCCGCTTATACATTTCGATGGCCTCAAGCCCGTGGCTGGATTTGCCGATGCCGAGGTTCGCCTCGGCCAATATTCCCAGGCCGATACGCCGGCCGAGATTCTTTTCCACTTCTTCGAGAATATCGAAGTGCTCAATGGAGTTGAAATTAAAGCTGAAATATTTTTCGAGAACCGGCAAATCGAAACGCGCGCCGGCAAAGGTAACGATAAGCTGGGTGCGTTTCAGAAGTTCGCCCAATTTTTCCATCTCGTGTTCGTCGAAAGCGATGTACTTGTCTTCGTCGTAGGAATAAACGCCCACCACCGACACCGATAAATCTTTCAGGTGGTCGCGCCCGCCCACATCCTCGAAGGAGTTTTTCGTCTCAATATCCAATACGATTCGGTCCATATTAAACGTGTCGGTCCGCAACTTTAGAGGCGGCGTAGCTGTCCGGTTTGGTCTTCGCCTCGAAATTGTTGGCCCGCACCATTCCCACGACTTCCTGAATGAGATTTT
>JBBTRY010000009.1:0-32092 GCA_038064955.1 Patescibacteria group bacterium
ATTTGCCGAGGGGCGAAGCCCCGAGGCAACTTCTTCGGCAAATCTGAAATGGTGGACCCGACCGGATTCGAACCGGTGACCTCCTCGTTGCAAACGAGGCGCTCTACCAACTAAGCTACGGGCCCTCGAGGCTGTGGGTGTGGAAGGAATCGAACCTTCGACCTCTGTCTTATCAGGACAGCGTTCTACCACTGAACTACACACCCGAGTTAAATTACCAAGCCGACGCTCCGGTCGGCTCTCCGACCTCGCTCCGCGAGCGTCGGAGCTGAACTATGTGCCCGACTGACTATTTTTACACTTTCTCCGGGAATTTTTCAACAAGGGCCGGTTATTTTATAAGCTTGAGATTCTCAAATCCCTGCGTGTCGAATTTCACGGCGGCGGCCGACGGTGCCGGCACTTCAAGCGCATTCTCCAGCGTTCCGCCGATTGAGACGATGCTCCAGACCGCAAAGCCGCCGATCAGGAGACACATCAGGATGGCCAAGAGCAGGAAAATGGATTGTTTCTTTTTAAACATGGATTACCTGTAAAAAACCCGGGCACTCACCGACATCGTGAACTTTCCACCGTCGCTGTTGATGGAAATCTTGTCAATTGAATTCAGGTATTGAAAATCTTGGATGGATTTTATGAAAGACATCAGCGAACTGAAATTTTCAGAACCCGCGGTCAAATTGAAAGAAATGGAACCGAGACCTTGGTCGGATTTAGGCGTTTCACCGGCGAAAGAGAAACCATATTCCACGTTGCTTCGCGCCGCGAGCGTCTGAATGTCCCGATTGAGATTTATGAGCTGGTCATAGGACGGAATGATGTTATAAAGGACGTTCAAATAATTCTTGGCCTTCGAATTGTATTGGGAACGCAAATTAGCCAGTTCTCCAGCCGAAGCCGTCCGGCTCGCGAGAGAGGCCCGGGCCGTCTCGATTCTGCCCATATAATCGACCATATTGCCCTTGAAGAAAAGGATGCCTCCGAAAAGCGCGATCACGATAAGAAGCGCGACGCTCATCTCGACTATGAATTTCTTTTTGAAATGATTATCCATCTCTTCATTTCATTATAACTCATTTAATCTATAATGGTTAGAACTGCGATGGAAACTATTCGCCCGGACGAAGAAAATTATCCGAAACTTTTGAAGGAGCTCAATGACGCTCCTTCCCCTCTTTATTTCACCGGTTCCCTGCCGAAGGCGAGCGACGTTCTTGTGGCCATTGTGGGCACGAGAAAAGCCGGCCGAGAAGGCCTTTTGGCGGCTAAGCAGATCGGACGTGATCTCGCCAAAGCCGGCGCGGTCGTGGTAAGCGGACTCGCTTTAGGCATTGACGGGGCGGCGCACGAGGGCGCGGTCGCGGCACACGGCCGAACAATCGCCGTTCTTGGCACCGGCGCGGATACCATCTATCCTGCCGCGCATGAAAATCTCGCCCGCGAAATACTGGAGAACAATGGTGCGATATTATCCGAATATCCGCCGGGAACGCCTTCTCTCCCTTATCAATTTTTAGAACGGAATAGGATTATCAGCGGACTTTCGATAGCAACCGTGGTTATCGAAGCGCCGGCTCGTTCGGGCGCGCTCGCGACGGCCCGCTTCGCCCTGGAACAAGGCCGGGAACTTTTCGTCGTGCCCGGTCCGGCCGTGAGCCAAAATTACCGGGGCTCCCATATGCTTCTCCGAAACGGCGCCAGAATCGCGACCTCCGCCGAAGAGATATTGGAAGATTTGGAAATCATTATGGAAAATCTCCAAATGACCCTGCCTCTCGCGGAGAAAAAAGGAAATAATTCTGTGATTATCGAGGCACTCAATAATTCGCCGGAACCACTCACGGTTGACAAGCTGGCAGAAAACACTAATCTTGAAATTCATATACTCAATCAGCGCCTGACCCTCCTGACCATGGAGGGGTTAATCGAAGAAAAAGGCGGCCGATTCAGGTTAACCAGACAGTAAAATAATAATGAACTTAGTAATCGTAGAAAGTCCAACCAAAGCCAAAACGATTTCGAAATACCTCGACTCATCTTTTGAAATCCGGGCCAGTGTCGGCCATATCCGAGACCTTCCTAAAAATAACAAGAAGGCTATCGATATTCCGGCCGGTTTCGTGCCCCACTACGAGATAGTGAAAGGCAAGGAAGCGGTCGTGGAGGAGCTCTCCAAACTCGCCAAGAAGGCCAAGATAGTCTATCTCGCAACCGACCCCGACAGGGAGGGCGAGGCCATCGCCTGGCACATTCAAGCCGCCTGCGGTCTTAAAAATCCCAAACGCGTTGTTTTCCATGAAATTACGGAAAATGCCGTTAAGGAGGCAATGGAGCATCCGCGCGAAATCGATTTGAATTTATTGAAAGCCCAGGAAGCTCGGCGAATATTGGATCGGCTCTTCGGCTATGACCTTTCGGGGCTCATTTGGAAGAAAGTGCGCTACGGGCTCTCGGCCGGCCGGGTCCAATCTCCCGCTCTCCGTATTCTTGTGGAGCGCGAGCGCGAGATAAAAGCCTTTATACCCGAAACATTCTGGGCTATCGCCGGAAATTTCCTCACGGAAAAAAATGAAGAAATAACTCTCGTGTGCGTCAAAGAACCCCGCGACCGGAAAGAGATGGGGTATATTCTTGAAACGGCTCGAACCAGCAAATGGGCCGTGACTGGCGTGAAACAAACGGAGATAAAACGCTCGCCCCGCCCGCCTTTCACGACTTCGACCCTTCAGCAGGCGGCAAGCTCCCGGCTCGGCTATTCCCCTTCGCGCACGATGTCTATCGCCCAGAAACTTTACGAACAAGGCCTCATCACTTATATGAGAACGGACAGCGTAAATATCAGCAAAGAAATCCTGCCCGCTATCCTGGCGGAAGTGGAAAGTAAATTCGGCAAAGAATACGTTGAGTCTCGCGTCTTCGTCACGAAGAGCAAAAACGCGCAGGAAGCGCATGAAGCCGTCCGGCCCACGCAGATAAAAAAGAAAACGGCCGGCAATACTGAAGAACAGAAACGGCTCTATACGCTTATTTGGGAACGCACCATCGCGACGCAGATGGCGGACGCAAAGCTCCTCCGCACGACCGTAACGGCGAACGTTGGGATCAAGGATATCCTGCCGGATTTCACGGCAAGCGGCAGTATCGTGCTCTCCCCCGGCTGGCTCGCCGGCGACCCGCGCTCGCGCGGCGAAGAAAGAGAAATGCTTCGGGTTTCCAGTGGCGAACCGCTTACTTTGAAAAAAATTGATGAGGAAGAAAAACAAACGGAACCGCCGCCCCGCTACACGGAGGCCGGTTTGGTAAAAGAATTGGAGAAACGGGAAATCGGCCGGCCCTCCACCTATGCCGCCATCATCTTTACTCTTCTCAAAAGAAATTACGTGGAAAAAGAGGGTCGGGCGCTTAGGCCCACCGACACCGGCGAGGTAGTGTCCGGATTTGTAGAGAAGAATTTTGAGAATTATATCAGCGACTCTTTTACGGCCGAAATGGAAAATGATTTGGACGAAATCGCGGACGGCAAGCGGGATTACGAAAAAACCCTTAAGGATTTTTACGGCCCTTTCTCGAAAGACGTGAAAGCAAAAGATAAGCTGGAAAAAGCCACGACTTTGGGCGAAGATGCCCGCTTCAAATGCCCCTTGAACGAAAACCACGGCATTATGGACATAAAACTTTCCCGTACCGGCCGATTTTTGAGTTGCAAGCGCTTTCCCGAATGCATGGGTGCGAGAAAAATAGATGGCTCCGTAATGGAACCGCCCAAAGAGACGGGCGAAGCCTGCCCTAAATGCGGCAAAGGTAAATTGGTGGAAAAAGAAGGCCGCTTCGGAAAATTCATCGCCTGTTCCACCTACCCGAAATGCAAATTTATCAAACAGAGCGAAAACAACATCAAAGGTACGGGCGTAAAATGTCCGCTCGATAATGGGGAGATTGCGGAGCGCCGAGGACGCTTCGGGCCATTCTTCAGCTGTGCCAACTATCCGGACTGCAAGTTCATAATGAAATCAAAGCCCACGGGAAATAAATGCGAACTTTGCAGCTCACTCATGATGGAAGGCACGAAAACCATTCCCGAGCGCTGTTCAAACAGAGCCTGTCCGAACCACAATCCGCACAAATTAAATAAAAAATCTGGTTAAAACGGTGTCAGAATCTCCGGTCCGTTGTTTGTGATAACTATCGTCTTTTCAAAATGGGCGCTCATACTCCCGTCTTTCGTGGAATAGCTCTCATCATCCTTGTTCTGGCGGATTTGGGAGGTACCTAGAGAGACCATCGGCTCGATAGCCAAGACCATTCCCTCTTTCAGTTTCATTCCCTCGCCTTTCCGGCCGTAATTATAAACCGAGGGTTCTTCATGGAGCTTTAAACCCACTCCATGGCCCGTAAGCCCCGCTATAATGCTCAATCCATTTGTCTCCACGTGATTTTCTATCGCCCAGCCGATATCGCCAAGTGTATTGCCCTTCCTGGCTTCGGCAATGGCCAATCTTAACGATTCCTCGGTCGCGCCAAGGAGTTTTTTCACTTCGGGCGATGCCTCCCCCAATGCCACGGTGAGTGCCGCGTCCGTAATATAGCCTTTATAAACCACTCCGAAATCCAACTTCAGAACATCACCACTCTGGAGGGTGTAGCTCGTGGGCTCGCCGTGCACCACTTGGTCGTTCAACGACGTGCAGATATTGAAAGGATAGGACTTGGAAGAACCTTCCGGATGATAGTTCAAAAAAGCCGAACCGGCGCCGGCATCTTTAAGCATCGCTTTCGCGAGCTCCTCGAATTCTATGAGAACGACTCCGACTTTTGCCTTATTCCTAAGTGCGAGGAGAATGTCCACCAGAATCCTTCCGGAGGCGCGCAAACCACCCAAATCTTTTTCGTTTCTGATAATCATATCGGGTTATTTAAGTTTCAGCGCTTTTTTAACGCTCCCAAAAACCTTGAAAGGCAGGGGTTCGCCGTTTATCGGAAAAACTTTGAAATTTCTTTTCTTCATTCCGGCGATTATGGGGTAAGTGCGGTTGTGGTACTCTTTCAGGCGGACCTTTATCACTTCCGGCTTGTCCAGAGAGCGCGTCCGCATCTTTCCGGCGCAGAAGGTGCAGATTTTTATCTTGGCATTTCCTAAGAGCGGCAGTCCGCAGACCGAGCACACGAGCCGGTGGCTGTTCCGATTGAGCGACGCCTTTTCGCTCACCTGAAGCTGAATGACGGCGACATTACCTTTACCATAAAGCCTTTCAAGTACCTTTGCCAAGCCGTTATCTTTTTTTCCGAACGCTTCGGGCAATGTTCTCGGAGAACCGCTGAAAACTATACTATAGCCCAGCTTTGCCATCCGTCCGGCAAATTGAGCGGTAATATTAAAAACCCACGAAGGGGTACAAAGCACGCCCGAATCGAAAATGCGCCGCTCCCGTCGAAGGACTGCATTCTTCTCCCATCCGGGAGCTCGGACCAGGCTTTCGATATACCGTCCCGTATCGAAATGAATGAAATTGTATCTCCGCGCCAAAAGCTCCGCCTGCGTTCCCTTCCCGCTTCCCGGCGGCCCGTAGATGATAACCGCTTGTTTTTGCATGATTCAATCATATCCCAAAATCCCAAAAATAAAAAACCGATCTGATTCCGAAGAATCAGATACGGGTAAGACTTGTCCGCCGGCTGGGGCGGATTGATAGCGTGTTTTCGAGACGGTAAGGTTAGGGCTCTAGAATATCCCCTCGTATTCGCGAACAGTAAGTTGGCTCTCAATCTGCTTCATTATCTCAAGCGCCACCGCCACCACGATAAGGAGCGCCGTGCCGCCGATGGTAAGAGCCTGGATGCCAGTCACAATCTGCGTTATGTTCGGAAGAACGGCAACAACGCCCAGAAAGAGCGCGCCAAAGAGCGTGATGCGCCGAACAATCCGGCCCACCATCTCCGCCGTCGCCTCGCCCGGCCGGATGCCCGGGATGAATCCCCCGCTCCGCTGGAGGTTCTTGGCAATTTCCTGCGGATCGAAAGTGATAGCCGTATAAAAATAAGTGAAGAGCACGACGAGCGCGAAGTAGGCCAAGCTGTAGAGCGGGATGTTCGCGAAGAAGCCGCTCACGAGTTCATTCAGCTTTAGGGAAAGCGCCGGAGAAAATATGGAAGCCGCCTGGGCGATGAATTGCGGAAAGAGCAAAAGCGAAATGGCGAAGATAATAGGAATGACGCCCGCCTGGTTCACGCGGAGAGGCAGATAAGTGTTCACACCGCCGTACATCTTGTTCCCCCGCACCTGCTTGGCATAGGAGACCGGAATTTTCCGCTCACCCTCATTCACGAAAACTACGCCCGCGATGACGATAATACTTAGAACCACGAAAGCGATGTAGGTCGGAAGCATAGCCGGATTGTAATTGAAGAAAGCCGAGCTCACCTCCTGGGGCAACTGGCTCACAATGCCGGCGAAAATAATCAGGGATACCCCATTCCCGATCTTGTATTCGGAGATGAGTTCGCCAATCCACATCAAAAAGATGCTGCCGGCCGTGACTACGATGACATTCCCGAAGAAATTGACGAAGGACAGTCTATCCAAAATTCCCTGGGAAGTCAGAAGATTCAAAAAGCCGTAGGCCTGAAGAATCGCCAAAGGTACGGTGAGATAGCGTGAGATACGATTGAACTTCGCCTGGCCCGCCGCTCCCTCTTCGTAATAGGCCTTCTTGAGATTCGGAAAGACGATAGTCAAAAGCTGCATTATAATGGTGGCCGTGATATAGGGACCGACGCCCAACATCATCACCGACAGATTGGAAAGGCCGCCGCCCGAAAATATATTCAGGAAGCTGAAAAGCTGGTTCGAGCCCAGGAATTGCTGGAGCTTCAAAACATCAATGCCCGGAATCGGAATGGTGGCCAGAAGCCGGAAAACGAAAAGCCAGAAAAGGACCATCAGGACCTTCTTTCTCAAATCCGGAATTTTGAATATCTGGAGAAAACGATTCATAGATTCATATCCTTATTTTACACTACCGCCGGCTTTTTCTATCTTGGCCTTCGCCGAAGCGGAAACTTTGATGCCTTCGAGAACCAGAGCTTCCTTCAATTCGCCGTTTCCCAGGACTTTCACGCGCTCCGAAAGCCTGCCAATGACTTTTTTCTGCACCAGAATATTTTTGTCTAATTTTCCGCCCACGGCGTACTTTCCGAGATCGCCGACATTCAGCTCTATAGCCGGCTCCCTTCTGGATTTGTTCTTCACGCCCCGGAGCTTCGGTAACTTCGATATGATATCCCGCTCGGCCGGGCGCATACGACGTCCGGAGCGCGCCTTTTGTCCCTTCTGACCCTTGCCGGAAGTGGTGCCGCGCTTGCCGCCGCGGCCGACCCGCTTCTTCCTCTTCTTCGCGTTCTTCGATTTTAATTCGTGGGTTTGCATATTATTTTGATAAAGTCAGTTCACTTAATTTTTTGAGTGCTTCGATGGTCGCCATAGCGTTCGCCAACTTGTTGGTCGTCCGGCCCAAAATCTTCGCCGAAATATCCTTGATGCCCACCATCTCCAAAACGACGCGAGCCGAACCGCCGGCGATAAGGCCGTGATTCAAACGGGCGGGTTTTATGCGCACCCGAGCAGCGCCGTACTTCGCGTCCACATCATAGGGAATAGTGCGATTGTCTTTCAAAGCCACTTTGATGAGATTTTTCTGCGCCTGGCGTTTGGCCTTCTCGACGGAAGCGGCCACATCGAGCCCTTTCGCGATGCCGACGCCCACCCGGCCCTTGCCGTCGCCGATCACGACCGTCGTGCGGAAACTGAAGCGCTTGCCGCCGGCCATCACGCGGGTTACGCGGCGCACTTCGAGCACCTTGTCACGGAACTCGCTCTTGGGCTTCATCGGCCCCCTGTTATTCGAACGATTGTTGTTTCTCTGGTATGCCATAATTTTGTATTTTAGTATATCCCTTATCCTTGTTAGGTGTGGGGGGTTAGAGTTTCAAGCCTCCTTCCCGCGCCGCTTCGGCGAGCGCTTTCACCCGACCGTGGTAGCGGTAATTGCCCCGGTCGAAGGCCGCTTCCTTCACTCCCGCTTTCGCGGCTTTCTCCGCGAGCGTTTTACCGACCGCTTTGGCGATATCCGCTTTTTTGATTTTACCTTTATTCTTGATTTCGAGCGAAGAAGCGGAGGCGAGCGTCTTACCTGTCGCATCATCGATAATCTGCGCGTAGATATGGATATTGCTCCGAAAAACCGAAAGACGCGGCTTCGGCGAGACGCTCTTGATGCGATTCCGGACCCGCTTTGCCCGGCGCATCTTGACCTGATTGTGTTTTTTTACGGAATTCATGTTTTTATTTTAGGAACTGGCCGCGGCAGTCGCCTTCTTACCGGCCTTGCGACGGATGACTTCGCCCAAGTAATGGAAACCCTTGCCTTTGTAGGGCTCCGGTTTCTTGAGCGCCCGAATATCCGAAGCTACTTGGCCCACGAGCGCCCTGTCCGTTCCTTTGATTTTCAGAATAGTGTTCTTTTCGACTTCGAAAATGATGCCCTTGGGCGCCTCATATTTCACCGGATGCGAGAAACCCAGGTTCAGGGAAAGATTCTCCCCTTCTTTCATCATACGATAACCCACGCCGTCGAGAATAAGAGTCTTCTCAAATTCTTTCACGAGACCATTCACAGCATTCTGGACGAGCGCTCTCTGGGTGCCCCAATTGCTCCGATGCTGTTTTGTGGAATCCTTTATCGTGAACTTCAACTCGTCGGCTTCAAGATTCGAATCCACGCCCGAAAGCACCGGAACGACGAGTTCGCCTTTCTGGCTTTTTATCCTTATCTCTTTCCCCTCGATTGAGACCGTAATGCCGGCCGGTATTTTGATTGGTTGTTTTCCTATTTTAGACATGTGCCGATTATGTACGAATTTTCGAGTCTACGGACGAAGAAAATTCGTCCACAGAAGCGAGCATCCCGCACCTATGCGTAAAATCGCGACTTTTGATTTGAGTTGATGATGTCATATTCGTTCCCTTGTTTTTGTTTTTTATATTTATCATACGCATTAGGTGCGGGATAAGGTTTGATGCTGAAGAATTCTACGCCTTTGGCTTGAATTCTTCAATCAAGCCCTTACCAGATTTCGAATAAAAGCTGTCCGCCGACCTTCTCCCTTCTGGCCCGCTCGTCCGTCAGAATACCCTTGGGAGTCGTTAAAACCAGCATACCATAGCCGCCTTTCACTTTTTTGAGCTCGCGATAGCCGGCGTAGTTCCTCAAAGAGGGCTTGCTCCGGAATTTCAGGCCGCTGATTTTCTTCGCGCCGTCCAATTCTATCTCGAGATATTTCTTGTATGACTTGCCTTTGAGCTCGACGCTTTTCACGAAGCCGCGCTCGGAGAGCACGTCCGCCACCGCTTTGTCGGCTTTGGTGGCCGTAACTTTAAGAATCGGCTTGCCGGCCGCCTGGGCATTTTTTATTTTTATGAGTAAATCTATGTACATATTGTTTTTACCAGCTGGCTTTTTTCACTCCCGGAATATGGCCTTTCGAAGCCATTTCGCGGAAACATATTCGACAAAGATTGAAATCGCGGATATAGCCCCTCTTGCGTCCACACCGGAAACAGCGCAAAACCTTCCGGGTGCTGAATTTCGGTTTCTTTTCGCTTCTTGCAATGACGGATTTTTTAGCCATAAATTTATTTTTTCAATGGTAACCTGAGCCGGCGATACAAAGCAATCGCGGCTTCGCGGTTTTTCTTCCGGGGAACGATCGTAGCCTGGAGCCCGAAGCTGGTTTTGGATTTTTCCTGGTCGATCTCCGGGAAAACGTCGTGTTCCTTGAAGCCGATATTGAGATTGCCACTTTCGTCGATGTTGCTCAATTCCAATCCGCGGAAGTCCTTCACGCGGGGCAAAGCCAAATTCACGAGCCGCTCGAAAAAATCTTCCATCCGCTTTTGGCGAAGAGTGACTTTGAGCCCGATAATCTGATTTTCCCTGATTTTGAAGCCGGCAATGGATTTCTTGGCCGCGCGGGTCGAAGCCTTCTGGCCGGTGATGGCGGCGAATTCCTTTGCCACTTCCGGCAGGATTTTCTCTTCGAACTGCCCCTGCTGGCTCAACCGGCCGAGGCCCGCGTTTACCACGATTTTTTCGATTTCTTGCCTTAAAAGTTTTTCTTTTTCCATGTTTTTATATTATCGCTTGGCACTTCCGGCAGAAGCGGACTTTGGTTTTATTATCCAAGCGATGGCCGACTCGCGTCGCTTTGTGACAGGAAGAGCAGACCAGCATCAGATTGGAAACATTCATCGGGCGCGAAAGCTCAATCGTCTGGCCCTTTTCGCCCTGGCGCTTCGGTCGAACGTGCTTTTTGTATAAATTCAAGCCCTCCACGCTTACCCGGCCGGTTTTTTGGTCAGCCATAGTCACTTTACCGGATTTACCCCGATTCTTTCCGGCCAATATTTTCACCATGTCGCCTTTCTTGATATCCATATTTTTAAACGAGTTCTTCGGCTAAGGACGCTATCGTGTCGTAGCCTCTTTCTTTTATCTCTCTCGGAATAGGGCCGAAGATGCGGGTCGCCTTCGGGTCTTTTTTGTCCTTGTCGATGATGACAACCGCGTTTTCGTCGAAGCGGACGTAGGTGCCATCCGCACGATGAATAGCTTTCCGCTGGCGCACCACGAGCGCGTGAATAATATCCTTTTTCTTTATCGGTTTCCGGGGCTCGGCCACCTGGACCGAAGCGATAATAATATCCCCCACTTCGGCGTAGCGCCGGCGGCTTCCGCCGAGCACGCGAAAACACCGGACGATTTTGGCACCGCTGTTGTCTGCTACTTTTAGAATAGACCTTTCTTGTATCATTTTATTTTATCTTTTCGATGATTTCCCATCGCTTGTCCTTCGACATCGGTCGGATTTCTTTGATGATTACTTCGTCGCCCAGCTTGTATTCGTTCTTTTCGTCGTGAGCTTTGAAACGCGTGGTCACGCTGTAGCGCTTGCCGTAGCGCGGATGAACGACCAGGCGGGTCACGGCCACGACCCTGGTTTTCTGCATCTTATCGGAAACGATTTTACCCTTGAGTTTACGCATGTTGTTTCAATAAAGTTAATATTTGAGCGATGTTTTTCTTCAAATGCCGAATCTCGCGAATATTCTTCACCTTACCTGCGGCCAGGTCAAAACTCAAGCCTTCCAGCTTTTCGCGCTGTTCCTGAATCTCTTTCCGGAGTTCCGCTTCCGGCTTTGTTTTGAAATTTTGAAGTTCTTTCTTTTTCATATGTTTACGATTTTTCGATTACTTTGGTTTTAATCGGCAATTTGAAACCGGCACTCCGCAGAGCCTTCATCGCTTCGTCTCTCGGAATTCCGTCCACTTCGAAAAGAATTCTCCCGGGCTTGACCGGCACGACGTATCCCTCGATATTGCCTTTTCCGCCTCCCAAGGTCACCTCGGGCGGAAGCTTCGTAACCGGCTTATCGGGGAAAATCCTGATCCAAATCTTGCCGCCGCGCTTCAGGGCGTGCGTAATCGTCTTTCTCGCGGCTTCAATCTGTTTGCCGTTCACCCAAGCCGCCGAGCGGGCCTGAAGGCCGAAACGGCCGAAACTCAAATAAAGCCCGCGGGTTTCGACCATTCTCTTCCGAGAACGGCCCTTCTGCTGTTTGCGATGTTTTTGTTTTTTGGGTTGAAGAAACATACCAATTTTATTTATGAGCGAAGCGAGTAATCATAAAATTGAGTACCCCGCACATAAAATCAAACGAACGCCCTTTAACCATAAAACATAGGTATTCTAAATTCATTTCATTTTTATATATAATTGATTTCATAAATTTATGTGCGGGGTTTTCGAAAAACGAACACTCACTTTTGTTCGTGTGGTTTTTCAGAAAAAATTTCGCCCTTATAGAGCCAAACCTTGATACCGATGGTGCCGTAAGTGTTGAAAGCCGTCGCTTCGCCGTAATCGATAAGTGAGCGGAGCGTTTGAAGAGGCATCTTGCCCTTCGCCAGCCAGTCCGTCCTCGCAATTTCGTTTCCGTCCAGGCGGCCGCTCATCCTGATCTTTCCGCCCTTCACTTCGTGGTTCTGCATCAATCCCTCGAGCGTCCGCTTCATTAAGCGGCGATAAGGCAAACGTTTTTCAAGATCGGTCGCGATTTGCTGGGCGATAATTGGAGCGGAAACTTCAAAGCGCTTCAGCTCTTCAATATTCAAGCTCAAATTGAAATTGGCCGGGAAGGCGTTCTTCGCCCGAAGCACCTGGATTTTTTTCACTATCAGATTCTTGAGGTCTTCGATTCCCTTTCCGCCGCGGCCGATTACGAGACCCGGCCGGCCGGCGCGCACGAGCACCCTGACGTTCGCTCCCGTCCGCTCGATTTCAACCGCGGCAATGCCGGCAGCGAGAATTTTGTCGCGGATAATCTTCCGGATGGTCTCGTCTTCCTCGAGAAGGAATTTGATACTTTTCTTGAAGAACCAGCGGCTGGACCAGGCCAGATTGATGCCTAAGCGATATGAATTCGGATTTATTTTTTGTGCCATATGTTTATTAGATTGATTTTCTCTGGAACATTTTCTTGAATACTCCGGACTTGGCCGACGCCTTTACTTCCGATTTCACGGCAGGTTTTTCGGATGCGGGCTTATTCTCGGGATCCTCCGCTTTCTCGTGTTTGTGTTTCTTAGTTGCTTCGTCTTTCTTTTCTTTCTTTTTGATTTCAATCGTGAAACGCGGTGCCTTGCCGTTGGGCAAAATTCCCAGAATCAAAGTGACATGTGAAGTCTTTTTTTCGATTAAGCTCGCCGAACCGCGCGAGCGGGGCGTCCAGCGCTTGGACTTCGGCCCCTGGTCAACCCGGATTTCCTTGATGAAAAGTTTCGAAACATCAAGCTTGAAGTTGTTCTTGGCGTCGGCCGCGGCGGAACGCAGAAGTTTAATGAGCGCTTCTTTGGGGCGGCGGGGGCTCATCATTAATTTCGCCTCCGCTTCCTGGAGCGCCAAGCCCCGGATGACATCGGCCAAAATCCGCACCTTCCGCGGCGGTATCTTCAAATGATTCAGTTTGACTTTGACCTGTTCCATATCTTTATTTCGCCGGAGCCGGCTTGGCCGTTTCCTCGGCTTTCTTTTCGGTTTCTTTTTGGATTTTGCCGCCGTGTTTCACGAACTTCCTGGTCGGCGAAAATTCCCCGAGCCGGTGGCCCACCATATCCTCGCCCACCCTGACTTCGATGAAATTTTTGCCATTGTGGACGCCGAAAATGAACCCGACCATTTCAGGTGAAATCTCGGAACTGCGCGACCAGGTTTTAATGACCGTGCCATCGCCGGACTTGAGGCGCGCTATCTTTTTGACGAGCTTAGGATCCACCCAAGGCCCTTTTTTGGTTGAACGACTCATATTATTTTTTGGCGCGTCGCTTGATTATCATTTTGTTTGACCATTTTTTCTTACTACGAGTCCTATGACCGCCTGTAATCTTACCCCATTTCGTCTTGGGTTTCCTAGTACCTCTCGGCTGTTTGCCTTCGCCGCCACCATAAGGATGGTCGCGCGGATTCATAACGGAACCGCGAACGGTCGGACGGATATTCAACCAGCGGGAACGTCCCGCTTTGCCGATTGAAACCAAATTGTGTTCCGGATTCGAAACCTGGCCGATTGAGGCAAAGCTGTCCCAGGACACCCGGCGAGTTTCGCCCGAAGGCATCTTGAGGTCGGTGTAGCCGTCTTCGTGGGCCAATATCTGGATGGAAGCGCCGGCGGAACGGCCGAGCTGGCCGCCTTTGCCCGGCATAATTTCTATATTATGGACGAAAACGCCGACCGGAATTCTTTTCAAAATGGTGCGATTGCCGAGCTCAAGCGGAGCGTCAAGCGAAGTGATGATTTTCGCTCCGACTTCCAACTTGTGCGGCGCGATGAGATAGCGGCGATCGCCGTCGGCATAGATAACTTTCACGATGAACGCCGTGCGGTAAGGATCGTATTCGATGGTTTCCACCTTGCCCGGTACGCCTTTCTTTTCCTGGAGGAAGTCTACGTGGCGATAGATTATTTTATTACCGCCGCCCTGGTGACGCATCGAAATGCGGCCCTGGTTATTCCGGCCGGCGTTTTTCTTCAACCGCTTCGTGAGCGCTTTTTCGCGCGGAATTTTCGTCAGCGTCGAATAATCGGCGACGGTCATCGAACGACGGGAATGGGTATATGGATTGAACTTCTTTATCATGGCTTTATTATTGGATTTCTATCTTATCCCCCGCCTTGAGGGTAATAATCGCCTTTTTGATGCCCGTCTGAGTGCTCGATTTACGGCCGAAATGCTTGGTCTTTCCCTTGATAGTTACCGTATTCACACTCATTACCTTCACGCCGTAACGGCGTTCTATTTCTTCTCGCACGGCGGGCTTGGTTGCCGTCGGTTCCACGAGAAATACGTACTGGCCCCGGGTCGCGAGAACGGTCGCCCGTTCGCTGAACCACGGCTGTTTCAAAACGGATTTGACGCCCATACCCGTTCCGATTTTCATCGGCACAACTTTCACCAGCTCGGCTTTGGGAGCCGATTGCACGATTTTCTTTTCTTCGATTCTGGTTTTTTTGGAAAAAAGATTCATAGGTTTGAAATTATTTTTCGTACTGGCCGATGAATTCCAGAATGGCTTCCTTTTCGAAAAGGATTTTTTTGTGATTCAGGGAATCGGCAACATTCATCGAATTGGAAGAGAGGACTTTGAATTTGGGAATGTTCCGGGCGGCCAGCTTCATATTCCGGTTATTCTTGGCCGGGATGATGATGACGCTCGGAGAAGCCTTGAAAAGTTTTTTGAAAATCGCCGCGGCGGTCTTAGTCTTGGGATTTTCGAGCTTCAAAGAATCGATTATTTTGAAATCGTCTTCTTTCAGTTTCCGCGAAAGCAGGGAAAAAAGGGCGGCTTGCTTCATTTTTTTGCTGATTTTTTTGGTATAATCCCTGTCTTTCCGGGGGCCGAAAGTGACGCCGCCGCCGGACCACAAAGGCGAACGAATCGAGCTGTGCCGCGAGCGGCCGGTGTGTTTCTGGGCCCAAGGCTTCTTGCCTCCGCCGCGCACTTCGTTGCGGTTCTTAGTGTGCGCCCAGGGATGATGCTTATTCGAAGTCTGGATGTCGAAAGCCTGCTTCACGAGCTCGGCGTTCCATTTCGCGCCGAAAATCCGCTCGGGCAGAGTGAGCGTATCCACTTTTTTATTATCTTTGTCGAAAATATCGGCTTTCATTTTCTTATTTTCTCAATTCAACCGTGCCGCCGGCGAAGCCGGGCACGGCGCCTTTTAAAAATACCACCATCCCTTCTTTTTCGATTCCCGCCACCGTAAGATTTCTGACGGTCATCTTCACGTTTCCCATATGGCCTCCCATCCGGCGGCCCTTAATGGTCCGCTGGGGAGCCGTCGGACCGTTGGAACCCGGAGCCCGAAGGCGGTCTTTTTGGCCATGGCTCTTCGGACCGCCGTGAAAACGGTAGCGCTTGACCACGCCCTGAAAACCCCGGCCTCTCGTCTTGCCAGTCACTTTGACCTTATCCCCTTCCTTCAATTCGTCGATTGGAGCGCCCGCGTTCAGGCGAACGGCCGTAACCGGAACCGATATTTCGGATTTCCAGAGCTGGGTCATTTTCATTTTTTTTCCGGTCAATTTCGTCATATTTTTGCTTGATTTACTTTGGGCTCAAAAAAACGACCGAGACTTCGCCGGTCGTTTTTTTTGGCTACTTGTCTCGCAGGGAATATCCAAGTCGGATTCTCCTGTCTTTTTGTATTTGAGCCTATACTACATCATCTTTATTTCAACGTCAACGCCCGAAGGCAGATTCAAATCGGTCAGAGATTCGATGATTTTCTGCTGGGGATTTAGTATATCCACCAGCCGCTTGTGCACCCGGAGCTCGAACTGCTCGCGGGATTTTTTATGCACGAAAGTGGAACGGTTCACCGTGTAGCGCTTGAATTCCGTGGGAAGCGGAATCGGACCCATCACTTCGCCGCCCTGGCGCTTGATGGCCTCGATAATCTGCTTCACGGAATTATCAATCAACTTGGTGTCGTACGCTTTCACCTTTATCCGTAATTTTTCTTTTTGAATTTGCTCTTCCTTTTTAGCCATTATAATGACTGACTATTTAATTATTTTCGTAACAACGCCAGCTCCGACTGTTTTACCTCCCTCTCGGATGGCGAAACGTTGCTTTTCTTCCAAAGCAACCGGAGCAATGAGCTTTACCGTAAAGGTAACCGTGTCGCCCGGCATAACCATTTCAACGCCTTCTGCGAGCGTTACTTCGCCGGTCACATCCGTAGTCCTGATATAGAATTGTGGTTTGTAGCCGGTAAAGAACGGGGTATGCCGTCCGCCTTCCTCTTTGCTCAAAATGAGCACTTCGGCGGTGAATTCGGTGTGCGGCGTGACGCTACCCGGCTTTGCAATAATCTGACCGCGCTCCACATCCTCCTTCTTGAGGCTCCGGAGCAAAATACCCACATTGTCGCCCGCCTGGACTTCGTCAAGCAATTTCTGGAACATTTCGATTCCGGTCACGACCGTTTTCACGGTCGGGCGGAGACCAATAATTTCCACTTCATCATTCACTTTAAGGACTCCCCGCTCGGCGCGGCCCGTCACGACGGTTCCGCGGCCTTCAATGGAGAAAATGTCTTCAATCGGCATTAGGAACGGCTTATCGGTCTCGCGAACCGGAGTCGGGATATAATCATCGAGCGCCTTCACGAGTTCCATAATCGGCTTCGCATCTTCGCTGTCGGCCGAAGTGGAATTCAAAGCCTTCAAAGCGGAACCGCGGATAATCGGGGTTTCGTCGCCCGGGAAGTTGTACTTCTTGAGCAATTCACGGATTTCA
This sequence comes from Patescibacteria group bacterium, assembly GCA_038064955.1. Lineage (GTDB taxonomy): Bacteria > Patescibacteriota > Minisyncoccia > UBA6257 > GWB1-50-10 > JBBTQX01. Next base: position 16,915 of record JBBTRY010000009.1, read on the forward strand.
GATTCAACCAAGTTCACGAGTTCCGGATCGTCCACCATATCCGTCTTGTTCAAAAAGACAATAATGGAAGGCACGCCGACTTGGCGGGCTAAAAGAATGTGCTCGCGGGTTTGAGGCATCGGGCCGTCCGCGGCGGAAACCACGAGAATGGCTCCGTCCATCTGGGCGGCGCCGGTAATCATGTTCTTGATGTAATCCGCGTGGCCGGGCGCGTCGATGTGCGCGTAGTGGCGCTTTTCGGATTCATATTCCGAGTGATGTAAAGCAATCGTAATGCCGCGGGCCTTTTCTTCCGGAGCATTATCGATCTGATCGACCTTCTCTTCCTTCTTGGCCCAGCCCTTCATATAAAGGACATGCGTGATGGCCGCGGTCAAGGTGGTCTTGCCGTGGTCGACGTGGCCGATGGTCCCCACATTCACGTGAGGCTTATTCCGCTGAAATTTCTCTTTTTCTGCCATGTTTTTATTTTATTTTTTATTAGTTTCGACCTAACAATATTTAAAAAGCGATTTTCTCGCCAGTAGGTATATTTTTGCGGATTGAGCTTAAAATGTCAAGTAATGCCGGCTTAGGGATAAAAGTGCCGGTTTTATTTATAATCGTTACTTTTTCTTACCTTCTATTATCAACTGAGCAATATTATTAGGAACTTCTTCATAATGCGAAAATTCCATCGTGAAACTGCCGCGGCCCTGGGTCATTGAGCGGAGATTGGTTGAATAGCCGAACATCTCGGAAAGCGGCACATCAGCGTCAATCACGCGCACCGTGCCCCGTTCGCCCATTGCTTTGATCTTACCGCGCTTTGAGCTCAAATCGCCCGTCACATCGCCCAGGAAATCCGGCGGGGCGATGACCTGCACCTTCATAATCGGCTCAAGCATAATGAGTTTCGCCTGGCGGCACGCTTCTTGAAGAGCCATCGAACCCGCAATCTTAAAGGCAAATTCCGAAGAGTCCACGTCGTGGTAAGAACCATCAAAGACCGTGACCTGCAAGTCGACGAGCGGGTAGCCGGCCAAAATGCCTTTTTGAGCCGCCTCGGTCACGCCCTTCTCAACGGGCGCGATAAACTCCTGCGGGATGGCGCCACCCTTAATCTCCTCGACGAATTCGAAGCCCTTGCCGCGCTCAAGCGGCTCAACTCGGAGCCATACATGGCCGTATTGGCCGCGACCGCCGGACTGGCGGATATATTTGCCCTCGGCTTCGGCTTTGCCTTTAATAGTTTCCTTATAGGCCACTTGGGGCCGGCCGGTATTCGCGTCCACGGTGAATTCCCGCTTCATCCGTTCCACGAGAATTTCCAAATGCAATTCACCCATGCCCGAGATGATGGTTTCGCCGGAATCCGGATCGCCGGAAACGCGGAAAGTCGGATCCTCCTCAGCTAAGCGGTGCAAAGCAATACCCATTTTTTCCTGGTCGGCTTTCGTCTTCGGCTCAATGCGCATAGAAATAACTGGCTCGGGGAAAACAATCCTTTCGAGGAGAATCGGATGTTCCGGGTCGGTCAGCGTGTCGCCCGTCGTCGTGTTCTTCAATCCGACGATGGCACCCAAATCGCCCGCGTAAATCTCGTCCACTTCCTCGCGGTGATTGGCATGCATCCGCACGATGCGGCCGATGCGCTCCTGGTTGTTCTTGGCCGCGTTCAAAACGTAGCTGCCGCGTTTCATTATTCCCGAATAAACGCGGAAATAAGTTAGACTGCCGACGAACGGGTCCGCCGCGATTTTGAAAGCGAGGGCCGCAAGAGGCTCGTCGTCCTTCGGATGGCGCTCCCTTTCTTCGTGAGTCTCAAAATCCAATCCCTTGGTCGCAGGCATATCGGCGGGAGATGGCAGATAATCTACAACGCCGTCCAATACCAGCTGAACGCCTTTGTTCTTCAAAGCCGAACCGCAGAAAACCGGCACGAGCGTATTATCAATGGTGGCTTTCCTCAAAACTCTTTTTATGTCGGCTATTTCCGGCTCTTTGCCTTCGAGATACGCCGCCATTAAAACATCGTCTTTTTCCACCACTTTTTCTAATAGGGTATGGCGCGCTTTCTTGGCATCGTCCAGAAGGTTCGCTGGTATCTCGCCTTCGATGATATTTTCGCCGTGCTCCCCTTCGAAGCGGAATGATTTCATCCGCAAAAGATCTATCACTCCTTCAAACTTATCTTCCAAGCCTATGGGAAGTTGGACGGGAACGGCATTCGGCGTCAGCCGCTCAATAATGGAACCGAAACTTTTGTCAAAATCCGCGCCTGTCCGGTCAAGCTTATTAATGAAGCAGATGCGGGGTACGTTGTATTCGTCGGCATAGTGCCAATTGGTTTCGGATTGAGGTTCCACACCCGCCACGCCGTCGAAGACGACAACCGCACCATCCAAAACGCGCATCGAGCGCTTCACCTCAACTGTGAAATCGATATGGCCCGGCGTATCAATGATATTCAGCCGGTATTCCATATTCTTATCCCCTTTCGCGTAGGTCGGTGTCCAGAAACAAGTGGTGGCGGCCGAAGTGATGGTGATGCCGCGCTCGCGCTCCTGTTCCATCCAATCCATCACGGTGTCGCCCTCGTGCACCTCGCCGATCTTGTGGGCGACGCCGGTGTAGAAAAGAATGCGCTCGGAAGTCGTGGTTTTCCCCGCATCAATGTGCGCAACCACGCCGATATCCCTTGTCTTCTCAATTGGGTATTGTCTTGGCATGCCTTAGAATTTTTAATTATTAATTTTTGAATTTTTAAACAATATTTAAATTCAAACTTTAAAAATTAAGATTTATTTATAAAATTAAAAATTATAAAATTCGACTAATTTCTTATGTAGCTCGCGAAAGCGCGGTTTGCCTCGGCCATTCTGTGCGTATCCAATTTCTTCTTGATAGCCGAGCCTTCATTCTTCGAAGCCAGCATTAATTCTTCCGCGAGCTTCTGGGACATCGGCTTGCCCTTCTTGGCGCGGGCCGCGGCGATTATCCAATGGGTCGCGAGAAAGAATTTCCGCTCCGGACGCACCTCGCGCGGAATCTGATAATTGGCGCCGCCGATGCGACGGGAAGCCACCTCCAAGAGAGGCGTCGCGTTCTCAAGTGCTTTGTCGAAAACTTTGATTGGATCCTCTTTGGTTTCTTTTTCAATCTTCGCCATCGCGTCGTGGAAGACTTTTTCGGCGACGCTCTTCTTGCCGCCAGTCATCAGATAATTGACGAAGCGTTCAATATCAACGCGGCCGTACTTACTGTCGGCTTTGTGTTCGTTTTTTTTGAATCCTTTGCGTCGCATAGTGTTTAAATTTTAAGTTCTAAATTTTAATTTTTAGTCTTTTTCTTTTTAGCTCCGTACTTTGATCTTTGCTGATTCCGATCCACGCCCGAAGTATCGAGTATCCCGCGCACAATGTGATAGCGAACGCCCGGCAAGTCCTTCACGCGGCCGCCCCGAATCATTACGACGGAGTGCTCCTGGAGGTTGTGCCCTTCGCCCGGGATATAAGCCGTGACTTCCATGCCATTCGTGAGCCGGACCCTGGCCACTTTCCGGAGAGCCGAGTTCGGCTTCTTCGGCGTGGTAGTAAAGACCTTAAGGCAGACGCCCCGCTTGAAGGGCGAGGAAGAATTCACCGGGCGGTTTTTTAGGTAATTAAAATAAAAATCCAGGGCAGGCGCTTTGGATTTTCTCGGGGTTCTCACCCGTCCGCGCTTAATTAGTTGATGTATCGTAGGCATTTTTTAAATGCGTAGTTAAATTTAATCAATGAGCGGTGATATGTCAAGGATAGGTTTAGGAACATGAGCGGAATTCCTTGATTTTTACTAAGAGGGGATTTATTTGGACACAACGAATTATTGAATTTTAAGTGCTTGCTTAATGTTTTTTATTTCTCTCGTGTGTTCTCCCACCTCTTTTTCGATCCGCCCTACCCACGCAGCAGTAAAAATCCTCTCTTGACCAAGGCGGCGTAAAATAGTCATCATCTCATCTTGCGCCGTCAAAAACCGTTGGGTAAAATTATCAACTTTATTTTCAAGCTGAACAAATTTTCCATCGTGCTCTATCAATTTTTGGATTATTTTATCTTCATTCATACTCTTTAATAATTATACAAAATCATCATACTTCCCTACCTCTAAATCTTACGAAGTCGGACTTCGTAAGATTACTTTAAATTCCCAGAAGAAATCTAGCGATGGCGGAAACGATTGGGCCGAGGAACGGCAGGCCGGTAAAGATAAGGATAATGAGAATTATCCAGCCGTAGGGATTCCGCTCGTCGAAAAATCTCTTGAATCCCCCGGCGGAATCCGGTATCAGGAATGCCGCCACTTTCGCGCCGTCCAGGGGCGGGATGGGAATGAGATTGAAAACGGCGAGCACTATATTGATTATGACTATGAGGCCAATTAACTCCTTGAAAACAAACATCGTGTCGCCCGCCACGAATCCCAAAATTCGGTAAACGACGCTCAAAACCACGGCAATGCCGAAATTGCTCAAAGGTCCGGCGACGGCGATGAGCGCCGCTCCTCTTTCTGGATTCTTCAGATTATACGGATTATAGGGCACGGGCTTGGCCCAGCCGAAAACAATTCCGCCGGGCACGAGCGAAAGCATAAGCGGCAAAAAGACTGAACCGACAGGGTCCAGATGTTTTAAAGGATTCAAAGTGAGTCGGCCGGCGAGGCGCGCCGTCGGGTCCCCCAATTTTTCTGCCATAAAGCCGTGGGAAATTTCGTGGATTACCGCCGAGAAGATAAGAACGATGATTTGAAAAACGATTAGTTCCATTGCCTTAATGTTATAATGATAAGGAATGAAAAGCGACAAGACAATTTATTTTTTCGTGCTGGTCTTCGCCTTCCTGGTGCTGGGCGGCTTTTATCTCATCTTCGACAAAATAAGCGGGCTTGAGACGGAAGTGAAGAATGTTGAGCTCAATTACCAGCTGGCTTCAAAGAACAGTACAGCGGAAACGCCAACCATATCGGTAACCTCGACTCCGGAGACCGCCGGCAATCCCCCGGTCCAAAATCCTTCGGCGGAGAGCGCAAGCACCGACATAACCATCCCGACCGGAATAATTTTCACGGCGAGCTCCAGCCCGACCCTCCAGCCGCAAACCCCGGTCACCATTACGATAGAAAGCGTGATAAAAAAATCCGATGGCTCGATTGTCGTCCAAATGAAGACGTTCACGAGCCAAGCGACGAGTTACAGCGCCATTGACCCCAAGACTTTCATCCAATATGTGAGTCTTGATTCCGAAAACCAGGACCCGGCGAACGCGAGCCCCATCTTCGCCTCGATGCCGCCCAAAAGCGTGAATACCGGCACCGTCATCTTCTATGCGAACCCCGATAAAACGGTGATAATCCTCCAAATGGGGCGGGGCGATAATCCGACATTCTACGAGTTCAACTTCACGAAAAAGACCTACAGAGAAACCGTCGTCGGATAAGAAATTGATTGACAATTTGGGCGAAAGTAAATAGACTTCAATCTGTTATGCGAATGTGCGAAAAATGCGGAAAATCTTCGATTGGCGGCGGAACGCGCAAGCTTTTGCGCGGCCACTATAACCCGACTGCCTGGACCAAAAAACGGGCGAATTTGCAGTGGACCACTTTGCTCGTGAAAGGCAAGCGCTCCTACGTTTGCACGAAATGCCTGAGGACACTCACTAAAAAAGCGAAGTAGCGCGGGCTGTAGTATAGCGGCAGTATGCACCCTCGGGGTGGGTGTGACCCGGGTTCGATTCCCGGCAGCCCGACCAATAACAAATTAAACTAAAAACAAGAACTCGGTAAAGCGAGTTCTTGTTTTTAATACCCCTCCAGTTTCTTGGCCTTGTCGTGCCCCCTTATCTTATCCAAAGCCTTGGCCTCGATCTGCCGGATGCGTTCGCGGGTGACGCCGAAAACCTTCCCCACTTCTTCCAAAGTATGCGGAATATTATCTTCCAAACCGAAGCGCATCGAGAGTATTTTCCGTTCCCGTTCGGTGAGATCGTCCAATATTTCCTTGATTTGGTCTTTCAAAAGCGCGTGGCTCGCGAGCTGGTCGGGGCTCAAGCTCTGCTCGTCTTTGATGAAATCGGAAAGCGAAAGGTCATCCTCGCTGTCGCCGATCGGCGCTTCGAGCGAAATGACTTCCTGGGAAATTTTCTGGATGTAGTGCACTTTCTTCACATCCATTCCCATTTCGGTCGCGATTTCTTCAGGCAGAGGTTCGCGGCCCAGCTCCTGCATCAGCTGGCGCTTCGTCTGGGTGTATTTCGTAATGGTTTCCACCATATGCACCGGAATGCGGATAGTGCGCGAATAATCCGCCAAAGCGCGGGTAACGGCCTGGCGAATCCACCAGGTCGCGTAAGTGGAAAATTTGAAACCCTTCCGATAGTCGAATTTGTCGACGGCCCGCGAAAGGCCGATATTCCCCTCCTGAATCAGATCCAAAATGCTCAAACGCGGACTGCGGTTCACATAGCGCTTGGCGATCGAAACCACTAGTCTCAAATTTGCCTGAATCAATCTCTTTCGAGCGAGTTCATCGGACTGTTCGGCGCGCTTCGCCAAATCTTTTTCTTCCTGCGAAGTCAGAAGCGGCGTCTTGCCGATTTCCTTGAGATACATTTGGACGGCATCGGGCAGAATCTGGTCGAAGCGGGTCGCTTCCTTCAATTCCTGAAGGGAGATTTCTTCCAATTTCGTGTCTTTGATAAAAAGGCTCGTCTCTTTTATCTTTACTCCATGCTCTTCGAGCTTGTTGTAAGCCCGCTCCAAAAAAGCGAGATTTTTTTCGATGTCCGGGAAATAATTCAGAACCTCGGCATCAGTGATAAATCCTCGGCTCCGGCCGCGCCGGACAAGCTCCCTAAGCCCTTCATCGTATCCTTCCGGCACTTTCAGCTTCTTCTCTTTCGGTTTGGCTTTTGAAACCTTCTTTTTGGCCTTGGGGGATTTTTTTACTTTACGAACCTTCGGCTTTTTGGATTTATTGGCTTTTTTTCCTTTCTTCGCTTTTTTTATTTTTTTTGCCATATAAGTGTTCCCTTATTTATTTAAATTATCGATGCGCTTCGTCGTTTCCGAAAAATCTTTCAAAATATCGTTCACCGAATCATCGTCTCCGACGCTCTGGGCCCTTTTAAGCGCATGCTTGAGGGACAACTGGCGTTCCTTGAGGCTGGTATTCTCGAGCCTCCTCATCAAATCCTTGAATTCCTTTTCCGTTTTTTCCGGCTCCGCGTCCGCAAACTCGTAGGAAGATTGGAGTTCCAGGAATCCCCGAGCCTCTTCCGCAGGATTGGCGAGAATCTTCTGGTAGTCGGGCGGCAGAAGCTGGCTATTGGCTTTCAATATATTCAAAAAATCCTCTTTTGTCAAAGCGATGGAGACCAAGCGTTTCGCGACCTGATCGATATAATCCGGCAAAGGCACGCTGGCATCTTCTTCTTCCGCTCCATAAGAAGGAAGTTCTCCGGCATTGCCCAATTCTTCCGTAAGCGCGGCCTCCGATATACCCGACCTCTTCGAAAGTTCTTTGACCCAGATATTTTCTTCCATCGCGCTCTTCAGGGATTTCACCATTCCGAGAAGATGGCGGATTATTCTTTTTCGCTTGGGAATGTCGCCTTCGGTCCAAACGCCCGGCCGGAAATAAATGCCGAAGATATATTCAAAGGCAGGTACGGCCCGGCCAATGGCTCCTTTTAAAAAAATCGGGTTGGATTGGGCGGCGTCGGCCGGATCTTTGAACTTTCCGAGATTCAGCACTTTTACGTGAAAGTCGAATCTATTGAAGAAATCAAGCGCGCGTTCCAGAGCTTTAAGCCCAGCCGCGTCGTTGTCGAAGCTCACGACCACAGTATCCGCGAAGCGCCGGAGCTTCTCGAGGTGGTAGGGTGTAAGGGCCGTGCCCGAAACCGCCGCGACGTTCTTTATCCCCGCCTGCCAAGCACCCAGAAAATCCATCTGCCCTTCCACCAGAACAGCCGTTCGGCTGTCGGCAATGGATTTCTTGGACCGGTCGAAGCCGTAGAGTGTCCGCGACTTGTTGAAGATGGGGGTTTCTGGCGAATTGAGATATTTCGGAGGTGATCCGCCGCCTGGCGGAGGAGAATTCTTATATCTCGCTTCCACTTCCGGCAATATCCGGCCCGTGAAAGCAACCGTCTTGCCCACCTGATTCGCAATCGGAAAAATTATCCGCTCGAAGAATTTATCGCGGTAAAGACCGTTCGTGTTCTTATGGCTTAAGCCCGCCCGCACCACATCTCCGACCGCGTACCCTTTCTTGATGAGAAAAACAGTGAGCGAATCGCCTCCCGGACTGTAGCCCAAATCGAACTCATCGATTGTCTCGGGTGTTATCCCCCGATCCTTGAGATATTTTTGCGCCGATTGGTTCTTGGCCAATTCGGCTTTGTAGAAATTCTTCGCCTCCTCGTGAAGGTCGTAAAGTATGCCGAATTCCCTTTGCTGGGTCGGGCTCATCGTCTGAATCGGAATGCCGGCCTTCTCGGCAAGAAATCTCAAAGCTTCCGGAAATTCCAAATGTTCGTAGAGCATCGCGAATTTGATGACGTCACCGCCCAAGCCACAGCCAAAGCAATGCCACATCTTCCGTTCGGGCGAAACCATAAAAGACGGGGTCTTTTCGCCGTGGAATGGACAAAGGCCTTTAAGATTCTTCCCCGCCGGCGCGAGCGTCATATATGACCGGAGGAAATCGGTCAGTTCCAATTTTTCCTTGATTAAATCGACTTCTTTAGCCATTGTTTCTTTTCAGTTTACCCCCACACTTACAAAAAAGTAAGTATGGGGTTTAAGCCAATAAAAGGTTAGAATGAGGCAATGCTTATCGATGACATAACTATCCGGATTTCCGGCGGGCACGGCGGGCGGGGCGCAGTGGCTTTCAATAAGAATATGAAGTCTCTGGGCCCGACGGGCGCGCGGGGAGGAAACGGCGGAAACGTCTTTTTTCTGGGTGTCTCGGATTTGAACGCGCTGAACCGCTTTCGAAACGAAAAAGAGTTTTCCGCCCAGAACGGCGAAAACGGCAAAGGCCAGAATAACGACGGTAAGACCGGCACGGACGTGGTTTTGAATGTTCCCGTGGGAACCATAGTTCATAATCTGACGAACGGCTCGGAAACCGAGATAGTGAAAATCGGCGACAAAGTGATGATTGCGAAAGGCGGCCACGGCGGCAAAGGCAATTACCATTTCCGCTCCGCCGTAAACACGAGCCCCACCCAATTCAAAGAAGGGACGCCGGGCGAAGAATTTGAACTCCGTTTGGAACTCAAAATGATAGCAGACGTGGGATTCATCGGTTTGCCGAATGCGGGAAAATCCAGTCTTCTGAACGAACTTACCAAAGCCAAAAGCAAAGTGGCGAATTATCCCTTCACAACGCTCGAGCCGAATCTCGGCGCGTATTACGAGCTTATCCTCGCCGATATCCCGGGACTCATCGAGGGCGCGGCGGCCGGAAAGGGCCTGGGCATAAAATTCCTGCGCCACGTCGAAAGAACCAAAACACTTTTCCATTTCGTCTCCGCCGAATCCGAATCGCCGGTCAAGGATTACCGCGTTATTCGGAAAGAACTCAAAAAATACAGTCCCGCGCTCATAAAAAAGTTTGAATATGTATTTCTTACAAAAAGCGATTTGGCAGGCCCTAATGACCTGAAGAAAAAAATCGCGATGCTGAAAAAAACTCTGGTCAAAGTCATCCCAATATCCGTCTACGACTGGGATTCTTTAGAAAAAGTTAAAGAGATTCTGAATAAAATCCAAGCGAAAAAATAAGCGCGGTTAAACGAAATCCTGCCTAGCTTCTCGCGAAGCGGACGTAGATTCCGGCGGGAACCAGCCGCTTCGAGCCGGCCTCCTCTATTTGAAGTTCGCCGAATTCCATATTCTCTTCGTCGAAGAAGCTTTGAACTGCCTGAAAGAAAGCTCTGGGCGAATATCCCGCCGCGTAGCCATTCAAAATCAGGAAAGCTCCTTTCTTCGAAGAAAGGAGTTTCTTCACCGGCTCCAAGAGCCGAAGTAAGTCCTCCTCTATTTTCCAGACTTCCCCTTTGGGTCCCCGGCCGAAAGCCGGCGGATCGAGAATGATTCCGTCATAAATCTTTCCCCGGCGGACTTCTCGTTCCGCGAATTTAAGCCCGTCGTCGAGCATATATCTTATCTTGTCTTCCGGAATTCCCGAAAGCTTCGCGTTCCCCTTAGTCCAATCGTTCGCCTGTTTTGAGGCATCCACGTGAGTGACATATGCGCCCGCTTTGGCCGCCGCGATGGTCGCGATACCCGTATAACCGAAAAGATTTAGAACCTGCGGAGACTCGAGCGCGAGCGTTTTTTTCCTGAGCCATTCCCAATTCGGAACCTGTTCCGGAAAAACGCCGGTATGTTTGAAAGACGTGAGCATCGCCGAAAAACGGACGTCTTCCCAGGAAAGCTCCCATTTCTCCGGCATATCTTTTTTGCTCCAGGCACCCTTGCCTTCGGACCAGCGGAATTCCGCTTTGGCCTTTTTCCACTCGTCGGGTTTTCCCGGCTTCCAAATGGCCTGGGTCTCCGGCCGGATTATGGTAAATTCGCCGTAGCGCTCCAGTTTCCGGTTGTCACCGGAATCAATGAGTTCATAGTCTTTCCACGGATGGGCAACGAGATTCAAATTATCCATTTTTTTTCAAAGCACCCGAATGGCCGAGGCTCCAGTAAAAAAGTACGACGGCGGCCGAAACGGATGCATTCAGCGATTCGCATTTCGGATTCATCGGGATGCGGAGCTGGACGTCGCACCGCTCGAAAGTCTTTTCGCGGATTCCCCTGCCCTCGTTCCCGACGATGAAGAGCGACGGCGCGCCGAACTTCTCGTCCGAGATTTTCTTCTCTCCGTTCATATCCAAGCCGTACACGCGAAAACCTTTTTCCTTCAGAATATCCACGGCACGGTTCACATTGCCCAATTCCACTATCGGGACGCGGAAAACCATTCCGGCCGATGCCTTAACGACGGCGCCAGTAATGGGAGCCTGATTTTTCGCCGGCAAAAGGATGCCGGAAGCGCCGAAAGCGGCGGCGGAGCGGATTATCGCTCCGACATTCTGAGGGTCCGTCAATTCATCCAAAAGAACGAGAATGGTATTTTCGTCCGGCTTAAGATTCGAAACGAAATCGTCGAAATCCACGAGAATTTCCGCCGGGTCAACCGCCGCAATCACTCCCTGGTGCGAAGCATCCCTGGAAACCATCTTGCCCGCGTCGCCGCCTTTCATCGCCGAAAAAGGAATTTTATTCTTCTCCAAAGTACCGCGGAGCTCGCTCGTATTAGCTTCGGGCGACAAAAAAACCTTTTTCACTGCCCGAGGCGCGTTTCCGATCGCTTCCATAAGAGCGTGCTTTCCGTAAATATACACCCCCACACCTTTTTTATGGAGGCGTTCCCCAGAATTAAACTTTTTGTGGTATATATGCTCCATTTCAGAATTTATACTTATCGTATTCTAGGTGTGGGGGTAAATTTTTTCCAGTCCAATCAGTATATGAAAAAATCCCCGTTTTTCCAAGAACGGGGATTAAAACAATTTCAGTTTTAGCTTACAAACTGTTCAATTGGTCGTCGATATTCTTCATTTCCGCATCCAAACTGCCGGTATCTATCGAATTCAAATCGCTCTGAATAGCAGCTGTGGTATCGCTCCCCGGCTGAACCTGGAGAGAATCCGAAGTTTCGTTTGTCGGAGTTGGAGACTGAATCTTCTGGGTAAGCGCGAAGTAAACAGCCACGATTACGATTATCGCGACAATGATGTAAATAATTGTTTTCACGGATGATTTTGTCTGGTCCATATTATTGGGTTACTTCTAATTCATCGACTTTGGGTATCTGGGCGAGCGTAGTGGCGGCATTATGTACCGCATCACGCGCCGTCTTTATCTTGGTTTTTACCGATTCCAAATCCTGCCTCAATTGATTCCTCATACCGGTCAAATCGGTCCGAAGCGTATTTTCATCAGAAGCGGGGGTTGAGGAAGAAACAACCGAGTAGGTTTTGCCGGCTTGAAATTGAATTGCCGCGCGAGCATCTTCTATGGCTTTCTTGGCCAAATCGCTCGCCACATTCACCGCATCCACATTCGCGCCGTTCGCGGCGGCTTTCTGGGAACGGGACAAAATACGATTCAAGACCGCTTCAATCTGATCGACGGATTTTTTAAAATTATCCATCGCTTTTGTATTCAACGAATTAATGCCGTCAAAAAGTTTTTCGGCAACCTGTTTTTTTCTCTCGTCTTTCACCGTTTCGAGTCTTTTCTTAAATTCCTCGCGCTTAGTCTCGATTTCTTTCTTCATTTCTTCGCGCTTTGATTCAAAATCTTTTTTGAATTCTTCCCGTTTCATTTCGAATTCGTTCTTAACCTCTTCCCGTTTATCCTGGAAGGCTTTCAACTGTTCGGGCATGAGCCGTTTCGCTTCAATCGCGGATTTCACTTCCCCTCGAACGGCATCAAATTTCTCTTTCGTTTCTGTTCGCGTTTCCTTCACCTGCTCGCGAATATTTTCGGCTTTATCTTTCGTCCGCTCGCGAATGTCTTTAACATCTTGCTTTAATTCTTCCCGCACATTTTTCGCTTTTTCCACCGCATCCTTGCGAATATTCTGAATCGCTTTTATAGGCGCAAGTTCTTTCGCTGAATTAATATCGGTCTGGGCGAACGCCAAAACCGGCGCGATTACCGCCAAACCCAACACAACACTCAAAATTTTTCCTTTTTTCATATGTTATTTTTATTTTTGACCTTTTTTATATTATAGCATATCCGGTAGTTTTTATCTTTTTAAGTTATATTCGAGAGTGTAAATCCAATCCTCATCCTGGCCGCCGTCGTTCGTCTTCTGACCCAGGAGCCATTCCAAATAATTCCGGTCGGTTTTCGCCACTTCTTCTACCTTCTTATCTTTGTATTTGCCGAAATTGAATAATTTGAAAAGAACCGGCCGAGCCGAAACTTCGAGCATTTCCGCAATCGCCTGTTCCTCCGTCCGACCTTCCTTAACCATCCTCGCGAGGAGCCGACTGAAAAGGCCGTGGAGCACATTCACATCCGCTTCGGCATCATGAACGTTGGCTCCCTCCACGTCGAGCTCGAGATAATAGCGCAGGAATTGCAATCCGTATTCCGGAATGACGTTATTCGGGTCCAGATGGCGCGCGATGCGGAAGGTACAAATGCGCCGGGGAACACTCATCCCCTCGGTCTCCAACATCGCTGCATCGAATTTGGCATTGTGAGCCACCATAATCCCCTCGTCTAAAAGCACTTGGAGTTCACTCATCATCACACTCCCTTTGAAAGATTTCTTGTCCTCCAATATTTTGTTCGTTATGTGCGTGATGCTCATCGCCTTCACCGAGACCGGAATGGGCGGCTTGAAATATTCCGTGAACGTTCCCATGGAGGTTTGGTAGCAAACCTGACATAATCTGTCCTTCAGAATATCATTTCCTGTCGTCTCGGTGTCTAAAAAAATAAGCTGATTCATTCTTCCATGATAATACTAAAATACCCAACCACAAGGGCTGGGTATTTTAATATTGGCGGTGTTTGTTATATAAAGTTCGAATGTATTTTGAAAACAACCCTGATGCCGACTAATCGCACGCTCATTTTTTTGTCTTGGCGGAATTCGAGGTGGACAGAAATTCCTTAGCTTAAATCCCTCTTCTTGTCTTCAAATTCTTTTTTATCAATATAAAATTATTCGATTAATTTAGTAATAACTATTCTTCAACCGTGAATGGAAAGACCATGCCGGCTTCAATGTGCTCAAGAATATGGCAGTGTGCTACCCATGTACCAGGGTTTGATATATCGACCAAAATATCCAGATATTCGCCTGCCGGTACATTGACCGTATCTTTCCACACCAGATTGGTCTGGGGTACGCCGTTTTTATTCAGTACCAAGAATCGCTGGCCGTGGAAGTGAATGGGATGTTGCATAGGGTGCGCGGAATTACCATCGTTGGTGATCCGGATTTTCACTTTGTCTCCCGCCTTAAACTTCCAGCTAATATCCATATTTGCTTTGCCGGAGTCCTGATCGATTATCTTCCACGTCACCATATCCGTGTTGGACATCGCGTTCATTCCTGCGTTGTCCGAATCATCCCATTCAATACCGCCCTCTGGTACACTACCCATCATCCGGCCTCCGCCCATACTAGACGGCATCCCATGTGTACCATTGCCCATCATTCCCGTGTTACCGCCCATCATGTCGAGCGAGAGTTTTATGCGCTTGTCAGTCGCTTTGGCGAAAAAGGGACGAAAAGGATCAATGATCTTTATGGCCTCGATATTATCACGGAGTGTTTGAAATACGTTCGCGTTCGGGGAGACAAGCGATTCATCTAAAACGATAATTTTCCCGAGGCGCGTCATTGCGTCGGGAGTCTTGTTCTGAATGTCGTATTCGCCGGGGACATCAAAACGTGTTTCAATGACCGCGCGTTCGGAAGGAGTAATGAGAACCGTATCTTTCCATTCCTCGCGTTCATATGCGCCGTTATCTCCGCCGACAAGCTTCAACTTCGCTCCCTTGATGGCAAGATTAAACGGCCGGACGCTCGCGCTGTTAGTGAAGTAGAAACGAATCACCTCACCTTTCTTGACCGAGAGCATATAATCGGTCTCGCCATTTACAAGCATGGTATTCCCAAAGCGTCCCATGAGGGCGCGATCTGATCCGTCTTTGTAAAAGGGCGCGATTTTGCCGTTCTCAATTAAAATGTCATCGAGAAAAACAGCAACTTCGCGATCGACCGTGTTCCAATACGTTGGACTTTCCGGCGTTACGATAAAGTTTCCATAGAGGCCGAGTTCGATGGCGTAGTCATCGCGCATATGTGGGTGATACCAATACACACCGGCGTCAGGGAATGTGAGGGTATAGGTGAATGACTCGCCGAGTTGAACCGCCTTTTGCGTTACATCGGGTACGCCGTCAAAGGCATTGGCCATACGCACTCCGTGGGAGTGGATGGTATTGGCTACATCCGTATCGTTTTTGAAATTAACGGTCACCGTTGCTCCTTGAGCGATCTTCAAAGTCGGTCCCGGAATAGAACCATTGTAGGCGAGCATTCGCACTT
>JBBTRY010000010.1:0-6452 GCA_038064955.1 Patescibacteria group bacterium
AGCTTTCTTCCGCTTTCAACTCCGCGATTTCCTTGTTACGCGCGAAACCGCAAAGTCGGCAAAGCAGTATCTCATCCTCGCCCGCCTCGCTTTCCACCATGAATTCGTGGGAAATATTCTTCGTAAAATCTCCGCCGGAGGCCTCCGTCACATATGTCTTCAGCCCGAGCCGGCTGAAAACTTTCAAATAGGCCTTTCTGGCTTCATCATAATATTCTTCGAGCGAAGCTTCGTTCTCGTGGAAGCTATAAAGGTCTTTCATTATGAATTGCCGCCCGCGAATGAGGCCGGATTTGGCACGGGGTTCGTCGCGGAACTTCATCTGAATCTGGTAGACTGAAAGCGGTAAATCGGCGTAGGAACTAATGATAGGCTTCGCGAGCGGGGTCACGATTTCCTCGTGCGTGGGGCCGAGACCGAACTCATGGCCACCGCGATCTTTGAACTGGTACATTATTTTCGACATTCCCTCCCACCGGCCCGTCACGTCCCAGGCCGAACGCGGATGAAGCGCCGGCATCAGGATTTCACTCGCTCCCAACGCGTTCATTTCCTCGCGGATGACATTCTGGATTTTTTCGATTACCCGCCAGCCGAGCGGGAGATATGAATAGGCTCCAGCCATCAGCTTCTGAATGAAATTCGCCCGAATCAAAAATTGGGCGTTTATAGCAACTTCATCCTTGGGAAAATCCTTCTGGGTCTTGAAGAATAAGTGCGATTGGCGCATACAAAGATACTATCAAAGGGCTGGATTTATGACAACCAAGAACCAATCGCGAGAAACCCTTTCCTCCAAAAACACGCTATCAATTTCCCCAGCGAGCAAATTGCGCTCGCTCTCGGCCTCGCTCGCCCTTCGGGCACCCTGCCCGCTCGGCCTGCGAGACGGTTTTCTTGAGAAAAGAGTTTCTCGCTCATCACAAAAATTAGTTGTGAACTCCGGAGTTCCGCCGCGCACAACCGTGGCCGTGCGCGCAACGTCTACTATCCACCTTTA
Organism: Patescibacteria group bacterium; assembly: GCA_038064955.1. GTDB lineage: Bacteria > Patescibacteriota > Minisyncoccia > UBA6257 > GWB1-50-10 > JBBTQX01. The sequence continues at coordinate 1,001 of JBBTRY010000010.1, forward strand.
TAATAACAAAAAAATCCCTTAAATTCTTGCAAATCTAAGGGATTAAAAACAAAACAATATCTTCAATATCTGCTACTTGCCGGAGAACGCGACCCGTCCAGCCCGACGGAAATCACCGCCAAACCAAGCCCAGAACAGAGACCAACGCTTGCCATACAGAACGAGGTACGAGATGTTCCGGCGGCCGTGCCTGACCACCACGACCAAACCGGAGAAATCTATGTAGATTTTCCCGAGAAGTTTCATGAACTCCGGGAACTCATCCTGATGTTCAACGAGCCATAAAGCTTGTTGATAACCGAGGATGAGGTCAAGCTTCAGATTGATGCGGGCTTCATACTCTTTTCCGCTTATCCGGTCCTCGCTCGGACGGAGAACGGTCGCGAGATTGAGTATGATCGCCTCGGTTGGCGAAGTGTCCCGTTCAATGGATTTAATCCAAGAGAATCTCTTTTGGAGCTCTTCCAAAGTGGGACGCGGTAATGCGGGGATGGAAATAGAGAGGGGTTCAATGGTATTGAACGAATCGGAAATTTGTAAAACACGATCGTTGTTGTGATTGATCCAATCAACGAAACTCTCCGCCACAACGCTATTAGATGAATTAAGAGAATCGATAGCGTTTTGCATTTTTTGACTGTCAATCTCTTCCCTATTAGTTTTAACGAGAAGTTTTGACATCAAATCATGAAACTGACCTTCTGAGGCTTTTTTCATGGTATTTCTCCTTATGTTAAATTTTGGCTAATCTATAATTCCGCACTTTGCGGATTAGGACTCACCATTAAGTTTCTGTTTAAATTATAGACCTAATCTTTAAATCTGTCAAAAATAGAGCTTCGGGGGGGGTCGTCTGTGACGAAGAATGAGTTTTTTATGAAGACTTCTCCCGCGATTGCAACCCCGATCTGGAAGAATTGCGGGATTATTTTAAAAGCGAGCCCTCAATAATAATCTCAAGAAGCTTAGGGAAAGAAATATTGAGGACTTTGGCGGCCTTCGGAAGCAGGCTGTTCTCCGTCATTCCCGGAATGGTATTGGTTTCGAGCATATAGAGCTTTCCCTTGGCATCCAGAATAAAATCGCTCCGGGAAAAGCTCCGGCAACCCAGTATTTTATGGGCGAGAAGCGCCGTCCGCTTCACCATTTGCGTATGCGAATCGGGCAGATTAGCCGGTGTCATTTCCAATGTTGCCGGGTCGTACTTCGTCTTATAGTCAAAAAACTGGGCGCCGGCCGATATGATTTCCGTCGGCGGCAAGGCGAAGGCGGAACGGGGCATGCCCGAATCCACAACGCCGCAGGTCAGCTCCCGGCCGGGGATGAATTCCTGAACGATGATTTCCTTGGAATCCTTGAAAGAAAGTTCCAGCGCCTGCTTCAAATCTTTCGCGTCTTTTTCGATTCTCACGCCCAGACTGGAACCGCTCGCGTTCGGCTTTATCACCCACGGCTTTCCCAGGAGCGATATGATTTTTTTCGCGATACCGTCCCGATCCTTGAACCATTCGTGTTTGGATAAATGGATGGTGGGCGGTATCAGTAATCCGGCATCCCGGAAAAGTCGAAGCGAGAGCCACTTGTTCATCCCGAGCGCACTCGCCATCGCGTCCGAGCCCGTATAGGGCATTCCCACGGAATCCAGAATGGTCTGCACCGTGCCGTCTTCGCCGTAAGGGCCGTGCATCGCAATGAAAGCTAAATCGAAAAGTTTCTTCAAATCCTCGGGTTCCACGGGCCACTCCCCGCTCCGGCTTATCGTGAATTCCCTGGCTTCGTATTTTTCCGGATCGAGATTCAAGACAATATTCTTGCCGGTCGCGAGAGACACATCGTGCTCCGGCGAAGGCCCACCGGTCAATACGGCTATTTTCTTTTTATTATTATGTTTAGCCATACTAATTAATTTTTATAATTTTTAATTTTGTAAATAAATCTTAATTTCTTAATTTTTAAACATTGTAAAATTTGAACATTATTTAAAAATTCAAAAATTACAAAATTTACAGAAATCTTCCGATATCCTTAATTGTAATGAAAATCATCAGGAATATCAGGACCGCGAAACCGGCGCCGTTCACCCATATCTGGAATTGCTTGGAAATGGGCCGGCGAATAATTTTCTCGATTATTAAAAAGAGAAAGCGGCCGCCGTCCAAAGCCGGGAAAGGCAGGAGATTCAAGACGGCCAAATTAATAGAAATGAGCGCCAGAAGCTGGATGAGGTAAATGAAGCCCAATGAGGTGGCCTGGGCGGCGATAAAGACGATTCCCACGGGCCCCGCGACATTCTCTATGGCCCGAGGCGCAGTGAAGAGCTGGCCAAAAAACATCACCAAGCCTTCGACGACCATCTTGGATGTTTCCCAAACTCCGGTGAAACCCGAAATAAGGGCGTTCGAAAGAGGCTGGGCGGCAAAACCCGTCTCCGTGATATTCACGCCCAACGGGCCCTGACCCTCCGGCGGATTCAGCCGGGGCGCAAGCTCGATACTCATCTTTTCGCTTCCCCGTTCGATTCCGAGTGTAATCTCGGGCGCGCCTTTTACGGCTCGGGTAAAATCCTGGGAAGATATCGGGTCGGAAAAATTCGATTCTCCCGCTTTCAAGTTCGACACGACATCTCCCGCCAAAAGCCCCGCAATCAAGGCCGGCGAATTCGGTGCCACCTCCAATATCATCAAATGCTGCGGTGCGCCGACTGCGAAAACGATGCTCAGAAGAAGCCAGCCGAGAACCAGATTCATGAAAATTCCGGCTAAAATCACCATGGTTTTCTTTCGGGCTGGTTCGTCACTGAAGCCGCCCTTCCCCGAACCATCTTCATTTTGAAGCCGTACGAAGCCCCCGAAAGGCAGAAGATTCACGCTGTAATCGGTTTCTCCGAATCTTTTTTCCCAGAGCTTCGGCGGAAAACCGATACCGAATTCTTCCACCTTCATCCCCAAAAGCTTCGCGGTGATGAAATGGCCGAATTCGTGGACGAGAATAAGCGCCGCCAGGCCCAATATCACGACAACAAAGGTCATTCGTTTATTTCCCTGATTTTATTTTCCAGGACTTTTTCCATACCTTCATTCAGCTCGTCCACCTCTTTCTGGACTTGTTCTTTCATTTTGAATTTCTGATCTTCATCCATTTCCTTTGCGTCGAAAGCGGTTTGGACTTTCCTATTGGTTTCGTCCCGCAAATGGCGCATTTGAATTTTATGCTCTTCCATCACTTTTTTGATGTGCTTTATGAGCTCATCCCTTCTTTCCTGACTCAGTTCCGGTAGAAATATCCGAATAACCTGGCCATCGATATTAGCCGAGAGATTCAAAGTGGAAAGCTCTATTGCCTTGGCGACCGAAGGCACCGCCGCCTTATCCCAAACCTGAATGACGATTTCCCGCGGCGGCTGAATGCTGATCGTTCCCAACTGCTTTATCGGCGTCATTTGGTCGTAATAATTGGTCTTTAAATCCTCGACAATCGCCGCATTCGGCCGTGTCGTGCGAACGGCAGCCAAAGCCTTTTTCAGGCTATCAAGAATTGCCTGCCCTTTCGCTTCCAATTCGTTCAAAATAATTTCCATTTTAATTGCTTATCTTTTCTTCCATAGCTTTTTTCTGGAGGTTCATATTCAAATTATACCTTTTTACCGACATTTCTCTATCCAGGAGCCAAGCCAAAATCCCCGCATTCTTCTTCGGATTCGCCCGGTGCAATTCCAATATTCGGTTTTCCAGTATTTTCTCGAGATTTTCTTCCTCTTTATCCGGCAGATTATCCAGAATTTCGAAGGCTCGGCCCGGTCGGCCGAAGGATTGCCGGGCGATTTGTTCGGCCTTCTCTCCTCCGATTCCTCGCTCGTCTTTCAATATCCGGACGATTTCCGACTTCGGGAAGCGCGGAAAATAAATCTTGGTCAAACGCGAAAGAAGCGGCGGCAAAAGAACATTCTCGTCGTGGGAAACGAATACAAGAAGTCCGTGGGCCGGCGGTTCTTCCACTACCTTGAGGAGCGCTCCCTGGGCCTCCGGCGTCAAATCCTCGGCATCATCTATGACCGCGAGCCGATAATGCGATTTAAGAGGTTTCTGCCAAAGAAATCTTTTTGCCTCCAAAACCTTATCTATTCCCAAACTGTTTTTTTCTTCGTCTTTGACGACGAAGAGCGCGTCCAAAAGTGTCTCGGGCGTTATTTCGAATTTCCCTGTTTCGAGCGCGTAGGCCAAAAGCTTCGCGAAGGAGTATTTGCCGATTCCTCGGTCGCCGAAGAAAAGATACGATTGGCCGAGCTTATCTTCCTTTATGAGTTTTTCGAAAGACTTTATTTTTTCGTCGTATCCGAAAAGCATACGGTTAACGTTTATTCAAAAGAGTTCTCTTATAAACGTCCAAGTGATTCAAAATTATGGCCGTCCCCTTCGCCACGCAAAGAATCGGGTCTTCGGCCGTGTAGGCCGACACGCCGAGCGAGCGCTTGATGAATTCTTCAAGGTCGCGTACCTGCGAACTGCCGCCCGAAAGAATGATGCCTTTTTCCATTATGTCGGCGGCGAGCTCCGGCGGCGTCACGTTAAAAACTGATTGGACTGCGCTCATTATCTCCACCAAGTGCGGATTGATGGCCTCGGCGATTTCATTTGAATTGATGACGAGGTCTTTGGGCAAACCGGAAGCCAAATCGCGCCCGCGAATCTTCATTTCCGTCTTGCTCCGATTCGGCAACGCCGTTCCTATCGTTATTTTTATCGTCTCCGCCGTCGTCTCGCCGATTGCGAGGCCATACTTCTTTTTGATATATTCCGAGATGGACTGGTCGAAACGGTTACCGGCGACGCGCAAACTCGCCCAAGTCACGATACCTCCCAAAGAAATGACGGCCACCTCGGTCGTTCCTCCGCCGATATTCACCACCATATTACCCTCGGCCGAATGAATGGGAATGCCCGCGCCGAGAGCCGCGAGTATCGGCTCTTTTACGAGATAGACTTCTTTCGCCCCCGATTCTTTGGCCGCGTTCATTACGGCCCGGTATTCGGTGGAAGTGATGCCCGCCGGCACCGAGATAACCACTTCGGGACGAAAAATATTGAAAGCACCCACACTTTTGGAAATGAAATAGCGCAACATCGCTTGGGTGATGTAATAATCGGCGATGACACCATCTTTCAGTGGCTTATAGGTCACGATGTTGTCGGGCGTACGCCCCACCATTTCTTTCGCTTCGGCACCCACGGCCAAAACTCCGTTATCGGGTTTCCGCAAAGCCACCACCGTCGGTTCGTTGATGACGATGCCCCGGTTCGGCAAAAAGACCAACGTATTGGTCGTCCCCAAATCTATGCCAATCTTTCGGATGAACATTTGTATTCAATCTACTATCTTTGGGGGTAAAATTCAACAAATAAAAATCCCTTAAATTCTTGCAAATCTAAGGGATTAAAAACAAAACAATATCTTC
>JBBTRY010000011.1:0-4649 GCA_038064955.1 Patescibacteria group bacterium
TTTTTCAACCTGGTTGACTTTCATTTCTTGCATGTTTATGATTTTAGCACAGATAATTAATCTACCACCTATGGAACCTGAAAAACAAAAACGCGATTGGCTGCTTCCGGTGAGTATCCTGATTGCGGGATTAATGATTACAGTCGCGCTCGTCTACAACGCCGGTAAAGGAGTGGTTACTGACACCGTTAAGTCCGGCGATTTCGATTTGAGTTCAGTCGCCTTTTTAGGAAAGAGCGACGCGCCGCTCACGCTTTTGGAATATGGCGATTATCAGTGCCCCTACTGCGGCCGGTTTTTCGAGCAAACGGAGCCGAGTCTTAATTCCGAATATATCGCCACCGGGAAGATGAAATTCGCTTACAAGGATATGGCGTTTCTCGGGCCCGAGTCCGTCGCCGCGGCTTCTGCCGCCGCCTGCGCGCAGGATCAGGGAAAATTCTGGGAATATCACGATGCCCTTTACGATGTTGAGGTGAAAGAAGACGAGACGGATGATGGCAAGGTGAATGGGAGTTCCGAAAACAGCGGCAATCTGACGCGGGTGCTTTTCATCGCTCTCGCCCAAAAACTTGCTCTTAATGGAACCGATTTCACCGCCTGTTTTGATTCGAAGAAATACGAAAGCAAGGTTCAGGCATCGACGGCCGAAGCCGGCGTTTTGATGGGCCAGAATGCCTCGACCCCGAGCTTTTTCCTGAACGGCAAATTGCTTTTCCAGGGTGCTTTGCCTTTCTCCTCCTTTAAGCAGGCGTTAGACAAAGAGTTGAATAAGTAATATTATCCAAGAAGGCAAATATAAGCCACGAGCTAGAGAGTGTCAAAGTGATCTTAAACCATTTTGTTGAATTCTTAGCCCGAAAGGTCGCATAGCATTCAATAGAAAATGGAATTTAACAATAATAGTGGTGGACAGGGATTCCAGAGACAGACATTCAAGGGTAATTGGCAGTGTTCCAAGTGCGGCACGCCGATCACCGAGTTGCCTTTTGAACCGGATCCTTCGAGGCTCGACAAGCTTCTTTGTCGCAATTGCCATCAGGAAAGGACTCGTTCCTTCCGCAGATAGCATGAAATCCCCAGAGAAATCTGGGGATTTTAATTTTTATGTTATAATTCCTTTATGCGTTGGACGCACTGGACTTTAATCGCTTTGGGAATATGGCTCGTGCTTTCCCCGTGGATTTTGGGCTTTTCCGCCTTCAATCTGCCCGCTTGGAACAATATATTGATGGGTGTCCTTATCGTAATTTTTTCCATCTGGAACTTTTCCGATGAAGAATAAGTTTTATTAATCTTATGAAAGTCACTGTTTATTCCACTCCCTCCTGTGTCTATTGCAAAATGCTCAAGGAATTCCTGGGCAAGAATTCCGTTCCTTATGAAAACAAGGACGTGTCTTCGGATTTGGCGGCGCGCGAAGAGATGATTCATAAATCCCATCAGATGGGCGTGCCGGTTACGGATATTGACGGAGAAATCTTCGTCGGCTTCGCCCGCGCGGAAATAGCGGCAAAACTCGATTTACGATAAGAATGACTGATTTTAGTTATCCACACCCATTTGCTTTAAGTGAATATTCATTATATTATGAAAAGCATAACCACCCCAGCCAGCCGCAAGGTCCGCTGGGGTTTCGATTTTTAACCAATTAAGCTCTAATATCTATATAATATGGGATCAGTTTTATTGATAGACGTTTTGTATGGCATAAATATCGATAGGAAAATCTTCTACTTTGGAAGAATAAAAGAAGATCCGGCTACACTTAAAAAATCTCGGGAGTTAATTCAAGAACAGCGTTTGTTAAAAACCCATCTTGAGAGGCAGGAATTCGAGGTTGAATTTGCCGGCAGAGTGAGGGGTCAGCTTGGAGATGGTTTTCTTGGGAAATTTGGGAAAACCAATTTTTAAAAATGAGCAAAATAATAAACTAAAATTATGGAAAATATTTATGATTTAGTAATAGTAGGAGGAGGTCCTGCTGGTGTAGCAGCAGGGATTTATGCCGCGAGAAAAAAGATCAAGACCATTCTCATTACCGACACTTTCGGCGGGCAGTCGCTCGTCTCGGACGATATTCAGAATTGGATAGGCGAGCCGCACATTTCGGGATTTGAATTAGCGCAAAAATTCGAAAAGCATCTGAAAGCCCAGGAAGGGATCGATATCGTCGAGAGCGACTTCGTGGAGACCGTCGCTCCCAAGGGGAAGTCATTTTCAATTAAAACCAAGAACGGCAAAATCTTCGAAACCAAGACTATTCTTTTCACCGCCGGCAGCCGGCGGAAAAGGCTCGAAGTGCCGGGCGAAAAGGAATTTGAGGGTAAGGGTGTCTTTTACTGCGCCACCTGCGACGCGCCGCTTATGGGCGGCAAAGTTGCGGCTGTGGTGGGCGGGGGAAATGCCGGACTTGAAGCCGTCATTGACCTTCTGCCTTACGCCTCGAAAATTTATCTCATCCACCGCCGAGATTCCCTGAAGGGCGATGCCGTGACGCAGGAAAAGATAAAGAATAATCCGAAGGTGGAGATAATCTATAACGCCGAAGTTTCGGAAATCCTAGGTGATAAATTAGTGACTGGAATAAAGTATAGAAAAAATAACCCTGGTGCTACAATTGATTGTAGCGCCCTGGCGGTAGAGGGAATCTTCGTGGAGATCGGGATAATTCCCAACAGCGACCTGGTGGAAGATATCGTTTCTTTGAATTTCCGGGGCGAAATCATTACGGACCCGAAGACCCAAGCCACTTCTTACGTCGGCATCTGGGCGGCGGGGGACGCAACCGACGGCCTTTATCGCCAGAACAACATCTCCGCCGGCGACGCGGCGAAAGCAGTCCTGAATATCTACGATTTTTTGCAAAAATAAAGTAAATACACAACCTTACGAAGTCCGACTTCGTAAGATTTGATGTCGAATTATCTCCGTTTTTCCATATGTCTCAATATATTTCCATCTTACTTTGCTATAATTAACTTACAGATGACCCAAAAGCAAACTTCGGTTGTTGTCGTTTTTTCCGCAGTTGTTTTGGCCGGCATAATTATCGGCGTTTTGGTCAAGAAAGGAGCTGTTCCTGTTTCTCCCGGCGAGCAGATTGGCGGAGTAAAAATCGCGACCTCCACTAAAAAAAGCGATGAACGGCCGGGCTTCACGAGCGAGATTCCCAAAAATGTCGAGCCGACCAAGCCCTCTTTGGATATCCCGATAACAAGCCAGTCTGCCGGCGGCAATGTCAGCAATTACAAAGTCTTTAGCGTAAATGCGACCGCGTCGGGCTACGTTCCTTCTGAAATCGTTGCCAAGAAAGGCGATGTGGTGGAAATCAATCTATCGGCTTCGGGCGGGAGTTATGACCTCTTCTCCCAATCCGCCGGTTTTTACGTCTCGGCCGCGAGCGGGAAGACGGGCAAGATAACCTTCACTCCCTCGGACTCCGGCACCTACTCCTTTTCCTGCCGCGATATGTGCCCAGCAGGGAAAATCATCAGCGGGCAATTGATCGTTTTGCCATGAATTGGAATTAAGAATTATGAATAATGAATTAGGGAATGAACGAAATGCAATAAAAAATTTCAAAGACTTAGATGCTTGGCAAGAAGGACATAAATTAGTGCTGTTAGTGTACGAATGCACAAAATTATTCCCAAAAACAGAAACATATGCGCTTGTTGATCAAATGAAAAGAGCTGCAGTTTCAATTACTTCTAATATTGCTGGAGGGTTCAGTCGACAATCCTATAAGGAAAAAGTTCAATTTTATTCAATGAGCCAGGGCTCTTTAACGGAATTGCAAAATCAGCTAATTATTGCCAAAGATGTTAGATATTTAGGAAAAGAGAATTTTCAGGAGATTTTTGATCAGTCAATAAAAGTGAATAAAATAATAAATGGCCTTATAAAAAGCTCCAAAAATCATTATTCCTAATTCCTTATTCATAATTCATGTCTAACAGACATTCCATAATTCTTTATTCATTATTCCTAATTCTCGTAGTTGGGGCATTATTCCTAATTCCTAATTCATCATTCACAGCAAGGGCGTTCATCGGTCCCTCGACCGGGCAAAATCCGGGAAGCGGCGGCGGGCTTTTCAAGGTTGACGCCAATCTGAACATCGGTTTCGGAACGGCCAGCCCCTCGCCGGCCAGCACTTTCAATACCACCTCCACCGAGAGCGGCCCTTCGGGTTTCGGCTATGTGTTCATGGTGGCCTCGACGACGAACCCCGGTCTAGCCCTGAAGAATCTCACCTCCGGCAACGCCTACGTGTGGTCCTCCAGAAATTTCGGTAATCTCCAGCTTTATCGCGAGTCAGCCACTCTCCCTGGTTACGTAGTGATGGATATCAACCAATATGGCGATGTGGCGATTGGCGATAAGGCCACTTCTACTGGCACGGGAGTTACCGCCCGCCTGACCGTGGGCGGTAATATTAAGACGACCGGTTCGTATTACGGCAATGCCACGAACGTCAGCGGCATCATCGCCTCCAATATCGGGGGCGGGGCGTTTCAGAGTGCCAACTACGCTTTTCCCTTGAGTCTGGCCGTCGGCACTTCCACTACTTCCAACTTGCCTCAAACCCTTACCGTCGCCGGCGGCGGGTATTTCAGCGGCTCGGTCGGCATCGGGACGACGGG
>JBBTRY010000012.1:0-4545 GCA_038064955.1 Patescibacteria group bacterium
TGAAAGTTTTCTCTTCCGGCCGATGAAAATCATACTCGAGCATATTCAAACCTACCGGGTTAGCGATATCACCCGGATCGAAAACGATTACATCCTGCATCCGGTTTCGGGGCATAAGCCCCAAAATATCTTCCACAAGATCGCCGTGGGGATCGATGACCGCGATGCCTTTGCCATTTCTCACATCACCGGCGGCCATATTCGCAAGTAAATTGGATTTACCGGTACCTGTCTGACCAATCAAATACAGGTGCCTCCGCCGATCGTCGTCCGATATCCGAATATCAATTGTTTCTCCCCGAAAAACGCTCCGGCCAATCAGGACGCCGTTCTTTGGGAGGTTTGGCGGCGGAGCCGCTTCCCTCGATTTCACGTATTTCACGTTAGGGATATCGGTCGAAGAAGTCGGTAAATGAAAAATACTGGCCACCTCTCCGCTGTTCAAAACCATAGCCTCCTTCGAACTAAAAGCCCGAAAGGAATAATTGTGGAAAAAATCCCGATCGTTGTTACTTACCCGCGTCACCTTGAACTCGTTCCGATTCGGGGCGGCCACCTGGGAAAAGCCGGCCATAAGCCCGTCCAAAATCGAATCGGCCTGGAACTGGCTCGGTGCCGAAGCGACTATCCTTACATTCACCTCAAAGAGCGGTTTCATCAATTTTGAACTCATTAATTTCACCGCTTCCTCATCAACCTTCACCGTTTGATTTTCGTCCTTCTTCGATTTGCCGCGGAGAGCTTCGGAAACGTCCAAAAGCGAGACGGACGCGCCACCCTTTATGATGTTCCCCAGCTTCCATCCTTTCTTAAGGGCTTTGACAGCCGACTGGGATTCTTTTTTCAAATTATTTCCGGCCGGACGGATCACGAATTGGACCGCTCCGCCTTCACCCACGTCGTTTATCTTGGCGAAACCGCCCAGAACCGGAAGAAAGGAATCCGCTTCCATTTCTTCGTAGGTACGGATAGGGAGAACGAAACGTTCCTTCTCGGAAACGACGGCGCCGACGGAAACCCCGCCATAGTTGAAAATGTTATAATCCTCCGCCGCTTCCACGATCGAATCACTCCACAGGGATTGGATCTGCTTCCGAAAAGGCTCCGCAAACCGGGCCGGAATGGAAGCATAGAAATGGATCTCCTTGCCCACGTGCGGCACCGCCACTTCGAAAGCGACGGGTGAATTGAAGGAAATAACAGAGTTGAAAAGCTGCTCGGAAACGGCTATCTCTTTTTTTATGTCTTTCTTTTCATCGCTGACTTTGGGAATGCGAATGGAAAAAAGCTTCATTTCCAGCTGGCCGATGAGCCGCTTCCGGCGCGCAGACTTCCAAAAAAACCAAAAACCGACTCCGCCGGCAAATATCAGGATAGTGATGACGAAACTTAAGAACGGAGACATAAAGATAATTCTTATTTTATTATCCCCCGTTTCTTCAGTTCAGGAAGGAATTTGTCGATCAGCGCGTCATGGAAAGCATCTTCCACGAAGGGCGGGTATTTTTTCGCCTCATTCACGGCTTTCACGATATCCTCCTTCGCCGCGATCTGAAGCAGGCGTTCCAAAGATTTCTTTATCCCTTCGCTGTCGCCTGGGGCGAGATAGTTCGGCAGGAAATCTTCGCTTGGAGCGGAAGTTGGCGCCGAAACGGACGCGGACGGAGCGGGAATTCCTTCGACCGGCGGGTTAGCTTCCGTCCGGGCGATGGACCTCAATGATTCCTTGATGATTTCCCTTTCCGGCAAGTCGGTCTTTTCGGGAGATTCTTTTTGCCTCGCCACATCGTGCCCGAGGCGAACCAAACCTTTTTCCAAATTCTCGCTGAAATTTTTGACTTTAGTCATTTGGTTTAATTATAATACGTTTTCATTATTGTTGCGTCAGGTTATTTATTTGAAAAGAACCGAAAGTACTCGTCGAGATTATGTTCGTGGAAGAGGAATATTGGCTGTTGGGCGCGGTGATCGGGCCCGTTTGGCCGCTTCCACCCACCCAATCCGTTTGCCTAATGGAAAAATTACCCCAGCGTGTGACGAAGCGCGACAAACTAACCTGATCCGCACTCGCTCCAAAAATCCAGCTGGTAATCGCGGTTATCTCTTGAGTCAAAGGATCGTCTACCGTGCCGCCCGGACAGGAAGATATCGTCGAAGTGGAAATATCCGCCGAGGAATCGTTCGTGCGACAGACATTCAGAACATAAAAATGCCGGGCGAAAGATTGGCTGTTATAAAGCTGTTGAACCTCGGCCGCGGAAAGTGCGCGGTTGTAAATTCGCGGATCGTCAATATAGCCGGCAAATGGGGATACTCCAGCCGCTCCGCGCGCGGCGATGAATAGATTTAAAGCGTTAGCGATATTATTCTGGGTTACCGTACCCGATGTTTGGGCCAGAACCCCGTCAATATAGATTTTGGCGGTATCGCTCGTCTTAGCTGTCGCCACTACGTTGTGCCAACTGCCATCGGCGTAGCTTAACGGAGTCGTAATATCAAAGTAGCCTCCGCCGCAAGCGCCGACCGCATCGCAAGAACTGAATCTGATGGCGCCGCTACCGGTATTTCTGAAAAGTTCATAACCCCCGCCCGAACCGTCATTCGTCTTTGACATAATAAAGCCATAGCTCGTGGTAGTGCTGTATTTCAGCCAGACCGACAAAGAATACTCGCTTGTTGGATCAAGAACTCCGCTCGCGGGATCGCTTATCAAAACATAGTCGTTAGAACCGTCGAAATTCAGACAATTGCCGATCTTGCAGGTGGAGGTTGCGCGAGTGGGGCTATTCGTAAGCGTGCCATTATTGTTGTTTCCCGAAGAATCGTATGTCGTGGTACTGGTACTTGCGGAGTTTTCATCAAACCCCCATTTCCCTACAAGACCGCTCGTAACATCATTGCTCAAAACCCCTTCCTGGCCGGCTACCGAGAAATAGGAAGTTCCGGAAGCCACCAGAAAATAATGATTGCTCGACCCCCTAGATAAACCGTAAATATTCTGCCACTCCGAATTCGAAAATGTCTGGACATTGTTTAAAAGACCCTGGGTAAACTGGGAAGCAGTGCCAAGATTCTGATTGGTCGAAGTGGAACGAAGCATGAAAGCGATACCGAAACTCGCCGTACCAATCAGGACCGCCCCAATACTCAAGCCAACGATGATTTCCATCAAACTCTGCCCACTCTCATCCTTTAAAAAGCGATTGAAAAAATCATTCAACATCTTCTCTATTATATAACAAAATCCGCCGTTATGGCGGGTTTTGTTATTTGTTTACACTGAGCTTGTCGAAGTGTGCAGTATTCTTGAATTAGTTCGAACGCATTTCGCCGCCTGCGGCGGCGAGGAAAGCCCCCCGCGAAAATTCGGAAAGGCGGCGGAGCCGCACCGCTGATAATTTCAAGTTTTTCTTTGGCGACATTCAATCCAATAATTCGCAAAGCGAATACAAATGTATTATATGAAAAATAATGAGATAAATCAAAAAAGAAAGGGCTCCGAGCAGAATTGGTATCTGCAAGGAGCCCTGATGGGAGCGAGACTGTGCTCGCTACCCGATGTTGAGAAGCGCGGGGTTGAGCACGCCACCGCTCGTGTTGGCCTTCTCGCCCTCGTGACCGATCTGGGTCTTGAGGTTGTGCCAACGGCGGAGTTGCTCACCGTGAACCCACACCTGCGAGAGGATGGACACGGCTGCCCCGTACATGAAGCCGGTGATGCCCTCGTTGTCCGCCAGGGAGGAAGCCTCCTCGGCACACGCTTCGAGAGTATCGCCGTTGGCCATCCGACCCTCCATGAGGCACGCCCACCGCTCGGCGAAACTGATGACTCCGCCACCGTAGCCGTCCGTGTTAGCCGCGACCGACTTCTTCCAGCCCTCCTCGTCTCGGAGCGTCATCTTCTTGGGAGCGGCCGCGAGAGCACCCTTGAGCATCAAGTCCTGGCGTCGCTGGGCTTCTTCGGCCTCGCGTTGCCGCTTCTTGTACTCCGGGGAGTTCACGTACTCCTCATGACGGCGATTCGACTCGGTCTGGTAGTACTGCACGATCGCGTCGGGGTTGTCGCCGGGCTTGGCCGTGAGTGCGATGTCGTTGAACTTCGCCGTCACGGCACCCTTCGTCTTCTTCGCCAGAGCTACCATGCGCTTGGCGGTTTCGCTGACGTTCTCGCCAGCCATCGGTTCGTAGGTCTTCATGTGCTACCTCCTATTTTGAATGTACAGTTACCGCAAAACCCTTGTGGCACGGGTTATTGGACTAGTATTCCAATTGCCATAGAGCATAGCATGTTATGTCTAAATAGTCAAGAGCGAATGGTGTCGCTCTTGATCAGGATGATTAAAAAATTTTCTTCCTCCAAAATTAAAACATGGTTCGAGTCGATGTTTTTCTACGGGTTCTTTTGCGGTTTTAAGCGGTGCGGCTCCGCCGCCTTTCCGAATTTTCGCGGGGGGCTTTCCTCGCCGCCGCAGGCGGCGAAATGCGTTCGAACTAATTCAAGAATACTGCACCAAGTGAGAAAAGTCAAAGAGTTTTGGTTCGCCT
>JBBTRY010000013.1:0-1704 GCA_038064955.1 Patescibacteria group bacterium
AAGTATGAATTTGTTGGAAGTCGCGTAACCATCGCCGGAACAACGCAAGTAACTCAAAGTCGCTAGGTTGGAATTATCCGCCGGCGAAAATCTATTGCTTTCAATCAAATTAGCGTCCTTCGAAGCGGCGGCATTCACGTACAGAAGTACTAATTTCCAATTTCCACGCGAACCCGGAACGAACGGATAATTTCCGTAATAAGCGTCTACGATATTTCCTCCACCGCTTCGGGAATCGCGGTAGAAGTACAAATTCGAAAAGAAGCTCGGGACATCCGCCGAAAAATTCGCCGGTATCGAACCCAAACCGTTCCGATCGAAAGCCCGCAGGGAAAAAGCATAATTCCGGCCGATTTCGTCTATGCTCCGCGAAAGCCCAATAGCGGCGCTCGTCGTAGCGAAAATTTCCGAAGTGGAAGCGTTCCTGATTTCGTAAATTACGGAAAGCGCGTCGCCCGCCGAATCAAACGCTTCATTCCATTTGAAGGCCAAACTCATTGTGGACGAAGAATAGGCTAAGGTCGCGCCGGTAAGATTCGGAGCCGATCTCGGCTCCGGCAGACTGCCGGAATTCTGGGGTTTGGGCTGGGAACGCGTCTCGAAATCGCCGGATGAATTCCCATTGCACGAATTTCCGGAAAATTCGCCCTCGCCGCTTCCGGCCGATACGCAATTTCCCGCCGGTTTTGCCTTTCTTTCCAAGCTCTGCCCGGCCTGGGAAATAGACGCGTTCGTATAAACCAAACCGCCTACGCCGGCTCCGCCACTGTCGAAAAGATAAACAGTGACGGCCACGCCCTCGCTCGATCCCGAAACATTCGGCAAGGACGCGGTTCTTAAAATATCCGCGGCAGTTCCGTTATAATTTACGGCATTGTAATTATTTAACCCCACGAGCAAGTATCCTTTAGCGGGAATTATCACTTTATCGGCATTATTTGATCCATCGAATAAGGCAAGTGAATTAGTGGATGTCGAATCGCTCCGGAAATACTTCAGCGACCAACTAGAGAGATTAAGAGGTTCATTCCCGGCATTGTATAACTCTACGAACTCCTTGCCGACATCTCCTCCCTCTCCGGTCGCGTGAAATAGGAGCTCACTCACGAAAATTGTGTTGGAGAATGTTGAGGTACCGACGGAATTCAGCGCGCTCGAAGTCGCGTTCGTATCCGGGCTGGTGCTCGTGGTATTGGTAGCTTGATTGTAGTAGTAATAATAAGTAATCGGCGGAGAATAAATAATTTGGGGTTGAACCGGCTGTTGAACAATAGGTTGTTGTATTATTGGCTGTTGCACTATTGGTTGCTGAACAATCGGTGCTTGAACGGCTGGTAAACGAGGTGTACTCGTTGCAACAGTAAGTGGTGTCTTTAAAGACACCACCTCGGGAATGGCTTTTTTCGCCAAAGCCTTACTTTTCAAATTGGCGGTTTTGCTGATAAGGCTGTCGATTCGTTCGTTAAGAGCGTCCAATTCGCTGTTTCCTTTATCCGTTTCAATGATTTCTTCATCCGGTTCGACAATTTCCTCTTCAATACCCTCCGAATTAACTTCATCCGACTGGGTGGTATAATTGATTATACCACCAGGAATTGTCTTACTGACTTCATTTATTTCACTTGCGGATCCAAAGATTCCCCGGATTGCTTCGCCGATAGAAGCAAGGAAAGATTTTGATTCTTGTTTTTTAAAATTCGGGTC
>JBBTRY010000014.1:0-19763 GCA_038064955.1 Patescibacteria group bacterium
AGAGTGGAGACGCGATATTCAATTTTCCGGGCCTGCGGATGACGCTCTCGACCGAACAATCGAAAGAAATCAACGACGTGCCGCCGCCCAAGATCGTCATCGCTGGGGCGGGCATGTCGAACGGCGGACGCATCCTCCATCATGAAATGCGATATTTGCCTGACTCGAAGAGCACTCTATTGGTTATTGGCTATCAGGCCCAGGGTTCGCTCGGCCGGAGACTTTTGGAAGGCGCGAAGCTCGTGAAAATTTTTGGCGAAGAAATTCCCGTGAACTGCAAAGTGCGGCAAGTGAGCGGATACTCGGCTCATGCGGACCAGCCCCAGCTTTTGAAGTGGGTGAAGGCGATGCGCGGAAGTGTGAAGAAAGTTTTCGTGGTGCAGGGCGACGCCGGTTCGGCGGAAACTCTGGCCCGAAAGATTCAAGACGAATTGGCCGTGAAGGCCGAGGCCCCAAAATACGGCGAAACTGTGATATTATAAGATTATGCCAAAAAAAATTGTTGCCGCGAATGGCAATCACAATCATATCCACAAGCTGAAATATAAAATCTGCGTCTCTGGCGCGGCCGAGACCGGCCATTGCTCCAAAGATGCGATTGAGAAAGCGGAGCAGATGGGTCAGGAAATCGCGAAGCGCGGACTGGTTCTGGTGACGGGCGCGACCATAGGCATTCCGTATTGGGCGGCCAAGGGTGCAAAGGAAGCGGGCGGGACGGTCATCGGCCTTTCGCCGGCAGCCTCTAAGGTGGCCCATATAAAAAGTTACCATCTACCAATCGATTACCATGACCTCATTATCTACACCGGCTTCGATTACGCCGGCCGGAATTTACTTCTTACCCGCTCTGCGGACGCCATTATCACGATTTGCGGGCGGATGGGCACCTTGAATGAATTCACCATCGGTTTTGAAGACCAGAAACCGAACGGCGTTTTGGAAGGTTCGGGCGGAATGGCGGATATGATTCGCGAGATTCTTGAGAAGTCGCACCGGGGCTGGGGGAAGGTGGTCTTCTCGCGCGACCCGGCGGATTTATTGGACAAGGTTTTGGATATTATCGAAGCCGACGAGGAGAAGAATGGCATCAAAGGTCGGATACTATAGAATTTTATAAACATATGGGATTATTTTCATTTTTATTCGGTTCCAAAAAAAACAGCGCTTCCAAAGAAATGCGGATGCCGCCCTCAACTAGGAAGATCGGGGATGTAACCCACTACTATGGAGGTTTGAGCGTCGCTATCGTGAAATTCAAAGAACCGGCGCGGGTTGGAGACTCCGTCAAGTTTTTCGGCGCGACGACCGACTTTTCGGAAAAAATCGGTTCGATGCAGTACGATCACAAGGACATCGCGGAGGCCAAAAAGGGCCAGGAGGTGGGCATTAAGGTGGTCGGCAAGGTTCGGGAAGGCGACGAGGTCTACGTCGGATAGCGGAATATGAACCGGGAATTATTTTCAGCTTCAAGTCTTTTAGCCGGGACCATTTTGGGGGCGGGGATATTTTCTCTGCCTTTTGTTGTTGGCCAGCTCGGCTTCGCGCTAGGTCTTTTTTATTTTCTTGTCTTCGGTGCCGTTTACGCCGTTCTCCATCTGATGTTCGCCCGGCTTATCATGAAAGAAGGCCCGGGGCATAATTTTCTCCACCTAACGGAAAAATTCTTTCCGCGCCCGTTCAAGATTTTCGCCGACCTTATAATAATCGGCGAAACCATATTCACTCTGCTTGTTTATCTCATTCTGGTGCCGGCTTTCGTAAGGCTCGTTTTTCCGGTGAGTGATTTATGGATTGTGCTCGCGTTTTGGGTGGCGGGCTCCGCTTTTATTTTCGTGAAATTGGGCTGGCTCGGCTGGACGGAGTTTCTCGATGTTTTATGCGTTCTCGCGATCATAGCTGCAATTCTTTTTCTGGGCGGCTTACATTTCGAAAATATTCCCCTCTTCGCTTCCGCCGGACAATCCGTTCCGTTCGCTTGGCTTCTGCCTCTCGGCCCGTTCTTCTTCGCTCTCTACGGCCGTTCGGCTATAACGAAGATGATTGAAATCCACGGGAAGGCGGTGGCCGCAGGCCGGGAATTTTTGCTGGAGAAAGCGGTTTGGTGGGGGACGTTCGTTCCGGTCGCTCTATATATAGGTTTTACCGCCGTCGTTTTGGCCTTTAATCCAAATGTGGGGCCGGATACTATAAGCAGTTTGAGCGGGCTTTCACCCCTTCTTTCCGCCGTGCTTGCGCTCGCTGGCTTTATTACGCTTTGGACCTCGTATTTTATGATAGGTCTGAATCTTAAAGATATTCTCGTTCAGGATTTGAGGTGGTCACGGGTTTTGAGCGCTTGCGCCGTAGTTATTCTTCCTATCGCGCTTTATCTGATCGGTCTTCGAAATTTTCTGGAAGCAATCGGCATCGCGGGCGGATTTTTCCTCGCTCTTGAGAGCATCTTCATTGTGGCGATGTGGCGAAAGGCTTTTCCCGAAAATCGCGGGCGGAAATTTTCCCCAATGCTTTACTTGGTTTTCCTAGCCGCGATAGCGTATCAAATTGTCAATTTCTTATGATTCGTCTTATCTTCCTTCTTTTTCTTTTCTTTATTCCTTTTGGAGCAAAGAAATTCCTTTTCGGATTTCCCGCGCCCTTTGCAAATTTTTATACAATGGAATATATCTCGGCTTTTCTTTATGCGAGCGATATCCTGATTTTGGCGCTTTTCTTTTTCGTTTTGTTCCCTAAGCCGTTTTCCCGGTATAAAGAACAATTCACCTGGCTGAAAACGCCCCTGGTTTTTCTCGGGGTATTTGTCGCTTTCTCCGCTCTCTCTGTTTTTTCCGCCGCCTACCCGGCTTTTTCGGCCTATTCTTTTTTCCGTCTCGCCATCTCAATTCTCGCGGGATTTTCCGTTTTTTTCGTAATGGTTCGAGGTGTCGCGAATTTGAGGGATATCGCCGCCGTCGTTGCCGTTTCCGCTGTCTTCCAATCGGTCGTCGGTTTTCTGCAATTTATTTTGGGGAAGAGCGTCGGCCTGTGGTTTTTGGGCGAGACGGCCTTCGGGCCGGGGACGCCCGGCATCGCGAAAGTCACGATTAACGGCCTCCAATTCGCCCGCGCTTACGGTACGATGCCCCACGCGAATATTCTGGCCGGCTTCCTGGTCTTGGGCCTGCTCGCATTTTTCTATCTTTTTCTTTCGGAAAAAAAGCCGACCTTGAGAGTGTTCCAATCGGCGGGAATCTTCATTGTTCTTACAGGACTTTTAACTACCTTCTCGCGTTCCGGCTGGATTACCGCCGGCGTCTCGGCATTCGCGTTTATTGGCTGGGAATTTTTCGCCGATAGGGAAAATCGGCGGCGGCTTTACCGGCTCGTTCTCGTGTCTCTGGTTTCTTTGGGGGCGCTCTGCCTGATGCTGGGTTGGGCTATTTCGCCCCGGGCGCATTTTTCCGCAACGGAGGGACCGGTCTCCGATCGCTGGAACTATAATAAAATCGGCCTTGAGCTTATCGTCTCCAATCCTCTCGGCGTCGGTGTCGGCAATCAGCTTTTCCATACCTATAGCACGAATCTTTTCGGCAAATACGATGTGAATTCGCTGGGCCAATGGCAACCGATTCATAATTTATATCTCATAATGGGCTCGGAGGTCGGGATACTCGGTCTTCTGAGTTTTCTCGCATTCGTCATCTCGCTTATTTGGCAAAATCGGAAATCGGAAATTAGAATTTCGGCAATAATGCTTCTGGCATTATTGATGTCCGGTCTCTTCGACCACTTCCTTTGGGATCTTCAGCTCGGCCGCTTGATGTTGTGGGTGACGATAGGGATTTTGCTCGGTGTAACTCAGAATAAAAATCCGGCCTAGGCCGGATTTTTTGTGCCCTCGAGAAGAATCGAACTTCTATCTTCTCCTTCGGAGGGAGATATCCTATCCATTGAACTACAAGGGCCTCATAGAAACCCCGATTGGGTTTCTAGCATTAATACCACAGATCAGCCTAATTCGCCAAGCATAGAAGTTGTATAATATAGACATGGATAAAAAACTTCTTATAGCCTTCGTGGTCGCAGTAGTGCTTCTCGCAGCGGGGTACTGGTATTGGAAAAATACCCAATCGTCGGTTCCTGTGGTTCCTGCTCCCGAACAGGCGAATCTCAATCAAGTCGGGGATAGTGTAAAGGCCTTGAACGACAGCGCGACCCAGGGCGTTCTGCCTTCGATTGCCGTTCCGGATGCGAATCCCACAACCAAAACCAATCCCTTCTCCGGGTTGAAAACAAATCCATTCAGATAAAATGAAAACCAAATATTTTTTGAGTATCGGCATTCTTAGTTTCGGTCTTATCATCTCCGCGTTCTTCGCCATAAACGGAGCGTCCGCTCAAACACCGATTGCACCGGCGGTTAATCCGGCGGCGAATATTCAATATCCGATTGCGGAGCTCGGCAATTGCGCGAGTGAATCCTCCTGCCGCACCTATTGCGACGATGCCGCAAATAGCGCCGCGTGTATCTCGTTCGCCGAAAAGAATAATCTGATGTCCAAAGACGAGGTTCGGTTGGCGAAAAATTTCGAAAAATCGGGAAAGAAAGGCCCGGGCGGCTGCACTTCGAAAGATGGTTGCGAAACATATTGCAACGATTCGGCCAATATCAACGAGTGTGTCGCTTTCGCGGAACAAAATAATTTGATGTCCAAAGACCAGCTGGCGGAAGCCAAGAAGGTGCAAGCGGCGATCGCAAGCGGTGTCAAACCGCCGGCTTGTGGCGGAAAACAGGCTTGCGATAAGTATTGCAGCGACTCGACACACGTTGAAGAATGTATGGCGTTCGCAAAAGCCGCCGGTTTTATGACACCGGAAGAGGCGCAAAATTCGGATAAGGTGATTGCGGCGATAAAGAAGGGCGTGAAGCCACCGGCTTGCCGCGGCAAGGAGGAGTGCGACAAGTACTGCGGCGATCCGGCGCACACGGAAGAATGTATCGCGTTCTCCGAGGCCGCCGGCATGATGACTTCGGAACAAGCCACCGTGGCGCGGAAGACGGGCGGCAAGGGTCCCGGCGGATGCGTGGGCAAGGAACAGTGCGATGTATTTTGCAATGACTCCGCGAATCAGGAAACCTGTTTCAGTTTCGGCAGGGATAACGGATTGATTCCTCCGGAACAGCTTCAAAAAATGGAAGAGGGAAAGAAACAATTCACCGGTTCACTGAACCAGGCGCCGGCTCAAGTAATGGATTGCATATCGGGCGTAGTGGGAGCGGATAGTTTGGAGAAGTTCAAAACCGGCGCTTTAATGCCACCGCGGAACATCGGAGACAAAATTGGAGAATGTTTCCGCCAAGGGATGCCGTCCGGCGGTCCGGGAGAGGGAGGCGATATGCAGCCGGGAGATCAATCAAATCAGCAAATTCAGCCATGGGCGGATATGTGTAAAAATAATACGGCATTGGCGTGTGTCGACGGGTCCGGAAATTTTGTATCATCGGCGAAGGTAGGTTCGGATGGAAGTCCGGTTTGTCCAGAAAACTCGACAGCGAAGTGCGGTAATTACGATCAAAATAATCGGCAGGAACAAGGACAAAGACAAAGGCAAGGGCAAAAGCAAGAGCGAGGGCAGGGCCAAAAGGGACAGTTTCAGCCGGGTCCGGGAAATACGAATCCCGGTGGGCAAATGATGCCCCAGCAATCGGGCCCAGGTGGATGCAAGACGCCCGAGGAGTGCCAATCGTTCTGTACGTCCAATCCGGATGTTTGTAAGAATTTCAGACCGAGCGGGGAACCTCAACAAGGCGGGCAAAATCAGAATAATAGGAGAGAGATGATGCCGGGGGGCCAGTCCGGACAAAATCAACCCAGACAACAACCCAGTCAGCCCAATCGGCAAGAACAAAATGGTCAAAGTGGTAGTCCGGGTCCTTGTGGTACGGGTCCTGGCACCTGTTCGGGTATAGGCCCCGATGATATAAAATCCGGTCAGCCGGGACAAAATATGATGCAACCCGGAAATTATATTCAGGGAGAACAAGGACAGAATCAAAATCAACCGGGTTCGTTTATACCGAGTCCGGAGCAGATGCAACAGTTTCAAAATCCGATGCAGCAGCAATTCCAGTCGCCGCCTCCGGGCGGAGGTACGCCACCACCGCCAGGCGGAGGCTCGCTTATCCAATCAGTTCAATCCTTCTTCGGATTTTAGAAAATGGAAACGCTCTGGAGTATTTTTGAGGAGCGGAAGCGGGAAGTGGAAAAAGCCAAAGACCACTGGTTTTATTGGTTCGTCGCGAACATCATTCTCCTTTTTCTCATCGCGGTTCTTATTTTTATCGGCCTTACGACAGGTATGGGGCTCGCCATTTCTTCCTGGCTGGAGTTCGGCGTGGCGCTTCCTCTCGCTTATTCGGCTATCTTTTTCCATGCCCAGCATTCCAAGGCGCGGGAGTATCTGGAGGAATACTCGTTCAAGGCTCTCGTGGCGCGCTCGCTCGAAGTTTCTCGGCGGATGCTGAAGGAAGATATGAATGGGAAGGGGGCGGATGAGGCGAAGAAATATATGGATTTTGTCGTGGGTTCGCTCAAGGACCTTTATACACCGCCGAGGGAGATAATCTCGAAGCATCCGGTCAAAAATGAAGATGAGGTGAAGGTGGGGGTGGTAGAAAAACTCGGGGACATTTTCAAGAAATTTATACCTTAACCTCCTTTCGCTCGTCTGGCATCCCCGCTCATTGAAATAACTCAAGAAGCGATTAGTTGGCCAAGGGGGTCTATAATTTTAGTTAGATTTAACTCACATGACTCAAGAAGAAGCTCTTAATATTCTCAAAATAGGACACAATGTTTTCCTGACCGGCCAGGCCGGGAGCGGTAAAACCTATACCCTGAACAAATACATCGAATATCTGAAAGTAAAAAATATCGGGGTGGCCGTTACGGCTTCGACCGGCGTGGCTGCCAGCCACCTGAACGGAAGGACGATCCATTCATGGTCCGGCATAAGAATTAAAGATGATATGACCGACAAGGAAGTGAGCGATCTCTCGAAAAACAAGACATTGGGCGGAAATTTCAGGAAGGCTAAGGTTTTGATTATCGATGAGATATCCATGCTCCATTCCTTCCGTCTCGATTTGGTTCAGAAGATATTGCGCATAGCCAAGGGAAACTTCGAGCCGTTTGGCGGTATGCAAGTGGTCCTATGCGGGGATTTTTTCCAGTTGCCGCCAGTTACCACGAACAGCGACGATCCGTCGGAATATTTCGCGTTCAAATCGCGTTCGTGGAATTCCATGAACATACGAGTCTGTTATCTCGAGAGCCAATATCGGAACATAGACCCCGTCTACTATGGAATATTGAACAAAATCAGGACTGATACGGTTGATCGGGAGGCCGTAGAAATTCTGAAGAGCCGTTATCAGAAATCGATCTTATACGATGAAATGACGCGGCTTTACACTCATAACGAAAATGTAGATGCGATCAATGACGTCGAGTTATCAAAACTGCCCGGAGAGCCGAAAACGTATTTCATGCAGAGTAGCGGCCTTCAAAAACTCGTAGCGGAGCTAAAGAGGAATTGTTTAGCGAAAGAAGAACTGTTTCTGAAAAAAAGAGCCGTGGTCATGTTCGTAAAGAACAATTTCGATAGGGGATACGTGAATGGCACCATCGGAGTCGTTGAAAGCTTCGATGAATATGGCAATCCGGTCGTTCGATCGAGGAATGGAAATGTTATCGCCGCTTTACCGGAAAGTTGGGGATTCGAGGAGGGTGGAAAAATCTTGGCGGAAATCAGCCAGGTGCCGCTTAAATTAGCTTGGGCAATCTCCGTTCATAAAAGCCAGGGTATAAGCTTGGATGCCGCAGAAGTCGATTTATCCAGAGCATTCGAACCAGGAATGGGATATGTGGCTCTATCGCGCATACGCACCCTGGATGGGCTTCGTCTTATGGGTTTGAATGACGTTGCCCTGAAGATCAACACCGAAGTTTTAGAATTTGATAAAGAGCTGGTTGAATTATCCGAAAAAGAAGCGCAAACGGTGCGAAGCATGTCATTGAAGGAATTAGAAGATGTGCAAAACTCGTTCATCGGCAAGATTAATCCCAATATTGAGACAAAATCGTATTCGATGGCCGATATCAGAAATAGCCATAAAAAGGCGTATGAAAAATGGTCGAAAGAGGACGATGAAGAATTAAAGAAAGAAAATAATGATGGAAAAGACGCTAAAACGCTCGCCGAAAAATTCGGCAGGAATGTGGGAGCAATCCGGTCGCGTCTAAAAAAGCTCGGTTTGATAGAATAAGTGAACGATGCTTGGAATTACTTTCCTCACGAGATTATTGGTGGTCTTTCGCCGGCCGAGAAGTTGTTGGAATATCAAGAAAAAATAAAAGAATGATAAGATGGGCGCTACAATTAACTGTAGCGCCTGTTTCTTTTTTGATTTGGCTTTATCGAAGAACGAAAAAAGAAAGCCTTGGGGTAGTATAATGAATATATGGCAATCATCCATAAAAAATGCTGGCCGGAGATGTTCGAAAAATTCAATTCGGGCGAGCGGACGATTGATTATCGGTTGGCCGACTTTGAGCTCAAAAACGGCGACATCCTGGTTTTCGAGGAGTACGACCCGGGGAAAATGGAATACACCGGCCGGGAAGCGTCGTTCGAGTGCAAAAAAGTGGAGCGTTCGGTCCGCGATCCGTTGCTCTTCTACAGGCCCGAGGACATCACCAGATACGGATTCTGGAATATCGAACTGGAAAAGAAAATCAATCCATGAAAACGCAAATGAAACTTTGCCGGCGAGGACATAAATATAGGGCCGGTAGTTCCCATTGCCCAATTTGCTGGCCGGGGAAGGAGGCAAACAAAAAATTGGGAACGCTGAAAAAAAAGAGAAAAGCCAAGAAATAATTCAGCTCACTTGGTGTAATTCGGGAATGCCATCCGTAATCGTGACGTAGCTCGAGGGAATGTCCGTCCAGCAACCCGTGTTGAAATACTTAATGTCCCGAATATTCCAATGGAGTGCCTTGTGCGTATGGCCGCAGAAGACATAATTCGCGCCTTTTTTTTCACCCATCTTTACGGCGCCATCCGCCACGTCTTTCGAAATCCGGAGCCAGCCCTTACTGGCGCGTTTGATGTAGCGGCTCAAACGCTGCCTTTTTGTGTCCAGCTTCTGGATAATTCTGTATATCAGGGTGGCCACATTACTCATGATTCGGTTCTGGACCAGAAAATAGTCGAATTGGTGGCCGTGGATGGCAAAAAACTTGCGACCGTTCTCCTCCCAATAGAAGTTCTGCTTTACCTCCGAGCCGATGAGATATTTCATGATATCCACCAGAAGTTCGTCATGGTTTCCAACGACCCAGATCACTTCAACCCTCCTTTTCCGGTTGGTGAGAAGGCGGATATAGGAGAGAAGCTCCCAATGTTCCCGCGACAGGCGATGGAAGTTAAGATCGTCGAAGATGTCGCCCAAAAGGATAAGGCGCCTGAAAGAATGATTCTTCAAAGTGGCGAGCGCCGCTTCCGGCCGACTGACTTCGGAGCCGAGATGGATGTCCGAGATTATCATCGTGTCCACCGTTTTTAATTCAGGCATATTTAAAATTATAGTCTATGTTTCCAAATACCGACAAATCGTCACAATGGAATATACTAGAAATATGGGTCGAAAGAATTTTGAAAAGTTAGTGGCGAAGTACTAGCCATCGATTTGGGGGCGGTTCCCATGAGTGGTAGAATTGCTTTATGAGAACCAAAAGAGCCGGTAAGGGATATATCGGCGTGTTTGATTCCGGGTTCGGCGGAATAGACGTGTTGCGGGGCATAGTCAGGGAACTGCCCGTCTACGATTACATCTATCTCGGGGATACCGCGCGCACGCCATACGGAACGCGCTCCAAAGAAACGGTTTATGGATTCTCGAAGCAGGCCATAAACTTTCTCTTCAAAAATAATTGCCGGATCATAATCTTGGCTTGCAATACCGCCTCAAGCGACGCCCTCCGCAAGATTCAAAGAGAATATCTGCCCAGACGCTACCCGGATAAAAGGGTGCTGGGAGTTCTGATCCCCGCCGCTGAGGAGGCCGTTTTAAAAACGGTAAATAAAAAGATCGGAGTGATCGCAACCGAAGGGACCGTCGGGTCCGGCGCCTTCGTGCGGGAAATCACGAAGCTGGAGCCCGCGGCCAGGATATTCCAAAAAGCTTGTCCACTCCTAGTCCCGATAGTGGAAGCAGGGGAGGAGAATTCAAAAGCCGCAAAAATGATCATCGAAGATTATCTCAAGCCGCTGAAAAAGAAAGGCATAGACACGCTTATTCTGGGGTGCACCCATTACGGGATATTGGAGGGGAAGATCAGAAAGGTGGTCGGCGCGAGAGTGCGGATCGTTTCGGAGTCCAGGGTCGTTCCTATAAAACTGAAAGGATATTTGAAAAGGCACCGGGAGATAGAAAAAGACCTCAGAAGGAACGGCACAGTCCGGTTTTATTCCACCGACCTGACCGACAAATTCATCCGCTTAGGAAGCAGATTTTTCGGTAGAAAGATAAAAGCGCAAAAAGTAATGTTTAAATGATCCAATGATAAGATTCCGGAAAAATGTTGAGCTCGCGCCCTTGTCCACTTTTCGTATCGGTGGACGGGCGGAGTATTTTTGTTCGGTTGGAAAGCCGGAGGAGCTCGTGAAAGCCGTCGGGCTCGCGAAAAAACTAAAACTACCGTACAAAATCTTTGCCGGCGGAAGCAACGTGGTTTTTCCAGATGGAACCCTAAAAGGACTTCTGATTCGTTTCTCGGGCGGTTGGCTCACGCGGAAAGGGAATATTGTCATGGCAGACGGCGGGGTAAGTCTGGCGAGGGTTGTCTCAAGCTCTATTGGTTGGGGATTGAAGGGATTGGAGACTCTCTCCGGCATTCCCGGAACGCTCGGCGGAGCAATCGTGGGAAATGCCGGCGCCTACGGCCACTCTATCTCCGAAATCGTGAGGCGGGTGGAGATTTGGGACCCATTCGACGAAGCTTCCCTCGATTCTACTCGGGACAGGCAGGGCAGGCGGGTATGGTTCAAAAAATCAGAGTGCCAGTTCGGTTATCGCGACAGCGTTTTCAAACACAAAAACATATTGGTTCTGCGGGCGGAGCTCACCTTCGGCAAAGGGAAGAAAAAAGAATTGAAGAAAATTTCCCGGGAGATAATAAAAACAAGAGAAAATAAATATAGGCCGGGCTTGAAGTGCCCCGGCAGTTTCTTCAAAAACATTTTGGCGGAAAACGTTTCCAAAAAATCGCTGAAACTTATCGATAAAAAGAAAATCATCGAAGGAAAAATACCCGCCGGTTATCTTTTGGAAGAAGCGGGCGCAAAGGGAATGAAATTGGGCGGGGTGAGAATCGCGAAGTTTCACGGTAATCTGCTTGTGAACTCCGGCCGAGCTAAGGCGAAAGACGTCAAAAGAATGGCCGATATCCTGAAGCGAAGAGTCCATAAGAAATTCGGCATAAGATTGGAGGAGGAGGTCAGATATTTCTAGCGCGAAGCGCGGTATATCAGAAAAAGTGTGCGTCTCCGGATAATCACCGCCCCGCGGTGATTATCCCACCCCAAGTCTTATATCGACGAGCGAGGAGCAAGATAAGAGTTTGTTCTTATATTGTCCGAGCGATGTCGATAAAAAGCGGAGTTTTTACCCACTTTTTCCGACATGCCGCGTTTCGCTTGAGATTTTTGTTTGATTGCTGGATAGGCACTATAATAAGACCAATGGCCTTAACTTACTTGATTCAAAGGTTTTTCTACCGTATTGCCGAATTTTTCCGTCACTGGTACGTAAAAAGCTTCAGAGTCTATTCGAATTTCGTCTTCGATGAGCTCCAAAAAATGGACCGGACGCTGGCTTGGCGCGTGAACGTCAGGTATCTCTTCCAGCCGCTCTATAAGGATTACTCCATAATCGGCTATATCCTGGGCTTTATTTTGAGGTTTGGCCGGCTTTTGGGCACGAGCTTCATATACCTCGTCGTTTTCGCGTTCGTTATCGCGGTTTATATCGTTTGGCTCATGATACCGGTCGCGTTAATTTTGAGGATTTTTTATTTCCAAACACCATGACCGAATTCATCTTCAAAGAGCCGCGCCTCTTAATGACCGCCGCCGGAGAATTCCTGGTCCGGGTTATTTCCTATATCTTCCTTATTTTCTTGACCGTTTCGTTCTTTTTGCTTTTTTCTTCCGGATTAGATCCGCTTAGAATGGCGTCGTTCTTACTCGCTCTTTTCTTGATTGATCGGGCAATCGATTTCAATGAGGCCGACCGGAATCTTTCGGAGCTCACGGGTCGCAATCGGAACATCGCGAGAGCCGTCACTCCCGAAACCTACCGGCTCTTAAGCCGCGCTTTTCGCAAATCATACCTGGTCGGAGAAGATTTCTATTTACTTTTTCTTTTAGAACTTATCCACAAAAAAGATATCCGGGAAATATTGAAGCGGTTGGATGTGAAAACGGAGGATTTAGAGCTGAAGATCGGGGAATTTCTGACCAAAGGAAAAAGTGCGGCGAAGTCCACCAAAAGCGGCAACTTGGAATTGATAAATGACCTGGCATTTCGGGCCCACGAAAGCGCGCTCGGCGCGAACGAAAAATTCATCGAGGCGCGGAACTTCCTCGCTGCGCTTACGGGCGTCAATAATCCCGAACTCAAAACGCTTTTCAACTTCTTCAGTATCAATACCGTGGATATCCAGGCCGCCTCGGTTTTCGGGCGCTTCCGGCATTCTTCCGGCCGAATGAGGCTTCTACCGGCTGTCCTGGGCGGCTTTGCTCATCGGCCCAAGTTTTTGCGCCATCGGGTGATGAACCGTTCCTGGACGGCCCGGCCCACGCCCACGCTCGACCAGTTCAGCACCGATTTCACCGACCTAGCCCGGGAAGAGAAAATCGGGTTTTTGGTCGGCCACGAGAGCGATTATGACAATCTCATCCAGATAATTTCCCGGCCGGGTAAACCGAACGCGTTGCTTTCGGGCGAAGCCGGAGTGGGTAAATCGTCCATTATCGCCCACCTGGCCTTTCGGATGGTCAAAGACGATGTGCCGCCGGTGTTTTTCGACAAACGCCTGGTCTCTTTGGAATTGAGCCGGCTCGTGGCGGACGCGACGGGAGACGTTTTGAGCGGCCGAATCCAGAAGATTACCGATGAAATACTCATGGCGGGGAATATCGTCCTTTTTATACCCAACATCCACGACCTTTTCCGGACCGCCGAGACGAAATCCTTAAACGCAATCGATATCGTACTGCCAATCATAAAAAGCAACGGCATTCCGGTTATCGGCGAAACCTATCCCCGCGAACTCAAGCAATTTATCGAGCCGCGTTCGGATTTCCTGGAACAATTCGAAATTGTGAAAGTGGAGGAAATTTCCGAAGAGGATGCCGTCCGCTATCTCACCTACGAAAGCCTGATAATGGAGAGGGAGTACCGCGTTTTCATTTCTTATCGCGCCATCCGCGAAGCGGTAGTTCTGGCTCACCGGTACTTGCGGGAAAAGCCCCTGCCGGGGAGTGCTTCCAATCTTTTGAAGCTCGCGCTTTCGGAAATCAAGGAAATCGGCGGAAGAACTTTGGATGCGGAACTTGTGGCGGCCGTCGCCGAGAAGATGACGCGGATACCCATCCAGAAGGCGGGCAAGTCCGAAACGGAAAAACTTTTGAATCTGGAGGATATTATTCACGAGAAATTCATAAACCAGGATGTCGCCGTGCGTTCGGTGTCGCGCGCGCTTCGGGAATACCGGAGCGGCCTCACGCGCCGGGGCGGGCCCATTGCCACATTTCTTTTCGTGGGGCCGACCGGAGTTGGAAAAACGGAACTCGCGAAGATATTGGCCAAGACGCAATTCGGCTCCAAAGAAGCGATGGAAAGATTCGATATGTCCGAATACCAGGATAAAACGAGTATTTTTCGTCTGATCGGCAATCCCGACGCTTCGCGGACGGGCACTTTGACCGATGCCGTTCTGGAAAAACCTTATGCGCTCATCCTTCTCGATGAATTCGAGAAATCCCACCCAGATGTTTTGAATTTATTTCTCCAGGTTTTCGACGACGGCCGGCTTACTGACAGCTTGGGCCGGACGGTGAGTTTCGAAAATACGATAATCATCGCGACCTCGAACGCCCACTCAGAATTCATAAAATTGGAGACGGAAAAAGGGCGGCCTGGGGAAGAAATCGCCGATGACCTCAAGAGGAAGCTCACCGATTATTTCAAGCCGGAGCTCATTAACCGCTTTTCGGACGTCATAGTTTTCCGCAATTTGAACAAAGAGGAAATTACTTCCATTACCGAGCTTCTAATGCGGGACTTGGCAGGGCTTGCTTCCGAAACTAACGGGATCGCGCTTTCCTGGGACAATGAAACGGTGAAACAGCTGGCCGAGTTGGGTTACAGCCCCGTCTTCGGCGCGCGGCCCTTGCGGCAGGCTATCGCCGAAAATGTCCGGAGCATTCTGGCCGAAAAAATCCTCAAGGACGAGGTAAAGCGTGGCGACAGTGTGAAAATAACCTTCGAAAATGGCAAATTTGAATTCAAAATATGATTCCCATTTCCATTCCCAATCAGGAAATATCCGCCGGCGTCATCATCTACCGCCGGACGAGCGAGGGGCCGAAGTTCCTCATTCTCTATAACGGCGGGCCTTATTGGAATTTCCCGAAAGGGAAGCTCACGGACGGTGAGCGGAGCTTCAGGGCGGCGCTTCGGGAGGTTTGGGAGGAGACGGGTTTAAGCTTCCGCGATCTCAAATTCTCCGACCGCTTCAAAGTGGAGGATAAATTCACCTATTTCCGGAATAAGCAGAAGATTTTTAAAACCGTCACTTATTATCTGGCCGAAACCGCCAATCCCTACGTCCGGTTGGAGATTAAGCCCGAAAACGTTCCGGGCGAGAAGCATCAGGGTTACGGCTGGTTTCTTTTCCGGGATGCGATGCGGATACTGAAGGCGCCGAATTTGAAGAATAGCCTGAAGAAAGCCTACGGGCTCGTAATGCCGAGAAAAATAAAAACCCCTTAGCGGGGGTTTTTATTTCTGTTTTATTTTACAGCTTCCACTATCTTTTTGAAGACTTCCGGATGGTTCTGGGCCAGGTCCGCGAGAATTTTTCTGTCCAATTTAATATCTTTCTTCTTCAAGGCATTTATGAACTGGCTGTATTTTATTCCGTGCTCCTTGGCCGCGGCGCCCAACTGGACTTGCCAGAGCCGGCGGTAGTCGCGCTTCTTTTCTTTACGGCCCTTGAACATCCGCGAGAGTCCGTGGAGCAAAGCCTCCTTGGCCGCCCGTTCTTTGGATTTGCGGCCCCAGCGATAGCCCTTCGTGAGCTTCAGTATCTTTTTTCTTTTTTTATGGGCGACGGTGCCCCGTTTTACCCTAGGCATGTTTTTGGATTAAAAATATCTTTTTATTTTTTTTGAAGTGATGGCCAGCTGGCGCTCGTTCTTCTTCCGTTTCATTTGGGAAGTGCTCTTGTTGGCGCGGGAGTGGCCGAGCGTGGTTGAGCGGCGCAGGATTTTGCCCGATTTTTTCACTTTGATTCTTTTGGATACGCTTTTTTGCATGATCTATTTTTTCGCTATCTGAGCGACGAAACCCCGGCCGCCCTGTCTCGGGCCCATCGTTATCTCATGGGGAACGGAAATCATAGTAAGGAATTCCCGCATTTTCTGCAAGGCCCATTCCTTATTTCCTTTTTCCCGGCCCCGGAGAAAAATACCCACTTCTACTTTATGTCCCTCTTTCAAAAATTCATCTGCCTGTTTCGCCCGGATCTGGAGGTCATTCAGGGCCGCCCGAGGACTGATGCGTACCTGCTTCAGTTCCTTCTGTTTCTGGGCCTGTTTCTGTTTTCTTTCCTCTTTGCCCTGATAATAGCGGAATTTGTCGAAGCTCATTATCCGCGCGACGGGCGGCTTGGCCATAGGGGCGATTTCAATGAGATCGAGAGTCTTTTTTTGGGCCAGAGCGAGCGCGTCTTCTTTGCTCATTACGCCGAGGTTCTCGCCGGCCTCGTCTATTACCCGGAGTTCCTTGGCGATTATTTGATTGTTGATTCTGTTTTGGATATTCGAATGATAGCAGGGAAGAAAGAGAAATTCAATTATTATAAAGAAACCAGGGTGTACCGGAAAAAGTGTGCGCTCCGGGGCGCTAGCCCAAGTCTTACCCACTTTTTCCGGTACACCCTAGTTTCTTAGGAGGAGAAGACAAAGAATTTATCTTTCGATAAATATTTTTGGAAAAAAAATAACCTCTTACATAGCAAGAGGTTAAAATACAAAACCTGTGATTAGAATTCTCTAATCTGATTTCGGGTTTTTGGGCCCGATTAAACTATTATTCGCAGTGCCAAACTACTGATATAAGTATAGCATTTCCCGCAACGGGGAATAGGCCGGGCTGGGGATAATTAAATAACCCCCCTATTCGGTGGTTTTTCCGTCGAAGTGGTCTCTCTCTTCATCCGCTTCCGCTTGAACTTTCGTGATATGGATGATGCCATCTACATGGTTCGGCGGGGAATAGACCGTATATAGCTTCATCGGCTTGTCCGAAGAAGTGTTGACGATATTGTGCTTCGCGCCGGCCGGAACAATGATAGCCGAGCCGTCCGCAATCGCATGCTCTATGCCGTCCAGAATCGCCTTACCCTCGCCTTCCTCGATTCTCAAGAATTGGTCCATCTGATGAATTTCTTCGCCGATTTCCTCGCCGGGTTTCAGGGCCATCAGGACGAGCTGGTTGTTTTTGGCCGTATACAGAACCTTCCGGAAATTGTTATTCTCTTTCGCCAACTTCTCGATATTTTCCACATAGCCTTTCATATCGTTATATTACCACAAAACGGCGGGAATTGGCCGCGCCTACCTCATCTTCGTTGATAATCCCTTTTGAAACCTGCCTATCAATATTTCTTTCTTTTCCCTCCGCCATTTCTTGATTTGAACCTCTCGTTTCCTCGCTTCAGATAAGGTTGTATAAAGTTCGTAGAAAACCATTTTGGACTTTGCCTTTCCTTTCGTGAATTGAGCACCTTGTTCTTTATTGTGATAAATCAACCTATCCCGCAGATTTTCTGTTATGCCAACATACAACTTACTGAAATCGTTCTTGATCATGTAAACAAAGTACATAAATTAATTATATGCCCTTCGACAAGCTCAGGGCACTCGACTCGCTGTGGCTTGCCACGAGCGAGCCCCGCTCTTTTGGAGCGGGGCGAGTCGAGTGGAGACGGCGGGAATTGAACCCGCGTACGGAAAGATTCGGCAAGCGTTTCTACAAGTTTAGCCCTTCGGGTAAACCCTCAGGACGGTTTTGCCTTCCTGTTTTAACGGAAGATACGGAAAGCGGATCTCCTCCGCGAACTCGCGATATGACACCGGAAGTTTCCTAGCGAGTATCAGGGCCGATGCGGCATTACGCGAAAGCGAATGCCGGCGCTACCGTTTTATTGGCAGTTATCTTGGAAGCCGTTTTAGTGAGCGGCAAGCTCAGCTTGCTGCGTTTGCGTCATTCATCCCGTCGAAGCCGATCATCCCCATATTCTGTTTTCAATCTACTCTCGGACGGCGCGCTGGATTTCCCTATCCACCTCCTTTTTCCTTATTGAATCGCGCTTATCCGCTTTTTTGAGGGGCTTGCCCAATCCCAACTTCAGTTTGATTAAGCCGCGTTTAGTGTAGACCTCAAGCGGAAGCAGGGTCAAGCCTTTCTCATGGAGCTTGCCCGTCAGATACTCTATCTCCTTTTTGGTAATCAGAAGTCGCCGGGAGCGGGCCGGGTCGTATTCTTTGGGTGTATTTTTGGGCTGATAGGGCGGAATGTGCGAATTTAAAAGCCACGCCTCATTGTGGCGGATAACCGCGTAACTGCCCGCAATCTGCATATGGCCGCTTTTGACCGTTTTCACCTCGAAGCCTTTCAATTCTATGCCGGCCTCAATCTTTTCCTGGATATCGTAGTCAAAACTCGCGCGTTTGTTGAATGCCAAAGATGACATACTTATATTCTAGCGATTTTTCTCCTAAAAAGGTAAATTTAATCTATGAGTATTCGCGATATCATCGCCTCCTATCTCGTTAAAGTCATTCCGAAGGGAACGGCGGTAGATCTGCGCGTACCGCCTGCCCTCCGAAGCGATAGCGAAGGAGGGGATGAGAATCAGGACGCCCACTATGCAACGAGCGTCGCTTTTAAGCTGGCGAAAGAAAAGAAGGCAAATCCCCGCGAAGCGGCGGAGGAAATAGTTTTCAAGCTCCTCAAGACCGCCCCGCCGGAATTTTTCGATCGGATCGAAGTAGCCGGCCCAGGCTTCGTGAATTTCTGGCTAAGCCAAAAGACTCTGAATGGAGAACTTCAAAGAGTAATTAAAGAAAATAAAAAATACGGAGCGAGTAATATTCTGAAGAATAATAAAATCCAGCTGGAGTTTATCTCCGCTAATCCGACGGGACCGCTCACGCTTGCGAACGGCCGGGGCGGTTTTCTGGGCGATGTCATTGGAAACGTTCTCAAGACTTCGGCCGCGAAAGTGGAAAAGGAGTACTACGTGAACGATACCGGCAATCAGGTGCTCACGCTCGGCAAATCCATCCTCGCCACGCGGGGAATAATCAAAAATGAGGAAAATTTCTACAAAGGCGGATATGTGGCCGAGTGGGCGAAAAAGAATGCGAAGCTTGCCACGAAAATGAAAAGCAGACCGATGGAATTGGGCGAGCGAGCGGCTAAAGATTTTTTGAAAACCATAAAGACCGTAATCGGTAAAAAGTCCGGTATAAAATTTGACCGCTATACTTCTGAGAAAAAGATCCACCAAATGAAGCTGCCAGAAAAAGCACTCGAGATATTCAAAAAGGGCGGTTGGGTTTACGAAAGCAAAGGGGCGGTATGGCTCAAAACAACCGCTTTCGGCGACGATAAGGACCGCGTACTTATCACAAGCGAAGGAATTCCGACATACTTCCTCGCCGATGCCGGCCATTATCTCGAGACTAAAAAACGCGGCTTCAGCGCCAAAATAAACATCCTGGGGCCGGACCATTACGGCTACGTAAAGCGCATTCAGGCTGTCGCCGATATTCTGAAATTCGATAAATCCGAGATAATCATTACCCAAATCATCCGGCTGATGCGGGACGGCCAGGAGTTCAAAATGTCCAAGCGGAAAGGGGAGTTCGTGACCTTCGACGATTTGGTGAAGGAGGTGGGGGCGGACTCGGTTCGCTTCTTCTTCCTGATGATCGCGCCCGAAACTCATATGGATTTCGATATGGGTTTGGCAAAAGAGCGTTCGAATAAAAATCCCGTTTTCTATCTCCAGTACGCATACGTAAGATGTCAGAGCATCTTACGAAAATCCAAAATCCAAATTTCAAATTCCAAACAAGATCTGAAACTTCTGAACACCGAGGCGGATGTGAAGCTTATCCGAACTCTCGCCCGATTTCCGGAAATTATCGCCGATACGGCGGAGGATTACCAAGTCCATCGGCTTACCCGCTACGCGCTCGACCTCGCCCACGATTTCCATAATTTCTACGAAAAGGAAAGAATAATTGGAGAGGCGAAAGATATCGCCGCCGCCCGATATGTCCTGGTAAAAGCCGCCGCCATTGTTTTCGAAAATCTTCTCGATATTCTGGGAATCTCCAAGCCGAAGAAAATGTAGTTTTTT
>JBBTRY010000014.1:19863-24916 GCA_038064955.1 Patescibacteria group bacterium
GTTTTTTTGCCAAAAAGCCTCATTTTCATTAGAATTATTAGGTTAAATGCTGAAAAAATTAGAAAAATTCTCGCTTCCGGAATTGGAAGAAAAGGTTCTGGAATTCTGGAAAATCAACAAAATATTCGAAAAATCCCTGGCTAAGAATGCCAAAGGTAAAAAGTTCGTTTTCTACGAAGGACCGCCGTCGGCGAATGCCCGGCCCGGCATCCATCATGTTATAGCCCGTGTCTTTAAAGACATCATTCCTCGCTTTAAGAGCATGCAGGGTCTTAATGTGGTCGGTCGACGGGGAGGTTGGGATACTCACGGTCTTCCGATAGAGGTTCAAACGGAGAAATCCCTTGGTTTTAATAATAAACAAGATATTGAACGTTATGGAGTGGCCGAATTCAATCGGAAATGCAAAGAACTTGTTTGGCTCTACAAAGATGAGTGGGAAAAACTCACTGAACGGATTGGTTTTTGGTTGGATCTCGAAAACCCCTACGTTACCTACGAAAATTCGTACATCGAATCGGTTTGGAACATATTAAAGCGCGTTTGGGACGATAAGCTCCTTTATCAAGGACATAAGGTGGTGCCCTGGTGCCCGCGCTGTGGAACCGGCCTTTCTTCGCATGAACTAGCCCAGGGTTATAAGGAGGTCACGGATATATCCGTTTATATAAAGTTCAAATTGAAGCCGGGTCAGAAAATCGGTAATTTTACAACGGACGACAAAACCCACATTTTATCTTGGACCACGACCCCATGGACTTTGCCCGCGAACGTCGCGCTCGCGGTAGGAAAAGACATTGAATATCGGAAAGTAACTATTACGAGAGGAGAACACGATGGAGAAGTTTATATTTTAACAACCACTAGAATAGCTGATACATTTCGTAGATCAGGCGTTTTTGATCTTGGTGAAAGATTGGATGGTAATGAGGAGATTAATGGTTTTATGGATATAGGTACTGCCATTAAAGGAAAAGATTTGATTGGTTTGGAATACGAGCCGCTCTTTGACGTTCCGGCGCTCAAATCAAAAACTTCCTACAAAATCTATGATGCAAAGTTTGTAACAACAACCGATGGCACAGGCGTGGTGCATACCGCCGTGATGTACGGCGAAGACGATTATAATCTCGGGAAAGAAATCGGCCTGCCCCAGCACCATACCGTGGATGAGCAAGGGAAGTTCACGAAGGATGTGAAAGGGTTCGAAGGAATGGTCGTGAAATCAAAAGATGAGAAGACCGAAAGCGAGACCACCCAGAAAGTCATTGATCATCTGAAATCCAAAAACAACTTCCTTAGAACCGAACCTTATAAGCACGAATATCCCTTCTGCTGGCGTTGCTCCACGCCGCTCATATATTACGCCCGCGATTCGTGGTTCATCGCGATGTCGAAGCTCCGTCCGAAGCTCCAAAAAGCGAATAAAAACATCAATTGGGTACCCGAGAATATCCGGGACGGCCGTTTCGGCGAATGGATAAAAGAAGTGAAAGATTGGGCGATTTCCCGCGAAAGATACTGGGGCACGCCCTTGCCTATCTGGCATTGCAAAAAATGCCGCCATTTCCGGTGCATCGGGAGCCTGGAAGAACTTGAAGACGGGGGAAAGAAAAAAGAAAAGAATCGCTATATTATCGTCCGGCATGGCGCAGCGGAAAATAATTTGAAGAACATCTGTGATTCCGACGCCCTAAAATCCGTCTTCAATCTCACTCTCAAAGGGCGGGTTCAGGTGGAGGCGCTGGCTAAGAAATTAAAAAAAGAAAAAATAGACATCTTGTTTTCGTCGGATTTTCCGCGCACGAAAGAAACGGCGGAAATACTGAAGTCCGCTCTCGGCTTGGGAAAGATAAATCTCGACGCGCGCCTGCGGGAGATAAATGTAGGGGATTTCAACGGTCAGCCGGATGAAAATTACGGGAATTTCTGCAAGGATTACGCGGAAAAATTCGTGAAGCGTCCACCCCAAGGCGAGAATCTGACGGACCTGCGGAGCCGGCTCTTCGATTTCGTGAATGAAAAAGAAAAAGAATTTTCCGGTAAAACATTTTTGATAGTGAGTCACGAATATACCATCTGGATGCTTGCGAGCATCCTGAATGGCTGGGGCAATCGGGAAGCGATTGAAGAAAAAAACAAGTGCGGGGGAGATTTCATCGCGAATGCCGGAATGGAAATTTGCGAATTCAAAGACGTTCCGAGAAACGAAAGTGGCGAGACGGATCTTCATCGTCCGTATTTGGATAATGTGAAAATTGCCTGTGACCGGTGCGGCGGAGATATGGAAAGGATAAAGGAAGTGCTAGATGTATGGTTTGATTCTGGCGCGATGCCCTTTGCTCAGAGCCATTACCCGTTCAACAAGGAGATGGATTATCCAGCCGATTACATCTCTGAGGGCATGGACCAGACCAGGGGCTGGTTTTATACCCTCCTTGCCATAGGCGTTTTAATGGGCAAAAACAGCCCCTATAAGAACGTTATCTGCTTGGGGCTCATATTGGATAAGAACGGGCAAAAAATGTCCAAATCCAAGGGGAATATCGTGGATCCCTGGGAGATGATGGCAAAGCACGGCGTGGATGCCATTCGCTGGTATTTCTATACCGTAAATCCGCCGGGCGAGTCGAAGAAGTTCGACGAGGCTGAAATAACCAAGACCTCCCGCCAGATATTTTCCCTACTTTACAACTCATTCGTTTTTCTAGAAACATACAGAAGTAAAAATTCCAAAATCCAAATGACAAATTCCAAATTGACGAATATTTTGGATAAGTGGATTTTGAGCCGGTTGAACGAGACAATAGAATCGGTGACCAGAAAACTGAATCACTACGGGATTAGTGAAGCTGGCCGGGCCATTGAGGATTTCGTCGGCGATCTCTCCCGATGGTATATCCGCCGCTCCCGTCGGCGCTTCTCCGCCGTCACCAAAGGTTTTGGCGGACAGGCAGAAGCCTTGGATTTTGAAGCGGCATCGGCGACCCTTAGACACGTACTCACTGAAACCAGTAAGCTAATGGCGCCCTTCGCTCCCTTCTTCTCTGAGGCGCTGTATCTATCATTGAATAATGAATTAGGAATTAAGAATGAGGGGCATAATTCGAAATTCAAAATTCCTAAATCAGTTCACTTGGCCGATTGGCCCAAAGCGGATAAAAAGGCGATAAATAAGAAGCTTACCGTTTCAATGGATGAGATTCGCACTATCGCGAGCAGTGTTCTGGCCAAGCGCGCCGAGATCGGCATCAAGGTGCGCCAGCCGCTCGCATCCCTCAATATCAAGGATGTGAAACTGAAGAGCCAAAAAGAACTTTTGGATATATTGAAGGATGAGGTGAATGTTAAGGAGATAAAATTCGATGCTAATCTCAAAGTGGAGTTCGAACTGGATACCAAGATAACCCATGAACTCAAAGAGGAGGGGACGTTGCGGGAACTCGTGAGGACCATTCAGGATTTGCGTCAGGACGCGAAGCTCACGCCGCAGGATACCGTGGAATTATTCATTAATGGCGCGGAAGAGATTAAATTCATCGTTTCAAAATACGGCGAGCTCTTGAAAAAAGAAGTTAAAGCGGAAAGAGTTGAGATCGGCCGGCCACCGAGATTCGACGCTGAGATCGAAACTCGGATAGACGAAATGCCGGTTTGGATAGGAATAAAAAAATAAACGTCACTATTTCATCCTATTTTAGGACTACATAGTGACGTTGTTTGCCGCTTCCAATATTATCTTTTCATGAGAAAGACCGAGTTTTTTTTGGATATCTTTCATATACTGGGAGGGCTTGATTACCCCCAAATTCTTTCGGGCGTTTACAATTACCAACCTGACATACTCAAATATCAGTCGGCGTCTTTCCTGCTGTTCAGATTTGTCCGTTATCTTCTTTTCCATTTTCTAATACCTCCATTTCTATTAACCGTTGATAGGTTGTTCTTAATGCAAACGTTGCGTAGGTAGCTCTTGAGCCTGTTGAACCGTGCAGAGATTCTATCCATTGTCCATTCTTACCGGATTTGATAAGAGCTCTGGCGAGAATATTAATGCTGTCTATGGTGGCGTTATGGACCACCCTTTTCTCTTTATCAAACTTTGCTTTTTCTTCCTGGTTTTCCCGGGTGTTTTCCCTACTATCAAATTCCTGATATTGAGCCACTGTTTCTGTATACCTCTCGCAGTAGTCAACCACTTCGCTAAGAAGACCCTCTAAAATCAGATCTCCTTCGCACAATTTTTCAAGCTCGCTTAGCTCGATGACCGGTTTTGGCAGTTCTGGATTGCTAAAATTATCCTTCAGTTCCCGAACAGTTTCTGGGTATGTCTCTTTAAGATTCATATTGGATTCCTTAAACATGATTGTAAAATAAATTTCAACTTGAAGAATAACACTTCTTATTATTTTTGGCAATAGTTAGCTAATTAGGCCAATTTTCTTCTTTACTTCCTTGAGTTTTTTAGAAGCCACGATATTGGCCTTTTTGTTCCCCGCCGCTACGGTCTTGTTAATAAGACCGGCATTTTTTAGGAACCCTTTCTTCTTTTTTTGGAACGGCGCGAGGGCCTTCACGGCCGCTTCCGCCAAATCGCGTTTGAACTGGCCGTAACCCTTTTCGGCGTATCTTTTTTCGATGGAGGCACCGATCTCACCCGTAAAGGCGGAGTAGAGGAGCACGAGATTGCCGATACCCTCCTTACCCTCCATCTCGGCTTTGATCTCGTTGCCGGAGTCGGTGACGGCGCTCATTATTTTTTTGCGAATGACTTCGGGAGAATCATCAATGAAAAGGCAGCCGGCCGGGCGGGATTTGGACATCTTCTTTTTCGGTTCGTTCAGACTCATCACGCGCGAGTTCTCTGTCAAAAGCGGTTGAGGTTCAATAAACATCTTCCCATATTTATTGTTGAATTTTCGGGCGATGGTGCGGGCGAATTCCAGATGCTGAAGCTGGTCATCGCCCACTGGTACGAACTTGGCATTATAAATGATGATGTCCGCGGCCATGAGAACGGGGTAGTTAAATAGACCGACATTGATGTTTTCCG
>JBBTRY010000015.1:0-19931 GCA_038064955.1 Patescibacteria group bacterium
GAGGTAATTTCTTTGGATGTGATCAATGCTTTTTTCATTGTCATCATCTCCTTTCGTTAATGAATGTGAAATTGTTTAAGAGCGTTCTTGAGTTTCAAGAATGAAAGAACAATATCACAATATAATAACAAAGTCAATATCCTCAAAAACCTAGATTTTACCTATAATGAATTAGTTATGGAAAAAGCTGATAAATTGGATGATATAAGGCATTCGCTCGCCCATTTGCTCGCGGCGGCGGTTCTGAAGAAGTTTCCCAAGGCCCAGCTCGCCATCGGACCCGTCATTGAGCACGGCTTCTATTATGATTTCAAGCTCCCCCGCCCGCTTACGCCCGAGGATTTGAAGGATTTCGAAAAAGAGATGCGGCATATGGTCAATCAGAAGCTCGCCTTTTCCGGCAAGAAGATCACGCCCGCGGCCGCGAAGAAGCTTTTCAAAGACCAGCCTTTCAAATTGGAACTCATTAAGGAATTCAGCAATCCGCCGGCTGGCGGAAAACAACCCCTCACGGTCTATAAGACCGGCGATATATTTCTGGACCTTTGCCGGGGCGGGCACGTCAAGAACACATCGGAGATAGTCCCCGACTCGTTCAAACTCGACAAAATCGCGGGCGCTTATTGGCGCGGCGACGAAAAAAATCCGATGCTCACCAGAATCTACGGCCTAGCCTTCAATTCCAAAAAAGAATTGGAAGAATACCTGAATATGCGGGAAGAAGCGAAGAAACGCGACCATAAAGTATTGGGACCGGCTCTCGATCTCTTCACTTTTTCCGACTTGGTGGGCGCCGGCCTCCCGCTCTG
Source organism: Patescibacteria group bacterium (assembly GCA_038064955.1). GTDB lineage: Bacteria > Patescibacteriota > Minisyncoccia > UBA6257 > GWB1-50-10 > JBBTQX01. The sequence goes on from JBBTRY010000015.1 coordinate 810, forward strand.
GACTCCCAAAGGCACCATCCTTCGAAACACCTTGGATGATTTCGTCTGGCAGCTCCGCAAAAAGTACGGCTACCAGAAGGTGGAGATACCTCACATTACCAAAAAAGATCTTTATGAAGTGAGCGGCCATTGGGAAAAATTCCAAGAAGATTTGTTCAAGGTGAAAACCCGCGAAGGGCATATCTTCGCGATGAAGCCAATGAATTGCCCTCACCACACGCAGATCTATGCTCGGAAGCCCTGGAGCTACCGCGAACTCCCCCAGCGCTACGCCAATACGACGATGTGCTACCGCGACGAACAGACTGGCGAGCTTTCCGGTCTCTCGCGGGTGCGCGCCTTCGCCCAGGACGATGCCCACGTTTTTTGCCGGCTTCCGCAAGCCAAAGAGGAATTTTTGAAAATTTGGGACATTATTCACGAGTTCTATGGCGTCTTCGGCTTTAATCTCCGCATCCGGGTTTCCACCCACGACCCCAAGCATCCGGAGAAATACCTGGGCGACAAGAAGAAGTGGGCCTTTGCCGAGAAGATGCTCTCCGAAATTGTGAAGAGCAAGAAAGCGGATACCTTCCCGGGCGTGGGCGAAGCGGCCTTCTACGGTCCGAAACTGGACTTTATGGCCAAGGATTCGCTGGGCCGAGAATGGCAAGTCGCCACCATCCAGCTCGATGTGAATATGCCAGAGCGCTTCGATCTCGTCTGCACGAACGAGGAGGGCAAACCCGAACGCATCGTGATGATTCACGCCGCCATCATGGGTTCAATTGAGAGATTTCTCTCGATAATAATCGAACATTATGCCGGCGATTTTCCCACTTGGCTCGCACCGGTGCAGGTAAGAATTATCCCCATCGCCGACCGCCACCGTCCTTACGCCGAAAAGGTTTTGAAACAACTGGAAGAGAGCGGCATTCGGGCCGACATCGCCGCGGAGGGCGGAACGCTCGGCAAAAACATCCGCCAGGGAGAAATGGAAAAAATCCCCTACCTCCTCGTCGTGGGAGACAAAGAGATAAAAAAAGGAGCCGTGAATGTCCGCCGCCGCCACGAAAGGGATACTGCGACCATAACACTCGAAGAATTTTTGGAAAAAGCGGGCCGGGAAATAAATAATAAGGATAGGAAATGTTTTTAAAGGTAACCGGTTAATGGGCTTCTCCCTATACAATAGGATAATTCGGAAAATATGTCAAAGAACAAAAAACTGATAGTTATCGCGGGAACGACCGCGAGTGGAAAGAGCGCTTTGGGCATTGCCTTGGCAAAAAAATTCGGAGGCGAAATAATTTCCGCCGACTCCCGCCAAATCTATAGAGGTTTGAAAATCGGCTCCGGGGCGGTGTCCAAAAAAGAAGTAAGCGACATCCCCCATTATCTTTTGAGCGTCGCGAATCCGAAAAAAACTTTCACGGTATCCCAATACAAAAAATTGGCCCGAAAGAAAATGGAAGAAATATGGAAAAGAAATAAATTACCAATCATAGTCGGCGGGACGGGGCTCTATATCCGCGCCGCCGTGGACGGCCTCGTTATCCCGGAAGTGAAGCCAAATCCGAAGCTCCGCCGGGAATTGGAAAAGAAATCCGTTTCGGAACTTTCGCTGATTTTGAAGAAAAAAGATGTCCGGCGCTGGAGAGAAATAGACAAGAAAAATCCCCGCCGACTCGTCCGGGCGATTGAAATCGCAACGGCGCTTGGTAAGGTGCCGGCAATCAAGATGAATCCCCTGGCGGCCGAGGTGCTTTTTATAGGTATCCGGAAAGAAGGGAAAATGCTCGAATCATTGGTCAAAAAAAGAGTCGCCAAGATGGTCCGGGAGGGACTTGTCGCAGAGACAAAAAAACTCGCCAAGACCGGCGTGTCGGAGAGAAAAATCCGGGAATTCGGCTTCGAGTATTCGAATACTCTGGCTTTTATCGACGGCGAAATCGGTTCTAAATCCGAGCTCATCGATAAAATCGTGAAATCCACCTTGGATTATGCCAAGCGCCAGATGACGTGGTTCGGAAAGGATAGTCGCATAATATGGATAAGAAATAGGCAAGAAGCAATAATTAAAATCAATAAATTTTTAATTTTGTAATTTTATAAATAAATCCTAATTTCTAATGCTTTAAACGTTTGGAAATTTGAACATTATTTAAAAATTCAAAAATTGGAAATTAATTTGACTTTGGTTATCTGGTATAATAGAATTAAGTTAAATTAAACCTATGGGTGGAGTACCAACAAAGCATCATTCCAAGTCAAAAGTCGGCCGGCGGCGTTCCCAGCAAGCCCTTAAGAAGATTAAGATAATGGTTTGCCCGAAATGCAAAGCTCCGACCCTCCCCCATCGCATCTGCCCGAATTGCGGCGAATATGTCAAAAGCCCCAAGAAACCAAGCGTTAAAAAGTAGAAGCAGTCGAGTCCAGTATTTGTAATTTGAAATTTTAACTTTATATGGCCACCCGTCACTTAGCGCGAACCATTATTCTCCAATCCCTCTACGAATGGGATTTTTATGAGCACGAGGCCGACCTCGCGGCTATCATCGACCGGAATATGAAGGAATTCGGGCCAGGCATCGATGAGCCGGATTTCGTCTGGCGGATTGCCAAAGGCGTAATCGAAAACATCAAAGAAATCGACGATATTATCAAGCGCGTGGCACCCGAATGGCCATTGAACCAAATCGCCATTGTGGATCGGAACGTGCTCCGGATAGGCCTCTATGAGCTCCTCCACGCCGACAGGAATGAAGTGCCACCCAAGGTGGCCATCAACGAAGCCATTGAGATCGCCAAGAACTACGGCGGCCAAAACTCTCCCAAATTCATCAACGGCGTTTTAGGTACCGTTTTCCGGGAACTAGAAGCGAAGAAAGAAGAAAAATAAAAAGGCCGGACAATGTCCGGTCCTTTTTTCAAAATATGGGTATCTAATCTACGATTTCGATACCCATATTTTTTGCGGTGCCGGCGATGATTTTCATCGCGGCATCGATGTCGTTCGCGTTCAAGTCCCCCATCTTCCGTTCGGCGATTTTCCTCAAATCATCCTTGGTCACTTTGCCGATAAAAGCCTTGCCAGGCGTGCCGGAGGCCTTCTCCAGTCCCGCGGCTTTTTTGAGGAGCGCGGAGGCCGGCGGGGTCTTGAGTTTGAAATCGAAGGTGCGGTCTTCGTAAACGGTAATTTCCGCCGGAATAATGTCGCCACCCATATCCTTGGTCGCCTCATTGAACTGTTGGCAGAACTGCTGGATGTTCACGCCGTGCTGGCCCAAAGCGGGACCCACGGGCGGGGCCGGGTTCGCCGCACCAGCCTTCATTTGCAACTTCAGTGTCGCTTTTATTGGTTTAGCCATATATTTTTATAATTTTTTCACTTGGAGCGAATCGAGCTCCACCATCGTGTCCCGGCCGAAAATCGGAACTAGGATTTTTATCTTTCCGTGTTCCTCATCCAGTTCGGAGACTTTTCCCTCCTGGTCCTTGAAAGGACCATCGGTTATTTTTACCACCTCGCCCAGCTTAAAGTCAACTTTGAACCGGGGCTCGTTTCCGCCGATTCTCGCCATCAATTCCTCCACCTCGTCTTTCGAAAGCGGAGTCGGGGTCGCACTGTCGGCACCCACGAAGCCCGTCACACGGGGGGTATTCCGCACCACATACCAAGAATCGTTGTCTAAAACCATATCCACGAGCACATAGCCCGGGTAAATTTTCTCTTCCGTCTTCAGGCGCTTGCCATTCTTTATCTTTATCTTCGTTTCCTTCGGCACAATGACGTTGAAGATTTTGTCCGTCATCGAAAGCGATTCGACGCGCTGTTTCAGGTAGCGCGCGACGGCATCCTCGTAGCCGGCGTAGGTATGGATTGCATACCAGTGGCGGCTGATTTCCTTTTGGCTTTTTTCGGATTTGATTATCATTTTATAGGATGATTTTTTGGAGGATTTGAATAAAAATATAATCCAAGATACCCAAGAAAGCGGAGATAACCAAAGAAAGCACGATGACGAAAATCGTGTAGCGGACCGTTTCCTCGCGTCTCGGCCAATTGACTCTTTTGAGTTCCTGCTTGGATTCCGTCAGGAACAATTTGATTCGTTCAAACATAAAACAATGCCTATTAAGGCATTTCTAAAATTTATCATAAGGAGAGGGATTTAGCAACGTTTACGGCTCCTTCCCTAACTACTTCCAACCGACCATTTTTAAATTTAATGAGCGTGGATGGTTTGGATTTGAGAATTCCTTTGTTGAGATAGAAATCCGCCTTATCGCCGAAATACCGCCGGGCTTCCCGGATATTCCTGGCTGGCGGCTTCCCTTCAGGGTTGGCGCTCGGCGCAACAAGTGGTCCGGAAACATTCAGAAACCTGCGTAGAGCCCTATCGGCCGGCAAGCGGAAAGCGACGCTCTTCCCGCGAATCGGTAAAATCACGCTTACTTTCCCCGGCCAAACTTTTTTCAATATACCCCGGGTTTTTTCGTCCAATCTCGCGCCGAAAAGATTCAAATCGCTTAATTTTGAAATAAGAACGATAAGCTGTTTTTTAGCGTTTCTTTCCTTTAATTCGTAAATTCGGCCAATTGACCGGCGGGAAAAAGCCGAACCGACCAGGCCGTAAAGGGTATCGGTTGGAAGAACGCCTATGGCTCCCTTCCTAATTTTGAGAGCCAGCTTCCGGCTGAACTTCCCGTAATTCCTGCGAATCGGTTTTTTCATTATTTTTATGCAAGAATGTGCGGACGATTGCCCAGCTGGCCAAAGCGACCAAAATACCGCCCACGATATCCGTCGGATAATGGACGCCAGCGAAAATTCTCGCCAAACCATTCAGGAAAGCCAGGGAAAGGAACCAATAGCCCCAACGGCGATTGAGCGAAAAAATAGCGAAGCCCAAAGCGAAGAAAAAAGCGCCATGACCGGAAGGAAAAGATGTATTGGTTTCATTAATAAGGGGTTTAAAACCCAGCGTAACAAAAGGCCGCGGCCGGGCATAGAAATAAGCGATGGTTCCCGCGATAATTCCCCGCGAGAGAAGAACCGTTAACGCGAGACGGAAAAAAACTACGAGTTTTGCTTTTAAACCCTTCTCTTTGAAAATGAAAAATACCGCTGCGCCAGCAAGAATATAGGCCAGATGCCGGGCAAAAAAAATTACGATGCCATCCGTGAAAACAGACCAGCCCGAAATACCGTGAAACCAATTAAAAAGGCTGAAATCCCAAACCATATGCCTGGCTAGCGCCTGACGAAAGGCAGAAGACCTATCGTCCGGGACTGCTTTATGGCCTTAGCGAGGCGTCGCTGATGCTTAGCACAAATGCCGGTGTGGCGCGGGTCGATGATTTTTCCCTGGCTTGAAACGAAACGACGCAAAAGTTCCACCTCCTGGTAGTCTATCTCTTTGGAATTCTGGGAACAAAAAAGGCACTGTTTGATTGGTTTCATGTCTTTTTTGTATTCGACTGATTATTATTCATGGTGATTATTTTATATTTATTGAATAGGTGTGGGGGTAAGTGTGCCCTTAGAATGGGATTTCTTCCGGCTTGATGTCGCTCTCATCGATGTTTATCTCGGGTAATTCCTCCTGTTCGTCTTCCCGTTTCTCCTGGATCGGCGCCGCCGGACGCTCTCCGCCAAATTGATTTCCACTTCCGCCGCCTGACTGCGCAGACAGGCCTGAAGACCGGGGACCGAGCTGGATATGGTCGGCGATAATTTCGGTCATCCGATGCGTCTGGTTCTGCTTGTCCTGCCAAGCGCGGGTTTGAAGCCGCCCCTCGACAAGTACTAGACTGCCTTTCTTGAGGAATTGGCTGGCCACTTCCGCCTGCCGTCCCCATACTACGACGTTATGGAATTCCACTTTCTGTTGCTTCTGGCCGGACTTATCCGTGTAAAAACTATTGGTTGCCACGCCGAAAGAAGCGACTGACTGGCCAGTCGTTATCTGCCGGAGTTCCGGATCGCGCGTCAAATTTCCCAAAATGAAGGCTTTATTTAAATTCATTGTAGTATTTCTTCTATTTTCTTCTCTAAAGCTTCGTTCGTCAAAGTCTTTTCCATCGTTTTCGCAGACGAGCTTCGGAAACCCAGGAATGACCGGAGACGGCCTTCTTCTCTTATCTCGCTTTCCAATCTGGGTTTTTTGGCTTTACGAAAGAAATAGCGGAGCAGGCTTCCTTCAAGATCTAAGTCAATCCTCAAGCCGGCGGTGGCGGAAGGCTCCATGGAAAATACCAGGTGGCTGAAAAAACCGTAGTTTTCTTTTTTGATGGGATAGGCCAAATGAATCTTCTCAATCATTTTTTCCTTCGCGACTTCTCCTCCGTGCTTTGAGACGAGTTTTTTGACCGCAACGACGTTTTCGTCCTTAGTCAAAAAAGCGACTTCATAATTTTCCGTCTTTTTATCCGGTTCCATTTTATTTTTCTTGCAGGATTAGATTATCAATCGAAGCTTGGACTGTCAACTTTGCTCTCAATCCCAACAGCTTTTCCTGGTCGACTCCCCGAAGGCCGGTGCCCACCGGAATGAGCTTGCCGATAATGACATTTTCTTTGAGCCCCCTCAAAACATCCACCTTATGCTGGACGGAAGCATCCACCAAAACGCGCGCGGTTTCCTGGAAGGAGGCGGCCGAAAGGAAACTCTCAGTGGTCAAGGATACCCTGGTCACACCAAAGACCCTTTGGACGGCCCGCGCCGGCTGTTTTTTGGATTTCTTCGCCGCCCGGTTCACGGTCACGAATTTCGGTTTTTCCACCACTTCGCCGACCATGAAATCGGTGTCACCTGCGTCCTTCACGGCCACGCGCGAGAGCATCTGTTTCACGATTATCTCGATATGTTTGTCATTGATGGCGGCGCCTTCCGGCACGTAAACCCGCTGGATTTCGTTTATGACGTAATGGATGAAAGCGTCAGTGCCCCGCAAGACGAGTATTTCACGAAGATCTAAAGGACCTTCGAAGAGCTGATCGCCTTTATTAACCTTATCTCCTATTTTAACAAGGATCGTGGTATTCAAAGGCACAAGATATTCGAAAATATCCGCCTCCGTCTTGGTTTTCCGACGCGTCACTTTCACCGCCTTTTTGGGGACGGTTTCGCGGATTTTTATGACGAGTGAAAGTCCCCGTTCCTCAATGTCCGAAACAACGCCCTCGGCCCGGCAAAGAGCAGCCTTGCCTTTAGGCGGACGCGCTTCGAAGATTTCCTCCACCCTCGGCAAGCCATGAGTGATATCCGCGCCCGCGACGCCTCCCACGTGGAAAGTCCGAAGCGTTAACTGGGTACCTGGCTCTCCAATGGATTGGGCAGCCACGATGCCGACGGCCTCGCCGAGATCGACGAGTCGGTTCCGGCTTAAATCCAAACCATAACAAGCGGCGCAAACGCCGTAGACCGTCTTGCAAGCGATAGGTGAACGGACTTTAAGGAACGCGAGGTCTGAATCCTGAATTTTTTTGGCGGCTTCCCGGCTAATGATTTCTCCGGACCGCACGACGATTTTTCTGTCCACTCTCACATCATCCAAGCTTACTCGGGAATAAAGTCTGTCGCCGAAAGAATATCCGAAAGCATCGCCTTCGCTCCTTATTATTTCCATTCCTTCCTTGGAACCGCAGTCTTTTTCTCTCACGAAAATTTCCTGAGCCACGTCCACCAAGCGACGGGTCAGATATCCGGCCGAAGCGGTCTTCAAAGCCGTGTCAGTCGAACCTTTGCGGGCACCGTGCGTCGTAATAAAATATTCCAATATCTTCAAACCTTCTTTGTAGGAAGAACGGGCGGGTAATTCCATCGTTTCTCCGCTCGTGTCCTGTACTAAGCCCTTCATGCCCATCATCTGAACCATCTGGTTCCAGCTGCCGCGGGCCTTGGAATTAATGACGGTCAGAATCGGATTGCCATCCTTGAAGGCCTTAGGAAGCGCCGCCGCTACCTTCTCGCGCGCTTCCGTCCATATGGTCGCAATTTTGTTTTTCTTTTCGTCATTGGTCAACAAGCCCTCCTCGTATTGCGCTTCGATTAAAAGGGCTTCCTTATCGCTCGCCGCAATGATGGCTTTTTTCTCCACCGGAGTGATAGTATCGCCGATTCCCCAAGAGACGGATGAAACGGTCGCATATTTGAATCCATAATCTTTTATCTTATCTATGTAATTCCGGCTTTCCTCGATGGAATAATTTTCAATGATGCGGCCGACGAGATTCGAAAGTTTTTTCTTGTCCAAATCTTCGTTCACAAAATCGAAGTCCGGCGGCATAATGCCGTTGAAAATCAGCCGGCCGTAGGAAGTTTCAATGACCCCTTCTTTCGTGCCCGCCTTCACGCGCGCATTCAGGTCGATTGCGCCCTGTTCGTAAGCCATGGCGGCTTCGTTCACATCCGAGAAAATTTTGCCTTCGCCCTTCATACCCTCCCGGATATGAGTCAGGAAATAAATACCCAAAACCATATCTTGCGTGGGCGAGACAATCGGCTCGCCATTCGCCGGCTTCAAAAGATTGCCACCCGCGTCCATTAAAGTGGCAGCTTCCACCTGCGCCTCAACCGTAAGCGGCAAATGCACGGCCATCTGGTCGCCGTCGAAATCCGCGTTGAAAGCGGCGCAAACCAAAGGTGGAATTCTAATCGCCATATCCTCGATCAAAACTGGTTTGAAAGCCTGGATGCCCAGACGGTGCAAAGTCGGCGCGCGATTCAAAAGCACGCGGCGATTCGCGATAACCTCTTCGAGAATGGCCCAGATCTCCGGCGGTCCTTGTTCGATTAGCCGATTAGCTTGTTTGATATTGAAGGCCAATCCCCGCTCGATCACTTTACTGATGACGAAAGGCCGGAAAAGTTCCAAGGCTAAATGTTTCGGCAAACCACATTCATTAAGTTTAAGTTCCGGACCAACTACGATGACGGAACGGCCGGAATAATCCACGCGCTTACCGAGAAGATTCTGCCGGAAACGGCCCTGTTTGCCCTTGAGCATGTCGGCCAAAGACCGGAGCGGGCGGCGCTTGCTCGAAAGGAGTTGGCTGCCGAGGCGGGCGGTGTTGTCTATCAAAGCGTCCACCGCTTCCTGAAGCATCCGTTTTTCGTTCACGATTATAACCTCGGGAGATTTTAATTCCAAAAGCTTTTTCAAACGGTTATTGCGGTTAATGACGCGGCTGTAAAGGTCGTTCAAGTCGGCCGTTGCGTAGTGACCGCCGTCCAAAGCCACCATCGGACGCAAATCCGGCGGCAAAATCGGCAAAGTTGTCATCACACTCCATTCGGGCCGGATGCCGGACTTTATCATCAGGCGGGCGAGACGCAAACGCATCAGTATCCGCTTCTGGCGGTTGGCATCCTGCACCTGTTCCAATTCCTTGGTCAATTCTTTTATGGTGGCCTTGAGGTCTATTTTTTCCAAAATATGGCGAATGGCGCCGGCGCCCTGATCAGCCTCGAAAACATCGCCGAACCTTTCGGAAAGGCGGAAATATTCATCCTGCGTGAGAATGAGGCCGGGCTTTAAAACCAAGATGACTTCTTTCACCTGTTCCTGCTTTTCTTTGAGGTCTTTTTCATCCATCACCTTCTCCGATTTGAGCGATTTGAATTCCTTTTCTAATCCCGCGAGCGCCCGCTTGCGATTGTCTTCATTCACGGCCGTCACGATATACGAGGCATAATAAATTACTTTCTCTAATTTGGGCACGGAAATATTCAAAAGCAGACTCAAACGGGAAGGTACCGTTTTCAAAAACCAGATATGCGCCACGGGCGATGCAAGCATGATATGACCCATCCGTTCGCGCCGAACCGCCGCGCGGGTCACTTCGACGCCGCATTTTTCGCAAACGACGCCCTTATAGCGGATTTTCTTGTACTTACCGCAATAGCATTCGTAATCCTTGGTCGGTCCGAAAATCCGTTCGGAAAATAGGCCATCCTTCTCCGGCCGCTGGGTGCGGTAATTCAGAGTCTCGGGTTTAATCACTTCGCCGTGCGACCAGGAGAGAATTTCTTCGGGGCTCGCCAAGCTGATGGATATGGATTTGAGATCGTGGTTATTCATCTTTGTTTTCATCTTCTTTATTTTCACGACTGTCTTCATATTCGTAATTCACATTCAGGCCCAAGGATTTCAATTCGGAGACCAATACGTTGAAGGACGCGGGGATATTCGGTTTCCTGATTTCCTGTCCGCGGATAATCGATTCGAAGGCCGCCGAACGCCCGAGAACATCATCCGATTTTATCGTGAGCATTTCCTGGAGCGTATGCGCCGCGCCGTAGCCCTCGAGAGCCCACACTTCCATTTCGCCAAAACGCTGGCCGCCCAATTGAGCCTTGCCGCCCAAAGGCTGCTGGGTAATGAGCGAGTAGGGTCCGGTCGAGCGGACGTGCATCTTGTCCTCCACCAAATGATTCAATTTCATTATATACATGTAACCGACGGTAACCGGTTCTTTGAATGCCAAACCGTCCTGGCCGTTCCAAACCGTCATCTTACCGGTCTCGGAAAAACCCGCGGCTTTGAGCTCATTCCGAATATCTTCTTCGCTGGGTCCCACGAAATTGGGCACCACGGCCCGATAGCCGAGTTTGTTGGCCGCGAGACCCAGATGAGTCTCCAATATCTGGCCCAAATTCATGCGGCTTGCGACGCCCAACGGATTCAATACGATGTCGACAGGCGTGCCGTCTTCAAGATATGGCATGCTCTCCATTTTGCGGATTTGGGAAATAACGCCCTTGTTACCGTAGCGGCCGGCCAACTTGTCGCCCGCCCGTATCTTGCGCAACTGGGCTACTTCGATTTGGATTTTCGTAATAATGCCCGGCTCAAGCTTGTCGCCCTTGTCGCGCGAGAAAATTTTGATGCCAATAATGCGGCCTTGTTTGCCGTGAGACATCGTGAGCGAAGAATCCTTCACATCGCGGGCCTTTTCGCCAAAGATGGCGCGGAGCAATCTTTCTTCAGAGGTCAGTTCCGATTCGCCTTTGGGTGAAATCTTTCCAACCAAGATATCATTGGCCCGCACTTCGGCGCCGATGCGGACAATGCCGTCCGCGTCCAGATTTCTCAACTTTTCTTCGGCCACATTAGGAATATCGGGAGTCATCACCTCCGGTCCGAGCTTGGTGTCGCGCACCAGACAAGTGAAAGTTTCAATATAAATGGAGGTGAAAAAATCGTCCCGTGCCACCCGTTCGGATATTACGATGGCATCTTCGAAATTGCCGCCCTGCCAGGGTAAGAAAGCCACGAGCAAGTTCCGACCTAGAGCCAGAACGCCATCTTTAGTCGCAGGGCCATCGGCCAGAACCGTGCCCGGCTTCACTTTATCGCCCACCGAAACGGTCGGCCGCTGGGACATACAAGTGGATTGATTGGAGCGCTTGAATTTGTAAAGATTGAAAGTTTTATTGCCATCAGAAGTTTTCACGGTAACCGCGCGCCCGTCCGCTTCCGTTACGGTACCGCTCACGTCCGAGACGATAACCTGGCCGGAATTTTGAGCGGCTTTTTCTTCCTCGCCAGTCGAAACTAAAGGCGCCTCCGGATTCAGGGTTGGCGTCGCCTGCCGTTGCATGTTCGAACCCATAAGAACGCGGTTTGCGTCGTTGTGTTCCAAAAACGGAATAAGCGACGTAGAAACGCTGAAAAGCTGGTTCGGCGAAATGTCGATGAGTTGGGCTTCCTCGCGTCGGCAGATGCCCGGCACGCCTTTGTTTCTCGCCGAGATAATCGGTTCGGTAATGAAGCTTTTTTCATCGGTCTTCACATCCGCCTGGGCGATGTTGTATTTCTGTTCGTTGATAGCGTCGAGCCAGATAGTGTCCTTGGTAACCGTACCGTTTTTGATTTTGAAATAGGGTGTCTCCAAAAAACCGAAATCGTTCACGCGGGTGTAATTCGCCAGATAGTTCACGAGGCCGATATTCGCGCCTTCGGGAGTGGCGATCGGGCAGATGCGCCCGTAATAAGATGGATGAACGTCGCGGACTTCGAAGCCCGCGCGCTCCCGTGTGAGACCGCCCGGACCCATCGCCGATATTCTGCGTTTATGCTCGAGTTCGGCGAGCGGATTCACCTGGTCCATAAATTGCGAAAGCTGGGAAGCGGCAAAAAAGTCGCGCACCACGGAGGTCAAAAGTTTGTAGTTGATAAGCTGGGCCGGCTGAAGGGTTTTTCGTTCCAAAGTGGACATTCTATCCTGGATGCCGCGCTTAAGGCGGGCGAAACCGACCCGCAAGCGGGCCTGGACCAATTCGCCCACGGAACGAATCCGGCGATTGCCCAAGTGGTCAATATCGTCCGGTTCGGCGTTCAGATTGTTGTTCAGGCGAATCATCTCCGAAATGGCGGCAATAAGGTCGTCCAAATCCAAGAGCCGGCTGTCTTTCTTTCCGAGTTCCAGGCGCTGGTTGAATTTGTAGCGGCCAACCAGGCTTATATCATAGCGGTCGAAGCGAGAAAACATCGGCTCCACCAGAAGGCGGGCATTCTCGACAGTCGCGAGGTCTCCCGGCCGGAGGCGGCGGTAAAGCTCAATGAAAGATTCATCGGCGTTTTTTGCATCGTCCTTTTTGAGAGTTGCCTGGATGTATTTTATCGCGCCGGTATCCACTTTGGCGAAGGCCTTCAAAATTTCGTCGTTATCCTTCAATCCTAAAACACGGAGCAATTGAGTGACGGGCGCTTTGCGACGGCGGTCAATTTTCACGCCCAGAAATCCATCGGCTTCGGTATCGAGCTCCACCCAGGCGCCGCGATTTGGAATTATTTTTCCGCCGAAAAGTTTCCGGCCGCGGAACATATTAGCCGTGAAATAAATGCCCGGCGAACGGATAATTTGCGAGATCACCACCCGCTCCACGCCGTTCACGATGAAAGTGCCCCGCGCGGTCATCAGCGGAAAATCGCCGAGATAAACTTCCTGGACCTTCGATTGCTTGGTTTCCCGGCTTACCAATTTCACGTTCACCCGGAGCGGCGCTTCGAATGTCTGGTCCTTCTCCATCGATTTGGCTTCGCTGTATTTCGGCTGGTCGAATTTATAATCCAAAAAACTCAATTCCAGTTCTTTGCCGGTATGGTCCTTAATCGGAGAAATTTCCTCAAAGAGTTCCCGGATTCCTTTTTCCAAAAACCACTTATAGGAATTGATCTGAGTTTCCACCAAATTCAAGGGAGCGAAAGTCGGACCCTGGTAAGATGAAAATATTTTTGTTTTGCGCATTTTATTTTTTATAAGTATTTGGCCCGGTTATCGTTGTGCTCGTCCAATGTTTTGGAAAAAATAGTCTTTTGGGAGCCGCTGGCGGAAAGGTAGTAAAGGTAGCCGCTTGCCTGGGGTGAAAGGGCGGCCTCAATGGCTCCTAGTCCAGGATTGGCTATCGGAGTCGGCGTCCAGCCGCCATTCAGGTAGGTGTTATAAGGCGAAATGAATTTCAAATCCTCCCTAGCAATGCCGCCCGGGCAACTCGCGAAAGATTCGGCGCATTTGGCATAAGCCACAGTCGCGTCTATCTGAAGGGGCATCTTGAGATTCAAGCGTTTCAGAATGATGCCGGCCACTATCCTCCGGTCGTTCGCGCCCGGCACTTCCCGCTCCAGGTAAGAAGCGAGAATAAGAGTCTTGTACCAATCCTTCTGGTTTCCGATTTTTCCCCAGGCCTTCCTTTCGAAATTATCCAAAAAACTGCGCAAAATAACCTCAGGCGAAGAACTGATTTCAAAATTGTAGGTATCGGGAAAAAGAAAACCCTCCAAGGAATTTTGGCCGGCCAAAAACGGATACTGGACGGCCAGATTTTTGAAAGGAAAATTGGAAAGGGCTCCGGGCGTGATTACGCCGGCTTCGGCCAGTGTCGTATCAATGTCTTTAACGGGAACACCTTCGATTATTTTCACGGTCACGTCGCTTTCCCCTCCCGAAGAAAGATAATTCGCGATTTGGGGAACAGTCATCGTGCTCGCGAGCTGGTAGGCCCCCGGCTGGAACTTACGGGCGTTGCCCGTCAATATTGAGTATATTTTGAACACGGCAATGGATCTTATAAGCGAATTTTGCGACAGACGCGCGCCGATTGCGCGGAAACTTTCCCCTTTTGCCACTCTGAATTCCACCGGATTATCGTTTGCAAAGCTCGGCTGAAGGCCGTAGAAAAAATAGGCCGCCGCCAGGATGAAAACCAAAACGATTCCTAACAAAGTCAGAAAACGCAGGCTCCACAGCCCCATTTTATTATCCTGAGGATTCAAGTTTTATATGTTGAATTATACTTATGAGGATTGCTATCGTCAAGAGGCTGGATCCTCCATAACTCACGAAAGGCAGGGTGACGCCGGTTACCGGTAAAAGCCCCAGATTGGCGCCCATATTGATCAAAAACTGGATGAAGAAGATCAATGCACAACCGAAGGTCACGAATTTCAAGTCATTACTTCCCGCCCTCAAGCTTATGTTAACCATTCTAAAGATAGCGAGAAGGAAAGTCAATATTAGGAGGGAGCCGCCCAACACCCCCCACTCCTCCGTGAAGGCCGCGAAGATAAAATCGGTCTGGGCTTCAGGCAAGAACCTCAATTGGGACTGGGTCCCCTCGCCGAAACCCTTGCCCCAGAAACCGGCCGAGCCGATGGCGATTTTGGATTGAATGACATTGTAATTTATTCCCAGGGGATCGCGTTCGGGAAACATAAAAGCCGTGAGCCGGTCTTGCTGGTATGGTTTCAAAAAGAAAATCCATAGAAGAATAATAGCCACGATGACGGCGCCGAGTCCGATAAGCAATCTTTTTTTATGAACACCGCCCATCAAAATAAAGCCGACCCAAATGGACAGAATAATAATTGTGGACCCCAGGTCGGGATGAATGGCAATCAGAACTGCCGGAATAATCGCGTATAAAAAAGATGTGAAAAGATTTTTAGCGCGCCAAACAGCCAGATAGCGGCGGGTGAAAAAACCGGCCAAGAGGATGACGAGCGCCACTTTCGCGATTTCCTCCGGCTCGAACTGGATGCCGCCCACGACGAGCCAGGCCTTTGTGCCCCGCACCGAATACGATTGAAAATTGGCGATGAGAAGGAGAAGCGTGGAAAAAGCGTAAAACCCGTAGCGGAAGACCGGCCACCGCAGAAGCCAGGACCAGTTGAATGTGCTGCCGAAGAATATTATGGCAAAAGCGATAATATACCAGACGAGTTGGCGCTGAAAAAGATCCTGATTATAACCGGCGAGAAATGCCAGGCTCGCGATAGCAAGGAAGGAAAGCGCGCCCAAAAGGGTCCAATCCAGATTCCTCCATTTGGAAAAAATGGCGCTTATCATCAGATGGCGTAGAAAAACACCGAAGTTTTACCCATATCCAACCTATCGAGAATAGCCTTCTCCGCCGGGAAATAAATCTCGAAATCGGCTTCTCCGAGGCCGGTTATTCCGGAAACGGTGGTTTGGGCGGCGAAAAGCGGGTCGCCATACTTATCCCCCAGGATTCCGATAACTTTTGCTTCCCCTATCGGAAATGAACTTAAGTTCTTCACTTTTCCGGAAACCCTGATGCCATCCGAAGCGATTTTGGTTTCGTAACCGGAAACCGGGGAAAATTCCGGTTTTAGGAATTCCGCCGCTGGACGGAAATTCGCGCTTTTGATTTCAAAACCCGGACGCTCGGCTATGGAAGACAAGTCGGTTTTGCCGGCATCGTAGATGCCAAGAATATAATTCGTTTCGGAGGGATAAATTATTTCGCTTCCCGGCACGGAAGCAATAGTCTTTCCGTCGCGGTCGAATATCAGAAAGTCGTACGAAAAAACGGAAGCGCCGAAATCCGGATTCGGATTCGTCACCTGCCCGAGCGCGACGACGCGGTGCGTGCCTTCGCTCTTGAACATCTGCGGCACGCCCGATACCTGGAGCGACAACGGCTGATTCGTTCCGCAGGACGGGCCGGAGCAAACCGGCACCGGAACGATTGGCGAAGGAATAAAGGCCCAGATAATCAATCCGAGAACGATGACATAAAACAGGCCGTATAAAAATTTCTTCTGTCCCCTGGTCATATTTCGAGTATCCGCCTGAATTCCCCTTCTTTCAAACTCGCGCCGCCGATGAGAAGACCGTCTATGCCTAGTGCTTTAAGGAAAAACTTCGCATTCTTTCCGTTCACCGATCCACCATACAATACCTTCGTTTTGGCGCTCTTAAGAGATTTTTTTATGGACATAGCCATTTCCGATGCGTCCGCCGGAGTGTCGTTCCGGCCCGTGCCGATGGCCCAAATGGGTTCGTAAGCCACGATTAAATTTTGAATTTTGTCCGCCTCCGCCAGTTGGCGGATGGCGGATTGGAGCTGGCCGGCGACGAATTTTTTGGCTACCGTAATTCCTTTTTTTCTCACGCTTAATTTCTCCCCCACACATAAAATTACTTTTAAACTAAGGGCTAAAGCGGTTTTTACCTTCTTGTTTATAACCGTATCCGTCTCCCCTAATGCTCGCCGTTCCGAGTGTCCTATAATCACATATTTCACGCCAAGGCGCTTCAGTTCTTCCGGAGGAATCTTCAGATCCTGCGCCCCGAGCGCCGCCTTCTTCAAAACCTTGCCAACCTCCTCGAGGAAAACGAAAGGCGGCGCAATAACCGCCCCTCTCTTATCCGACGCCTTCGCGAGTTTAATCGCTTGAGCTAGCGTTTTTGGATTTGATTTCCAGTTACCGATAATCAGTTTTTTCATTTTCTAAGTACCCTAGCGGCATCATCCGGATCCACCGTATTTATCTCTATCCCCGTCCCCAGCTCGAATCCCGCCGAAATATTCAGCTTCGGAAGCACTTCAACGTGCCAGTGATAATGCTTGAATGATTTTTCTTTCTTAACCGGCGCGGAATGGATGAAAAAGTTATAATCCGATTTTTTTATTTTCTTTTCCAATTTCAAAAGAGCGTGTCTTAAAGCGAGTGCGACGTCTTTCAATTCGCTATCCGGCGTTTCTTCCAGATAGGGTCGATGTTTCAACGGATAAACCCGCAATTGGAAAGGTTCGCGGGAAACGTAAGGCGCGACGACGAGCGCCGACTTGTTCTTGAAAACTATCCTTTTTTTCTCCTTCAATTCCCGAGCAATCGCCCGGCAATGCATGCATCGCCCAGTTTTCCTGAAATACCTTTCGGAATTTTCGAGCGAGGTTCCCACCAGACGCGGGATAATGGGCACGGCCAAAATCTGGTAATGGGGATGGAGAATACTCGCGCCAGCCGCCGCGCCCCAATTATGGAAAATAGATATATAGGCAACGTCCTTCTCTTTCTTTAAAACCTCAAATCTTTCCCGAAAAACTTCAAAAACTTTAATCGCGTCTTTCGGGGAAAGCTTGGGAAAATTGTTTTTATGGCTTCTCGTGACGACGAGTTCGTGATGGCCGAAGCCCTTGAGAGTTTCGTAGGTCCGACTTTTCTCTTTCACAATTTGTCCGGCGCCGTGAGCTACGGCCGGATATTTGTTTTGGAGAACCGCGACCCGCCAATTCTTCGGATTATCGTAAAAGATTACGACGTTTTGTCCCAAGATATTGTCTTCGAAGGGACAGGACTTCTTTTTCTTTTTTTCGAAATCGTTCGGCCGCCGGCCCCGCTTCGGAGAAATTATCACCCAATTGCCCGAGATGAGGTCGTGGCGTATTTCCGAGCCGTTAATCATGGTCGTTATTCGAAAAATAGGCCTTTCGCCAGAGCCACATCCTGATGCGCACGACGTCCCAAAGCGTGGAAAAGTACGCCGAAAAACCTACTTTGGAAGCCATGTCATTCACCCATCGCACCGGCATCTCTTTTACCTTGAAGCCGAAAAGGCGCGCCAATGCGACTGCCTCGACATCGAAACCCCAGCGCGTTATTTTGGAGGCACCGAAAATCCTGACAGCCGCCTCTTCCGTAAAGCATTTGAAACCGCATTGTGTATCCCAAAAACCCGGAGCGGCTAAAGCTTGAATCACGAGATTGCCCGCCTTGCCGAGAATTTGGCGGTACCAAGGCTGGGATGGCTCCAGTTTTGCGCCTTTTACGGCCCGCGAACCGATAACCACGCCGTAGCCCTCTTTGAAGAACGGCAACATCTTGTCAAAGTGCTCAATCGACGTGGAATTATCGGCGTCGGTGAAAAGGCGGTAATTGCCGCTCGCTTTGAGCATCCCTTTCTTTACCGACCAGCCCTTCCCGCGGTTTTCCTTCCTATCAAGCACCTTAAGATTTTTGATTATGTGGCTAAAGCGGTTCGTCACATCCACCGTGGCATCCTTTGAGCCGTCGCTCACGACGATAATCTCATAAGAGTATTCCCGTTCCGAAAGTTTTTTATCGATATCCAAGAGCGTGAGCGGCAATCTCTTGGCTTCGTTGTAAGCGGGAATAATAACGGAAAGATAAGGCTTAGCCATTTTGATTTTCTTTGAATACGATTTTCTTGTATGTGAGGAAGTTCCAAAACATTGCCGAAAATACCGCCGTAATTGCTCCGACATTCGCCCAGATTCTGGGATCTATGCCAGCAGGAACTCCGATAACGTTCACGACGAGCGAAGCGACCGTCACATTTATGGCTACTCCCACGAGAGTAAAAGCTCCGAAACGGACATATTCCGAAACCGTCACCGGCAGCTTGCTCCCGAATGTCCAAAATTTATTCCAAAAATAACTATTGGTCGTCCCTACTATAAACGAGATGGCTTTGAAACCGGTGAAAAAAAGCCCGCTGTAGATGCCCGTCACGAGCATCAGAAGATTCAAAATTCCCAAGTCTAGGAAGGTATTCAATGTGCCCACCGCCGCGAATTTGCCGAACTGTTCGAAAATCGGCCAAATTTGGCTAAGTCTTTTAAGGATAAAAAGCGCAACGGGAGCGAAAACGGTTAAGCCTAAAACTGAAGCTGAAATAAATATAGGGGAAATGCCAAGGCCGATATTTTTGGCCGGCAAAAGCACCAGCCAGCCGACTAAAAAACCTATTATCGCAACCAAATAGTAATCCTTTTTTTTAGAAATCATCAGTTTCTCAAACGGTTATAAATTTCCTGCTCCACTGCCTCCCTGGGACGGCCGTATCTCTGTCTCGAAAATTCTT
>JBBTRY010000016.1:0-5752 GCA_038064955.1 Patescibacteria group bacterium
AAACGAAAACCAAGATGTTCTGCGCCTGCAAGAACGACGGCGACGAGCGGCGGCCCAATATCAATATTTGCCCTATCTGTCTCGGCCACCCTGGCACACTTCCCACCATCAATAAACAGGCGGTCGAAAGCGTCATTAGAGTCGGATTGGCCCTCGAGGGAAAAATTTCCGATAGATCTAATTTTGACCGCAAAAGCTACTTCTATCCCGATCTTCCGAAAGGCTACCAAATATCTCAATATGACCACCCACTCGTGGAACGGGGACTTTTGAAAGGTATACGCGTCACAAGAATCCACTTGGAAGAAGATGCCGGCCGCCTGGTTCATGAAGAAGGAATTAGGAATAAGGAATTAGGGAACGATGAAAATATATCAGACCATAATTCAAAATTCATAATTCATAATTCCAGTTTGGTGGATTTCAATCGCGCCGGATTGCCGCTTATGGAGCTCGTGACCGAGCCCGACATAAAGAATGCCAAAGAAGCTTCGGCCTTTGCCCGGGAACTTCAGCTCATTCTGCGCTATCTCGGCGCTTCGGATGCCGATATGGAAAAAGGACAAATGAGAATCGAGGCGAATATATCCATCGCGCCCAAAGACGCGAAGGAATTTGGCACGAAAGTCGAGGTAAAAAACATCAATTCCTTCAAGGCGGTTCACGACGCAATCGAATATGAATTGAAGCGCCAGGAGGAAATTCTGGCTGATGGTAAAAAAGTCATTCAAGAAACCCGCGGATGGAACGACGTGAAAAAAATCACCGAAAGCCAACGCTCAAAAGAAGAAGCAAACGATTACCGCTATTTCCCCGAACCCGACTTGCCGCCACTCGATATCAGAACCGCTTTTGACCTGGAAAAACTCAAAAATGAAATTCCGGAACTGCCGGAAGCGAAGCGTCGCCGTTTCGGCGAAGAGTTCGGCTTGGACAAAAAAACAGTGGAAATCATCGCCACCGACAAACTTTGGGCCGATTATTTCGAGCAATCCGTTTCGGAGCTGAAATCGAAAATCATGGGGGGCGATGTCCAACTCCTCGCCAACTACTTCACGAGCGATTTGAAGAGTCTGGCGAAAAATGCGGGACCGGCCGATATAAAAATAACGCCGGAGCGTTTTGCGCATCTGATATCGCTTATCCAGCAGGGTAAAATATCGAGCCGCATCGCCAAAGACCTGCTCTTAAAAATGTTCGAGACCGGCGAAGACCCAGAAACTCTCATTCAAAGCCAGGGGATGGAACTCGTAAGCGACGAAGGCGAAATCGGAAAAATCATTGATGACGTGCTCGCCGGAAATGCCAAGTCCGTCGCAGATTTCAAAAAAGGGAAATTGAACGCGCTTCAATTTCTCCTAGGACAGGTAATGGCCCAAACCAAAGGCAAAGCCGACCCGAATATCGCTAAGAAAATACTGAAAGAAAAGCTTAAATAAGCGTATCCAGTGCCTGATTTACCAATCTATCCGCTTCGCGGTTCTTTTCGCGTGGAATATGAATAAATGAGACGCTTTTAAAGTCCTGTCTCAAGTTCCAAACATCGATAAAAAGCGGCTTAAGATTATCTTCTTTTATCTTATAATCGCCGTTTAACTGACTCACGACGAGTTCTGAATCCGCCCGCACTTCGATTTCCGCCTCCGCCGCCTTCTTCCCGCCCAGGAGCGATTTTGCCTTCTTGAGGCCGAAGATGACCGCCTTGTACTCGGCAACATTGTTCGTGGTATTCCCTATCGCCTCGCCGTAACCCTTTTCTCCAACCACTACACCAATCGCGGCAGGACCAGGGTTACCTCTGGCTCCCCCATCCGTGTATATAACAAGTTTATTTTTCATTCTTTTCCTTGATAAGCTTCCAAGGAAACTTACCCGTCGCTTTGAACGCGAAACCCGAGGCTTTCTTGTGCCCTCCGCCTCCGTATCTTTGCGCGAGTTTTGAAACATCCACTTTTCCATTAGATCTCAAAGAGACATTTATACGGTTCTTCTTCTGACGCCAAATAATGCCTATTGGCGGAAGTTTATTGCATAATCTATGCCCGATTTCCGATTCAAGAATGGCCGAGTTGGCCGCCAGCGTCCTGTAACCTTCGAAGCGCACGAGCGCCGCCCGTTCCACGGCCAAGGCGGCAATTTTCTGCTCGTAGGCAAAAATATTATTTGCCTGTTCAAATATCTTATTTCGCTCCTTCTTATTCTCAAACCTAGCGATAAATCTGCTCCAATCCTTGAAATCGAATTCTAGGAGAAAGACTACCGAACTTAATTCTTTGGCATACGGGAGGCGAAAACGCCACAAATCGTTGTCCTCGAGATATTTAATGAAAAGCGGAATTTTCTTTCCCGGATGGAAGTATTTCCAGGCAATCATCGATCCGCAATGGTCGTTATCAAAAACATTCTGGGGAAAAGCTTCTACGTCTTTTTTTCTGCTGAAGTGGTGGTCCAACGAAACAACGCTCTTATTCTCTCTCATCAGCTTGCGGAAAATCGGCGCCTTAAAGCTCATATCCAGCGTATAGACGATTTTATTCTTCAGGGGTTTCTCTGGCAGGGTTTCCGGATTCACGGGAATGTATTCCGCCCGGTTCCCGAACTTCTTCCAAGCCGCCCAGGCCGCCCCGAACCCGTCGGGGCAATTGGCGTGATATAAAATGACGATTGGTTTCATATTATTTTAACGCTTCTATCCCAGGCAATTTCTTGCCGCTCAAGTATTCCAACATCGCGCCGCCGCCAGTAGAAATAAACAAGTTTCTAGGAATTATGAATTTTGAATTATGAATTAAGGATAGCGACGCGATGGTTTCGCCGCCGCCAATTATTATCTTGGCTTTTCGGTTGGATAAAACGGCTTTCCAAATTCCAATCGTCCCTTTTTCAAAACCTTTTTTTTCGAATAGCCCCGGCGGGCCGTTCCAGATTATCGTTCCCGCTTCATTTATCAAATCAGCATAAGAATTGACCGTAAAGGGGCCGATATCCCAGATAAATTTGCCATTTTTTCTGGCATCATCGGGCCAGACGAATTTCGGTTCTTCCGGAATGCCGGATTCGTTGAAGGCATTCGAGCCCAAAAGCACGCTATCCGCTTTTCCGATCATTTTTTTCAACTTTAATATTTTTTCTTTAAGCTTCGCTCCTCCTAAA
The DNA here is from genome assembly GCA_038064955.1 of Patescibacteria group bacterium. Lineage (GTDB taxonomy): Bacteria > Patescibacteriota > Minisyncoccia > UBA6257 > GWB1-50-10 > JBBTQX01. The sequence continues at coordinate 3,154 of JBBTRY010000016.1, forward strand.
ATAATGATGAGCGGCCTGGTGATATACTTAAGTATACCACCTAGATTTTTTATCTCTTTTTCCAAAAGCAAACCGCCGTATGATGGCAAATATTTTGTGATTGCGCAAACCGAGGCGTTCTTGCGATGCGAGACCGCGAAGGCATCGTTCACATAGAAATCGCCGAGCGATGCCAGCCGTTTCGCTAATTTGATGTCATTCTTCTCCTCGCCCGGCAAGAACCTCAAATTTTCCAAAAGAAAAACACTTCCCGGTTTTGATTTTTCTATCCGATTCTTTATCTTCGGGAAATCAAAATCGACCAAAAAATTCACCTTTCTGCCGAGTTTCATGCATGAAACTCGCACAAAGGGCCTAAGTGAGAACTTTTTATCAAAACTATCGGGGCGGCCCCGGTGGCTCAAAATTATCACCTTAACCTTATTTTTCAAAAGCAATTTTATGGTTGGTAGAACCGCCTCCAGCCGATATGAGTCCAGCGGAATCCCCGATTCCGTATTCAAATCAATCCGCAAAAGACAGGTCTTGCCCCGGTATTTTTCGGCGATTGAATCATTCAGAAATTTAATCATTGGAATAATTATAACCTCTTTTGGTAATCCCATACACCAAGAACATGAAGAAATAGCATCCGGTGTAGATGAAGAATGTGGTGGACAATGATTCCCCGGAACGCTTTCTGCGAATCGTGGTGTTTTGTGCAAAAAGTGACCATCCCTGGAGCAACGTGAAAAAAATGGTTGCGAGGAAACTGAATGTGCCAATGTTTGCGCCCCAATTCTGATATTCAACAGTGTGCTGTAGAAGCTCTTTCACGGCAACCTCCTATGAATTTATTGTGATTGAATAAAATAAATAGTTTGTTAATATACTTAATTATATTATAATATAGAAGCAATATAAAAGTCAATAGTGCTAAAACCCCATCAATTCTACATAATTAGTGGATAGATATGACTACCCACGCCGTTGGCGGGGTGCTCATATTTGTAGCTAAAATAAATTTTAGACAAATATGGCAAAAAACATCGTCATTTTGGGCGCCGGCTTTGGCGGACTCCAGGCCGCGCTCACGCTTGATAAATTATTCAACTCCGACGCCCGTTGGGGTCGGAGCCCCGACCGAAAGCGTCGGGGGAAACACGACTTATGGGAAAAATACTCGGTCGTGCTCATCGACAAGAATCCTTTCCATACCTTCACTCCCCTTTTATACGAGATCGCCGCAACCTCGCCCGAAACGGCGAGCAATCTGAAGCTCCAGAATCTCGTTTCGTTCCCGATTAATTCCCTTATCTCTTACGGGCACATTACCTTCATTGATGACGAGGTGGCCGGCGTGGATATGGAGAGAAAACGCATCCGCCTTTCGCGTTCCGAGACGGATTTTGAATATCTCATCATCGCCCTGGGCGCCGAGGTAAATTACTTCGATATCCCCGGACTGAAAGAGAACTCCCTCCAACTCAAGACTTTTTCGGATGCGATAAAGATGCGCGACCGGATAACCGATACATTCAGGAATTCAAAGCAAAACGTCCGAATCGTAATCGGCGGAGGCGGCGCGACCGGCGTGGAACTCGCAGGCGAGATAAAAAGCTGGATCCCGGAACTCCGCAGGGAGTGCGGCAGCAAATGCGATACCGAGATAACGATCGTGGAATCCAACCCGACCATTCTCTTTAATTTGGATAAGCGGGTTTCCAAAAAGGCTTTACAAAGGCTTCAAAAACTGGAAATTTCTGTCGTTACGAACGCAAAATTATCTAAAATAGACAAGGAACAGGTTTATTTCACGAACGGCGAAAAAAGAGGTTTCGATGTTCTCATCTGGACCGGCGGCGTGAAAGCAAACCTCTTGACCAGTGATATGCCTTTCAAAACCGAAGCGCGCGGCCGGATAGAAGTCGAACAAAGCACCAATCTAGGGACAAAGCATGAGAATGTTTTTGCGATCGGAGATGCGGCCGTACTCTATCATCCCCACACGGACCAGCCGACTCCCTGGATGGCCCGACCAGCGATAATGGAAGGCCGAATCGCGGCCAAGAACATCTTCCAAAGGATTCTATCGGTGGAAGGAATGAATAAGAAGCCGAAGCAATATTTCTACAAACACCGCCAATATCCCTACATCATCCCAGTGGGCGGCAAGTATGTCGTCGCGAAGATCGGCCCATTCGTCGTCTCCGGCATCTTCGGCTGGATATTCAAGGGGCTAACCGAACTGAACTACTTCGTCTCCATTATGCCGCCGTTTAGAGCATTCAAAATTTGGTTCAAGGGATTCTTGATATTCATTAAAAACGACCGATTGGGATAAATAAAAAAGGAGCTTTTGTATGCCGGCATACCCTACTTTCCCCGGGCAAGCCCAAGTATCATCAGGCCGAAACGCTTTCACTTCTCTGTTCGGAATGGGAAGAGGTGGGACACGTTCCGGTTGAACACCGGCAAACAAAAACTCCTTTTTGGAATACAGAATCGGCACAACTCAGCTTTTTGAGATAGAAATTAAGGTGTTTCACAAAGAAATTGTGAAGTGGTGAACATATTAGTACTCCTCGGCTAAAACCCTTGCGGGCCTTACACCTAGAGC
>JBBTRY010000017.1:0-13457 GCA_038064955.1 Patescibacteria group bacterium
CGGCACGAGCGTAGAAGGAGACTAATCTTTCCACCGACCGCGGGGTAACTCGGCCAATTATCTTGTTTTTTTTAGTCAGGCTCGCGAAAAGATATTCTTCGGTATCGCTTCTTTTTTCCAAATAATTTCTGATGGCTCTTTTGGCGCCGTCCGAAAGAAAAACCACCCGGAGTTTATCGCCTTTTCCGCGCACGGAAATTTCACCCCGCTCCAAATCCAGATAACGAGGAAGAGCGCAAAGCTCCGAGAGCCGGAGGCCGGTCGAGAAAAACGTTTCCAAAATCGCCCGATCGCGGAGCGAGCGCAAATCCTTGCCGTCGGGAGCCGAAACCAGGCGTTCCAACTCTTTATAGTCTAAAGTTTCGATATCTCGGCGCGAAACTCTCGGCAATTCGATTTTTTCGGGCGCGAGCACTTTTATATCGCGCTTCAGGAGATATTTCAAAAGATTGCGAATGGCGATTACGTAATAACTCTGGGTATTTTTTTTCAAATCTTTGCGGGAAAGATTTACCCGGAAGTCGCGCACCGCATCCTCCGTAATATCCTTAATGGAACGGATTTTCTGGTTTTCCAGAAAAAATTTCAGGTAGCGCCCATAGTTCTCGCGCGTCTTCCGCGAGCGGTTTCTTTCCACCTCCAGATAATCCAGATAATCCTTGAGATATTTTTCCACTTCGGTCATAAATACATTCTATCACTTGTAATATTCAAAAACCTGAGATAGAATAGGAAAACCATGTTAACCAAGAGACAAAAGCAGAATGTCATCAAGGAAAGCGCCAAGCACGATACCGACACCGGCTCCGAGGAGGTCCAGATCGGCCTTCTCTCCAAGCGGATTAAGCTTCTGGCCGATCACCTTAAAAAGAACGCCAAGGACAACCACTCCAGACGAGGACTCCTTATAATGGTGGGCAAGCGGCGCCGCTTCCTCCAGGCCCTTAAAGTAGATGATGAGAAGCGCTACGCACAGGTCATGAAGAAACTCGCAATCGAGGCATAAACAGATGGCTAACAACAATCCAAACCAGAGAGTGGGCGTTTTCATAGACGTTCAGAATATTTACCATTCGGCAAAAAATCTCTACCGTTCCCGCGTCAATTTCAAAGAATTGATGAAAGCGGTCGTAGGCCGGCGCCAGCTAGTCCGCTCGATGGCTTATGTCATTAAAACGGAAAATACCGAAGGGGAAAGTTCTTTCTTCGAAGCTTTGCGCCAAGCCGGCATGGAACTCCGGGTGAAAGACCTCCAGATATATCCGGATGGAACAAAGAAGGGTGATTGGGATGTGGGCCTGGCGGTGGATGCTATGCGAATGGCACCAACCTTGGATGTCATCGTGCTCGTGACCGGCGACGGCGATTTCGTGCCGCTTGTGGAATATCTGAAACTCGGAATGGGCAAGGCGGTCGAAGTCGCGGCTTTCAGCCGGACGGCTTCGGGAAAACTCAAAGAAGCCACCGACACCTTCGTCGAAGTGGAACACGTTCCCCGGGCGCTTTTGCGGATAAAGAGCCGGGAATAAATTTTTAATAAAATAACCAATATGGATTTAGCGAGAAAAATATATAAAACAAGCGTGAGGGGCGAAGAAGTTTCGCTCGAAGTATCGAAAATAGCCGGCCAGGCGAACGCGGCCGTTTTAGGCCGGCATGGCGATACGGCCGTTTTGGCAGCCGTTGTAATGAGCGAGCAGGATAAGAGCGGGGATTTCTTTCCGCTCACGGTTGATTATGAAGAAAGATTTTACGCCGCCGGAAAAATTCTCGGCAGCCGTTTCGTGCGCCGCGAAGGCAGAGCCACGGACGATGCCGTACTCTCCGCCCGCGTCATCGATCGCACCATCCGCCCGCTCTTTGACCCCCGCCTCCGCCGCGAAGTTCAGGTAGTCATTACCATTCTTTCTTATGAAGAAAAAAATGATCCGGATTTTATCGCACTCCTATCGGCTTCGGCCGCGCTCGCAATCTCGGATATTCCCTGGAACGGCCCGGTGGCCGGAATGAAGATTATTTCTCCGGAAAATGGGGACGTTGCGGGTTATCAGGCTTATTTCGCCGGAACGGATAAGAAAATTAATATGATAGAGTTTGAGGGTAAAGAGATTTCCGAGAACTTGGCGGAAAAAGTTTTTGCCGAATGTTTCGAAGAAATCAAAAAATTAGTGGCTTTTCAAAGAGATATCGCAAAGGAGATTGGAAAACCCAAGGCTCAAGTGGCTCTGGCAGCCGCTGATCCGAAAACCCAATCCGTCGTGAATGAATTTTTGAAAGAAGATTTAGAGGAGGCTCTGGCGGCTAAGCATACCGAAGGATTACGGAAGAAAATATTGGAACATCTCGAAAAAGCCGGCGAGAATGAGAGTGTGCTCAATTCTGCCGAGGTCTTCTTCGAGGAAGAGGTGGATAAATATGTTCATACTCTGGCAATAGAAAAAGATAAGCGGGTTGATGGAAGAAAAATGGATGAAGTCCGCGATCTTCATGCCGAAGCCGGCCTTTTTAAAAGAGTTCATGGCTCGGCGCTTTTCTGCCGCGGCGAAACTCAGGTTTTAGCGATGACAACCCTTGCGACGCCCGAAGGCAAACAGCTCGTTGAGAATATGGAGGGCACGGTCAAGAAACGTTTTATGTTGAACTATAATTTCCCGGGTTTCGCAACCGGAGAAACAGGACGCTCCAATCGGGGACCCGGCCGCCGAGAAATCGGCCACGGCGCATTGGCTGCGAAAGCCGTCGCCGCGATGCTGCCCTCCGAAGAAGAATTTCCTTATGCAATCCGCGTCGTTGCCGAAACTCTTTCCTCGAACGGCTCCTCCTCTATGGCTTCAACCTGCGCAACCTCGCTATCGCTTATGGATGCCGGCATACCGCTCAAAAAACAAGTGGCTGGAATTTCCATCGGATTGATGAGTGATGAAAGCGGCCGCTACAAACTCCTGACCGACATCCAAGGACCAGAAGACCATTATGGCGATATGGATTTCAAAGTGGCTGGCACAAGAGACGGCATAAATGCCATTCAAATGGACGTGAAAGTGGATGGCATTACGCTCCAAATTTTCAACGAAGCGCTTCAGGCGGCCAAAAAAGCCCGCTTCCAAATATTGGATGTGATGGATAAGACACTTTCCGCGCCCCGCCCTGACCTTTCGCCTTTCGCGCCGCGCATCACGACCATTCAGATTCCGGTTGAAAATATCGGCCAGATTATCGGTCCGGGTGGAAAGACGATTAACGGCATTCTGGCCCAAACCCAGAATAAAGTGACGATAGATATCGAGGAGGACGGAAGAATATTCATCGCCGGTACTGATTCGGCTCTCGTTGCCCAGGCAGTTTCAATAATCAAAGGAATCGCGAAAGACGTAAATGTCGGCGAAATGGTTGAGGGAACGATAATTAAAATATTAGATTTCGGAGCGATTGTGGACCTCGGCGGCGGCAAAGACGGGATGATCCATGTTTCTGAACTCAAAGACGGTTTCGTCAAAAAGGTGGAGGATGTCGTCAAGGTGGGTGATTTCGTTAGAGCGAAGGTAATTCGCTCGGAAGACGGAAAAATCGGCCTTTCTTTAAAGCAGGTGGCGGCCAAGTAATTTTACCTTATCTTATCCACAACACAGAAAATTCTCAGGTGCTATAATAAAGCCAATGGCAAATGAAAACTTTATAGGGACAGGTGAGGGCGAGTCTCCGTTAATGAAGCCGGCCGCTCCGAATGTCGACATGCGGACGATGAATTCCGATATGCAGTCGATTAACACAGGCGGTCCCGCTCCGAAACCTTACATTCCGCAGGCGGCACCCGAAAACATGGCTGTAATTCCTCCGGTTCCGAACGTTTCCGTTCCGGACCAATCGTTCCAAATACCCCAAGCGGATATAACCCTCGGCTCGCCGATGCCTGAAATGCCAGCCAAAAAAAATAGTAAGGGAATTTTCACGGCTATTATAGTCTTTATTGCGGTCGTCGGCCTCGCGGCCCTCGGCTACTTCGTCATTTATCCGATATTCTTTTCCAATACCGCCGCGCCAGTAGCTCCGGTAGTTGAGAACGCTAATCCTAATCCCGAACCGTTGCCTCCCGTAAACGAACCGGGCCCGGCGCCCGTGTCGAATTCAATTCCCGAAGCCATTTCTACTGCTCCGGCTCACGTTTCAATTCTTACGATTCCGGCCGATAGTAAACTTGAATTAAACACGGTACTGAAATACGGACCAGTGCTTTCCAATCTAACCCTAAATACGATCGCCTCGCCCAGCCTTACCGAAATAATTTATAGAGATTCAAATGGAAACTTGTTAAAAACTGCTGATATTATCAAAAATGTTTTGAAATTGGAAGCCCTAGCTTTTAATTACCAATTCAATGAAGAAGGAGCGGCTGGAATAATCTATAATGACAGTAAAAATGTCCGCTCACTTGGTTTTGTTTTCCAATTGGCTGATAATACCGATTTGGAAACAAAAATAAGTGGTCTTCAGTCTTTCATCGAAAAATTTGGTTTTAGTGAAATTTTTTCGAGTAACCCAGGAGTGGAAAAAGCCTGGAAATCCAGCCAAATTTCCGGCGCATCGAATCATCGCTATCTCACATTTGAAAATCCGGGCTTTACAATCGACTACGGCTGGGTCGGGAACAAACTCGTGATCTCAACTTCATTCGACGGTTTCAAAGAGATAATCAAGAGGCTTCAATAATGAGCATGAATAAGGAAGATTTGAAAAAAATCGAAGAGAAGCTCCTCTCCGAAAAAGTTAGGATTGAAAAAGACCTGGAAAAATTGAAGGGGGGGTTGGATTTCGGAAGCGATGTGGATAATTTCGACGAAGAAACCGATGAAGCCGAAGAAATGGGTAATTATCTAGGCATCAAAAAAACCCAGGATGCCCGATTGAGCCAAATTGAAAAAGCGCTTCAAAAAATCAAAGAGGGAATATATGGTGTCTGTGAAAAATGCGGAGAGCCGATAGAAGCGGAAATTTTGGAAATAGATCCGGAATCGCTCCTCTGTAAGAATTGTAAACGCGGAGCCTGAAAAATAAACAATGACGGCGGTTCCTAAACTGTATTCCGCGGAACTGGACGGCATAGGCGCTGAACTCATTGAAGTGGAGGCTGATTTGAATGTCGGTCTCCATTCTTTCAATATTGTCGGCCTTGCCGACAAAGCCCTAACGGAGGCGAAGGAGCGGGTGAATTCGGCCCTAAAAAATTCCGGCATTAAGCCGCCATCCAAGGAAAATCGGCGCATCACCGTGAATCTTGCGCCGGCCGACGTGAAAAAAATCGGCTCGAGATTTGACCTACCCATCGCGCTCGCATATCTTTTGGCGAGCGAACAATTAAATAAATTTGAAACAAAAGACAAGATGTTTATCGGTGAGCTTTCGCTTGATGGTGCCTTACGCCCGGTCACGGGTGCTTTGAACGCGGCGCTTCTCGCCCAAAGAAAAGGTTTTAAAGAAATATTCGTTCCGGTCGAAAACGCGGCCGAAGCCGCGATTCTCGAAAACATAGAAGTTTTTGCCGTGAAAAACCTGGCTGAAATTATTAGCCACTTGGAAGGAACTACACTCATTACTCCGCAAATAAAGACTAATATGTCTCCCGGATACTCAGGAAACTTCGTGAAATTGAGTGAGGTGAGGGGTCAGGCGGCGGCCAAACGGGCGCTTATAATTGCCGCGGCGGGCGGCCATAATCTGCTATTTTCCGGTCCACCCGGCACTGGCAAGACGATGTTGGCTCAGGCAATGAACTCCATTATTCCGCCGCCTTCCCTCGAGGAGGCGATTGAAATAACGGGGGTTTGGAGCGCTGCCGGCCTTCTGAACCGCGCCAACCCTCTTATCAATTTCCGCCCATTCCGGGCGCCGCACCATAACGCCTCGCTGGTATCTCTGGTTGGAGGAGGCCCCATCCCCAAACCGGGCGAGATTAGCTTAGCCCATCGGGGTGTGCTCTTCCTGGATGAAATGCCGGAATTCCACCGCGACGCGCTCGAAAGCCTGCGCCAACCGCTCGAATCGGGCTACGTGAACATCGCCCGTTCCAAAAAATCGCTTGTTTTCCCGGCCAGATTCATTCTTATCGCCGCGATGAACCCTTGTCCCTGCGGATACTTCAATGATCCGGAAAAAGAATGCCGATGTACGGCGAACGAGGTGTTTCGCTACCACAAAAAAATTTCCGGACCTTTGATGGACCGGATCGATATCCAGCTCGAAGTGCCGAGAATACCCGTCGAGGAATTGCGGCGGGAAGAAAACAGCGGAAATAATAAAAGCGATGAATTGATCAGGAAAAAGATTGAGGGAGTAAGGGATGTTCAGCGGGAAAGATTCAAAAAGAACGGTTTCAAAATATTCACGAACGCGGAGATGTCCTCGCGCCAAACGGAACAAGTCGCGACACTCGAACCAGAAGCGGAAAGATTCCTCAAAGAAACTTTGGAAAAGAATTTTATTTCCGTTCGCGGCTATTACCGGATTCTCAAAGTTTCCCGAACTATCGCCGACCTGGAAGAAAATTCGGAAATAAAAACGGAACACTTGGCGGAAGCGTTCCAATACAGACTGAAAATCGGAGAGTAATTTAAAATTTATTTACTCACAGCGAATGGGTTCTTTGCGCCGAGAACTTCGAAATGGAGGTGACATCCCGTCGGGCCGTGCGTGTTCCCAGTATTACCCATCACACCCACCTCTTCGCCGCGACTCACATACTGGCCGATCTTCACGAGAACTTTATCCAAATGAGCGTAACGGGTCTTCACGCCATTCGGATGCTCAAGCAGAACAAAAATACCATAACCGTTATTCCAGCCGCTCGCGCCGCTCCCCAGGACGCTATCCGAAACCACAAGCCCCTCTGCCGCCGCGTGCACCGACGTACCGCACTGATTCGCAATATCCACCGCGTTCACGCTATGGAGCTGTCCCCAATTCCAACCAATCGCGGGCAAAGCAAAATAATCCTTGAGATCGGGGAGAACACCGGATTTGTCGTTGAGGGGTGAAATCACGATTAAGTCATTTTGTTTTATCGTTTTCACTCCCGGATTGAGCTTTTTTAAAGCGTCCGCCGAAAAGCCGAAATTCGCGGCGATTTTCTGGAAGGTGTCGCCTTTTCTCACTTTATATTTCTTGAGACCATCACCCAAGAGCACCACGTTCGTAAGGGGGTCGGAAGCGCCGGAAACAGACGTGCCTTCCGCCAAAAAGACATTGTTTTCAGTTATGTCGGTTGGAGCACCCGGATAGACTACATTACCCTCTGCAGAAGAGCGCTTGGCCCCCAATTCCTCCACCGGGCCACCCGAACCCCAAACCGCCGGCTTTTGATAGACCTCGGTATTGTGCCAAAACCAGAAGACAGACGCGTTTAAAGCCATAAAAGCAGGGATAAAAAGGAGCGACCAGAAGCTGGTCGTTTTGAACATCCCCTTAAAAAGGGGCTTGAATTGAAGTAAAATCGTACTAATAGGCGTATTATACCAAAACAGATGGAAAAATCAAAGAAGAGCCTCGGACAGAATTTTCTGTTAAATAAGGAGAAAATAAAAGAAATAGTCGGAGCGCTGGATGTGAAATCCGGCGACACGGTGGTTGAAATCGGGCCGGGGCATGGAGAAATCACAAGAGAATTAAGAATTCGGAATAAAGAATTAAGAATTATCGCGATTGAGAAAGACGAAAATCTCGCCCGGAACTTAGAAGATGGTATTGGCGATGAAAAAACTAAGATTATTGAAGGTGATGTCTTGAAAATGTTACCGTCCATTATTCATAATTCATTATTCAAAATTCAAGATTATAAACTCGTCGGCAATATTCCATATTACATCACCGGCTTCCTCTTGAGAACGATAAGCGAACTTAAAAATAAGCCGAGCATCACCGTCCTCACGGTCCAAAAGGAGGTGGCTAAGCGCATTTGTGGGGAAATGAGTCTGCTCTCCGCGAGCGTCCGATACTGGGCGGAGCCGGAAATAATCGGTATTATCCCTAAATCGGATTTTTCTCCCCAACCCAAGGTGGACTCGGCAATTATCAGATTAAAAACCAGGGAAAATAATTGGGGAGTGGGGGATGGGGACAAAAAAGCCGAAAATTACTACAGGTTCATAAAAATTCTCTTCAAACAGCCCCGGAAAACCGCGCTGAACAACCTAATGGGAACCAAAATAAACAAAAACGAGTTGGAAAAGATGCTCGGGGAAGCCGGGGTAAGGCCGAACGCCCGCCCCCAAGACCTAAAAATGACCCAATTGGAGATTTTGGCGGAAAAAACCGCTTCAAATGTAGTATACTGATAGTATCCCGAATCATATGAAAAAAAGGAAAATAATATCCGCTGTCATAATACTGAGCGGACTGGTTCTTTTTCTTGTAATCCTGAATTTGCCGAGCGGGAATGCCCCGAAACCGCTCTCCGTAGAAGGAGGCGGGACGTACGATTCCGGATTCCAATATAAAACCAGCCAAGACCGCAACTCATTCGCGAATCCGACTCAGGCGTCCGGCGAATTATCCACGGGAGACAATCTGACGGAGCTGTTGGCTAAAAATATTTCCAGTGGAATTCTCACGGTAAACAGTAGGCTGGTGTCTGAGCAAGGAACATCTTCTATAGCCTTACCTTCATCTGATTCTTTGGGTAATGCCATAGAACAATCAGTTGGGCAAAATATGCAATTCTCAACTTTCGGGTTAAAGGATATTAGAGTTGGCTCTGATAATTCGCCGGAAGCTCAACTAAATTATTTCAATGCAATCGGGGAAATATCCAAGAAAAATTTTGGAAACTTTAAAACCCCCATTGTGACAATGCTTAATAATTTGATTGAAAAAAATGATTCATCCGCGCTCGTCAAATATGCCAAAATTGCCGAAAAACAAGTCGCTGATTTTCTTGCGCTTAAAGTTCCAGAACAGCTTTCCGCTTGGCACCTCCAAAATCTGAACCTATGGCAGAAAAAATTCACGGTCTATTCCGCAATGACTAATTTGAGTTCCGATCCGCTCAAAACAATTATTGCTTTCAAAGAGATTCCGAACGTGGTCCAAGAAACCTTGAATTTGGATTCGGTAATGAAAGAAAAATATTTAAAACTTGTACCATGATGGATTTGTTGGTGAAAAAAGCTATTTCTTTGGTTCTTTTAATGTCTGTTTTGATGGGAACTGCGTTAATGGTTCCTCAAAAAACCCAGGCAGCTGACCCGATAACTTGGGCGGTTTGCGGCGCCTACGAAGCAACAATAGGGAAATTGTTCGAGGCCGTTGAAGATAAAGTTGAAGAAGTTATAACAGGCGCTTTAGACAATGTAGCTGGCGCCACAACTGGCGCCATTCCGGTTAATGACGCGACAACTCACGCTGGCCAACGATCACAGGTTTCAAACGAAAAGAAAACGGAATGTGAACGCTTTGTAGCGGACGTCGCGCTTGCCACTTTGAAAAAACGGCTTTTAAACATAATGACGGATAATGTTGTAGAGTGGATAAACAATGATTTTAAAAGTCCGCCCAAATTTACCCAGGATTTCGGAAAAGTCTTCCGGGAGGCCGGAGACCAGGCCGTAGGCGATGTCCTTTTGCAATATGAGTCCACAAAAGTGCTTTGCCAGCCCTTTAACTTCGATATTACCTTCCAGCTCCAACAGCCGGCTCCCTTAGCCCAAAGAGCCCAATGTACGCTAACAAGCGTCATTAAAAGCTTCGAAAGTTACCGGGATGACTTCAAAAACGGCGGCTGGATAGGCTATCAGGAGCTTTTAAAACCCCAAAACAACCAATGGGGGGTGGAACTTCTAACCCAAAGTGAAATAACGAGCCGGACGGCTCTTAAGACAAATTCCAGCGCTCTAAAAGAAACTGTTAATGTTGGATTCGATTCTTCGGAATGCACCGGCGGATGGGATTTAATGGATAAAAGAACTAAACAGCTGGCAAAAGCTGGTCCCGAAATAGACCAAAATACAATAAATTCTTATGGTCATATAAATAAGGGTGATGTTTATCATGGGAAGACTTGGGACGATCCAAAATTAGCACCTCCTTCTCCGGCGAAAAGTAGTAAAAATTTCTTTTATAGTTGTGCTGGTACCACAATCACGACACCCGGTCGGACGATTGCGACCGTTTTGGAAAAATCCATTCTTCCGGAATTTGATCTTATAATAAACTCAAAAGATCTTGCCAATTCTCTCGCTATTATCGCCGACGCGGCTTTTAATAAACTTATCAAGACGGGGGTTAGTGGCATCCAGAATTTCTTCAAACCGAATGATTCGGAGGAAAACAAAGCTAGAGATGAAGACCAAAGAGACAGGATAAACCAGGCTTCCGAGAATTATGACAGCGTTCATCAGCAGATAAATGATAATAAAGCGGTAAGTGCTTATCTTGACCAAATAAATCCGGCTGCTAGCACCATACTTGCAGCATCAACAACACTCACAATTGCTTCCAGTACCAATTGGAAAATAATCACAACAGGTGAAGATATCTTGGAATGTCTTTCCGGAAATCCGTCTCATCCCGACGTGATAGTAGCCCAAAATGCGATTAATACAGCAAATTTGAACAAGACTGTTATTACCGGAAAATCAACGGAAGTTAAGGCTGTGTTTTCATCCATACAGACTCTTATTTCCCAAATTAACGCGGGTACTTGCGATGCGATAACCTGTCAATCACAAATAAACGATAGAAGAACTGCGGCCGGAACTATTAATATTGATAGCAATAATATTCTTGCTTCTATCCAAAGCTCTTATAACGATCTCCAAATCAGAAAAAAGAATAATAATTGCGGCGGCTAAATAAATGAAAAAGACGGTATTAAATAAAAAGTTTTTGTTGTTCGCACTGGGAGCCTTCCTGGTTTCGCTCTTCTTTATTATTCCTCATTTTGCCGGAGCGCAAGCCTCGATTATCACCGACGCAGCAGTCGGAATTTTCGTTATGGCCTTCAAGGTTTTTGCCTATATTTTCAATACCATTCTCGGCTTCCTTTTTATGCTTGCCGGCGGACTCGTGAATATCGCTATGGGCCTGAATGCCCAAATTTTGGACAAGACAAATACATTGGTCAGTATCGGCTGGACAATTACAAGAGATGTGGCGAACCTCGGTTTCGTCCTTATTATGATAGTGATGGCGGTCGCGACCATCGTCCGCTACGAAAAATACAGTGTTCAAAAACTTCTGCCACTCCTCATCGGTGCCGCCATTCTCGTGAATTTCAGTCTTACGATCGCGGGAGTTTTTATCAGCTTCTCTAATACTATTTCAGACGCGTTTTCAGCTAGATTGGTTGGAGAAGGAGCCACCAACCGAAACTTCACCGACGCCATCGCCGGCGCCTTCAGTCCCCAGCGGTTGCTCATAAAAAATACCGACAATCCGGAACCGCCCGATCCGGCTTCGCAGGGAAATTTTTTGAGTGATGTGTCGGCGGCGGCTCTCATCAGCATCTCCGGATTGGTTTTTAACGTCATCTTTCTGGCAATCGCGGTCCTTTCGATGGCCGCCTTGGCGTTAATGCTCATTTACCGCTATATTTATCTTTCATTTCTGCTCATTCTTTCGCCCCTCGCCTGGATGTTCTGGGTTTTTCCTGATTTGAAATATTTATATGATAAGTGGTGGACTAATTTCATTAAATGGTGTTTCTTCCTGCCAGCCGTCACTTTCTTCCTCTATTTGGCGGTGGAGACTGCCTTCCAGATGGAAAAAAACTCGATTTTCATCAATGTGACTGGTTTCACGGGCGCCTTGGCCTCCATAATGGCCCAGGGGGCGCAGATGATAGTGCTCGCGGGATTGCTTCTGGGTGGACTGATTGTAGCTCAAGAACTTGGAATTAAGGGCGCGAGCGGCGCAATGAGTTTGGCGACAAAAGCGAAAGATGGAGCGTTGGGAGCGATAGGGAGCTATGGAAAAAATCGAGCGACAAATATTGGAAGAAGAGTTCTTACTGGTGGTGTAGATAAAGAAGGGAAAACGAGATTGGAGCGATGGGGTGCTAGTGCAGCTGGCAAAATTCCACTTGTGGGAGCGGCAATAACCGGTTTATCTGGAGCATCAACGAGAGCTAAAACGAGGAATAAAAAGGATGTAGAGGAAGCCCAGAAGAGGACAGAGGGCAGGTCGGGTGAGGAGGCTGCCAATATTCTCAACCGTCAGATGACTGGCGGAGCCATGATGTCGGATGCGGATCTCGCTGCCTGGGGTATGAAAGCGGCCGAGAAAGGTAAATTGAAAGATGTGGATCCTAAGACACAAGAACAAATCGTAGCGGCAGTGAAAAGAACGGATTCGGCGGATAAATTCCTTGGATACGCTCCTCAGTTTTACGACAAATTTGGCGTAGACCCGGGCAAGGCTGTTGGGAAATATGTTCAAGATGCCTCAAAACTAGATGAGCCCGCTCTTAGATACCGGGACCCAGTAACCCAGCAATATGACAACAATATAGCAATCAACCTTAGAAACTCTCACGTTGTTCAACTAGCGAATTCCGGGAATGACGCACAAAGGCAGGTCGTAGCAGATGCGATAAAAGATGTCCTTGGTGGCAACTTAGCTGGCGTCGAGCAGGCCATAACCCAACTCAACACCGCCAAGTTTAGCGGTAATGCCCAGGGTGTTCAAAATGCTAAGGGTGTTATTAGCCAGATAAATGCAAACCTCACCGATGATCAAAAGAAAGCTATGTCTGTGTATCAAAATATTCAAAGCAATGTTAATTGGGCTAGTGTAAATTGGTAAAAATCATCCCATGACAGTAGAACTATCGAAAGTCCCCCAGGAGATTAGAGAACAGTTTGGGTCCGAACAAACCTCAACTCTGGTGGCTGATATCTGTAAAAAAATGGATATATCAAACGTCCGTTCGATTTCCCGATTATTGTTTCTCCTTGAAACCAAAGGATTGCCCGCTCATGACCTTACTCAGTCCATTGTTCGGGATGCGAAAGTGACAGAGGGTGAAGCAAAAACAATCGCTAAAGAAATAAAGGGGCGGGTTTTAGAACCAATGCGTTATGCTTTGTTTCAGTGGGGTATAGACATCAGTGATATAAAAGTCCATGATGCGTCTCCGCTGGAGGAATTGGAACCGAATGAAATAAAAAAAGAGGAGAGAAATATTACAGTGGAAGATATTGGGAAAGAAGAAGAGATTAAGGAAGAATCAATTTCAATCACGCCTATCACGTTATCCGAAAAACCTTTTATTCTTCATCAGGAAAAATCGCAAGCTCCGGAAGAAAAAAAGTCTTCTTTCAAAGGATTTTCGATGCCTTTTGGATTTTTCAAATCTAAAAATCAGCCAACTCCGGCCGGGAAATCGACCAAGGTGGAAATAGAAACTTCCAACGATTCTCCGAAGAACGAAAAAAGAACGGTGAACTACAATGAGCTCCGTACCTCGCTCT
>JBBTRY010000018.1:0-2063 GCA_038064955.1 Patescibacteria group bacterium
AGGGATAGTCGTTATTTTCATTGTATTTTTCGTCGCCCATATCCACCGCGGAATAGCCGCGCATTTTCAAAAAATCCTTGATTTTTTCCTTTAAAACGAAGCCCCTGTGGTCCGCCCCGATATAGATGACCATGATATTAAATCGATTTCACGGCGGCGAGGACATGCTTCACGAGCGTCGAGGCATAGCCCGCTTCGTTGTCATACCAGGAGAGCACCTTCACGAGGTCGCCGTCCACCACTTTAGTGAAAGACAAGTCCGCAATCGCGCCGTAAAGCTCGCCCACGATGTCCGACGAGACGAGTTGGTCTTCCGTCGTTTTGAAAATCCCCTTCCACTTGGATGAGTTCGCCGCTTTTCTTAAAATAATGTTTATTTCCTCCGCCGAAGTTTTTCTTTTGGAAATGAACGTGATGTCGGCGATGGAACCGCAGGCGACGGGCACGCGCATCGACATTCCGTCAAACTTCCCTTCCAGCTCTTTTATCGCTCGCGTGACCGCGATGACCGCGCCGGTCGTCGAAGGCACGATATTTTGCCCCGCCGTCCGGCCGCGCCGGAAATCCCCGCCCTTCACGGGGCCGTCTACGATTGATTGCGTCGCTGTGTATCCGTGCACCGTGTTCAAAACGGCTTTCTTTATTCCCGGTTCCTCGGATAATATTTGAATCAAGGGCGAAGCGGCATTCGTGGTGCAGGAACCATTCGAAGTAATTGGACAAATCTTCATATCACTCTCATTTACGCCCATAAGAATAGTCCGGCCCAAAGAGCCGTCCTCGTCCTTCGCGGGCGCGGTCAAAACCACCCGCTTCGCGCCAGCGCTCAAATGCGCTTTGGCTTTTTCGTATGACTCGAAAACACCCGTCGCTTCCACCGCGACATCTATTTTCATTTCCTTCCACGGCAGAGCAGCCGGGTCTTTCACCTGAAGAAAACGTATTTTATTTCCGTCCACTTTGAGCCAGTCGCCGCCCACCTCCACTTTTTTTCCATAACGGCCGTAAACCGTATCATATTTCAAAAGATAAGCGAGATTCTCGATGTCGCCGAGGTCGTTGATGGCGACAATATCCAGCTTCCTTTCATTGAACGCTTGTCTCAAAAAAAACCTGCCGATTCTCCCGAACCCGTTTATAGCGATTTTAGCCATTGATATTATTGTACCTTTTCTATTAGGGGTTTCGCCATTACGTAATCCCCGATTTTTGTCCTCAAAAGCTTCACCCGGCCGCTATGAAGCTCCAAAATTCTGTCCACTTCCCCCGGCGGAAGATAGTTTTTCAATTCGCTGTCAGGCGCTTTTAAATCGATTGGCGGCAACATATTCTCCTCGAAACCGATTATTTTGCCCTGTGATATCCAAATAATATCAATCGGGAATTTCATCCCCTTCATCCAAAAACCGTAAGTCCCGGGGCTTTCGAAGACGAAATACATCCCCTCGTTCAGTCCGATGCCGTCCCGCCCGCTCAAACCCTTGTTCCTTTCCGCCTCGGTGTTCGCGAGATCCGCCACAATGTATTGTTCGCCGATTTTGATGTTCACCTTATTCGTCACTGCCTCAATCCGATTCAGATAATAAACGGTGGCGACCGTCGCTCCGGCCGTGAAACCGACGATAAAAATGACAAGACCTAGAATTCCTTTTGTGTTTGAAGAAACCATTATTCCTTATATAATAACCCGAAAAGCGCGATGCCGAAAGCGACACTGACATTCAGCGATTCCTTGCTTCCATTCATCGGTATCTCCAATATTTTATCGGCCGATTTCAGAATGCTTTTCGGCAAACCGTTTATCTCGTTGCCCACGACAAGCGCGACTTTGCGGGGAGGTTTGAATTTATTATAGGGAATGGAACTCTCCGACTGCTCGACGGCCAGGATTTTATAGCCTTCTTTTTTCAATTTTTCCAAAAGTTTTGAAATAGCCCTGGGCGAACGAACCGCTTCCCATGGTATTGTTTTTTCGGCGCCGAGCGCCACTTTCGCAATTTGCGGACGAGCTTTGCCGAAGCAGTCGAACGGCGCGGGCGTGATGCCGCAAAGATAAATTTTCG
>JBBTRY010000019.1:0-16116 GCA_038064955.1 Patescibacteria group bacterium
CTATATCGATTGTGCTGGCGATGAATTCTCTCCTGGGGCCGATGGCGGTTTCGGCTTCGCTCCGAGCTTCGGGTTCAGCGACGGCTGGGTCAGGTTCGGCACGTGCTGGGTCAGCAGTACCAGTGACTGCTGTGGTTCGGCTTCCGGCTTCGTTTCGCAGTAATCGAACATTGCACCTTGAACGATTGGACCTTTTGGCAGCTCGTATCTTAAGCCTTCGGCGCGAATTTTTTTTGCACCGGAGGCTCTTTTATTTTTATAAATTCAAATTCCCTTGAGCGCGAATGACGCGCCTGCCCGCCCGATAGGAGGGATTCTTTTTCCGTAAACTTTGAATGTAGGCCGCCGCCGCGATCATCACGGCGTTATCGGTATTGAAATCCATCGGCGGCACCAGGAAATTTACACCCATCTTGTCGCTTGCCTCTCGCAGTCTGTCTCTAAGATACGCGTTGGCCGCGACGCCGCCCGAAAGCATAATTGATCTGGCTTTAAATTCTCTCGCGGCGCGGGCGGTCTTCGCGACCAGGACGTCCGTCGCGGCTCTCTGGAAACTCGCGGCCACGTCGGCCTTCCGGGCTTTGGGATTGTCCCGCAGATAATAAAGAACGGAAGTTTTGAGACCCGAAAAGCTGAAATCATATTCGCCAGCCGGCGAATTGTCGTGGATCATTGGGCGGGGGAAGGCGACGGCGTTCGGGTCGCCCTTCGTGGCGAGTTTTTGGATCTCCGGCCCGCCCGGATAGGGAAGGCCGAGCATCTTCGCCGCCTTATCGAAGGCTTCACCCACCGCATCATCCCGCGTCTCTCCCAACTTCTTCCATTTCACGAGTGATTCCATTTTGAGAAGAATGGTATGCCCGCCGGAGACGATGAGAGCAACGGCCGGAAATATTTTCAGATTAGGTTTTTTCTGCGAAAGTAAAAAACTGTATAGATGTCCTTCTAGATGGTTTGCACCCAAGAGCGGAACTTTCGGAAAAATATTTTTCTTCAGTTCTTTGGCGAATTCGATGCCCGCCCAAAGCGCCGGTTCCAGGCCCGGGCCGACCGTGACCGCGAGAAGGTCTATTTTTGGAATTAGGAATTTGGAATTAGGAATTTTGAAACCATTTCCCTTGCCCCTAATTCTTGATTCGTTATTCATGATTCTCTCAAAAACCAATGGAAGGTTTTTGAGATGTTCCCGTTTGGCGAGATTGGGCACGACACCGCCCCATGGCCGATGGATTTCTATTTGGGAAGATACCAGATTCTTAAGGATTTTGAACTTCGGGGTGCGCAGTCCGCCGCTTGCCTCAATAAGCGCAAGCGCGGTCTCATCGCAGGATGTTTCAATGGCGAGTATCTTCATTCCAACCATTTTACGGATAAATCCGGCAGTTGTATACTTAGAGCATGATTCAACCTTTATTAGTTTTCGGGGGTATTGGAATAGCATTTTTGAGGGTGGTATTAGGCATTATCTTGATTGCTCACGGCTGGCCGAAGATAAAAAATATCAAAGGAACGGCAGAGTGGATGGGGCAGATGTTTAAGCCGGGTATTCTATGGGCGGTCATCGTTTCAGTTCTCGAATTCGTCGGCGGCATATTTCTCTTGGCCGGATTTTTTACCCAGTTCATCGCAATATTGGTCGCGATTCAATTTGCCGTCATAATTTTGAAGATGAAGCTAAAAAAGGGTTTGATGGACGGTTACGAATTTGACCTTATTATTTTTGCCGCGGCAATCGCGCTCGCGGTTCTCGGCAGTGGAGCTTATAGTCTGGAAAATTTCCTCGGCCTCCTTATATACTAGAGTATTCCTTCTTTATGATACGGTTTTGGGAAATAATCCCCGGCGCCTTGGCTTGGCTCACTCTTTTAGGTCTCACGTTCCTCTCTTGGCGCGCGCCCGTTGCCGTAGTTATTTTCATTCTTCTTTACGACCTCTACTGGCTTTTGAAACTCATTTATCTTTTCTTCCATCTCCGATTATCTTTTACCAAAATGAAAGCCAATCTGAAAATAGATTGGCTCGCGAGGCTCAAAAAAGACAATCCGGAAAACTGGGAAAAAATTCGCCATCTCGTGATATTGCCGGCTTACCGGGAAAATTACGGAATAATAAAACAGGCGTTCTTGAGTCTCGCGGAATCCAATTATCCGAAAAAGAAACTTTTCGTCGTTCTCGCTACTGAAGAAAAAGGGGGAGACATCGACCAGGAATCCGCTTTAAGGATTAAAGAGGAATTTGGCACTACTTTCGGAAATTTTTTAATAACCCGCCACCCGGCCGGTCTGGCGGGTGAATTAGCTGGCAAGGGTTCGAATCAAGCTTGGGCGGCCAAGGAAGCACTTCCAAAACTCATCGACCCATCGAACATTCCCTATGATGATATTCTAGTTTCGGTTTTCGATATCGATACTCGCACGGGCCCCGATTATTTCGGAATACTTTCTCATAAATTCTTGAATTCGCTCCATCCATATCGTTCTAGTTTTCAACCAATTCCCCTTTTCATCAATAACGTCCGCGAAGCCCCGTTTTTTGCCCGCTTGGTCGGATTTTCCAGTTCTTTCTGGCAATTGATGCAGGAGTCGCGCCCGGAACAGTTAGTATCCTTCTCGTCCCATAGTATGTCGCTTAAAGCTCTGGTTGAGGTCGGATTTTGGGAAACCGATATCGTTTCCGAAGATTCAAGAATATTCTTCCAGTGCCTCTCGCACTACAAAGGCGACTGGCGGGCCGAACCCCTCCTTTACCCTGTCTATATGGACGCGGTGATTGGTGAGAATTTTTTTGTTGCCCTAAAAAATCTTTACAAACAGCAAAGACGCTGGGCTTGGGGAGCCGAGAATCTGGCTCGGGCGGCGAATGATTTTTCGAAAGATAAATCTTTTCCGGCCAAAGTCGGGCGTTTTTGGAAATGGACGCTCTTGGACGGCGTATATTCCTGGTCCACGAGTTCTTTTATTATTTTTCTTTTCGGCTGGTTTCCGAATTTATTGGGAGATGAAGCATTCCGGACCTCGGTCATTTCCTATAATCTTCCCCGTCTGACGGGCTGGATATTGAATTTGAGTTCCATCGGTGTCATCGCCTCGGCTTTTTTGAGCATTATCATCCTTTATCCCCGGCTCAAGGGATTCAAACGATGGCATCTCGTTTGGTATTTCCTTGAGTGGTTGCTCACCCCGCTAGTTTTCATAATTTTCTCGGCATTTCCGGCTTTGGATGCGCAGACCCGGCTTATGCTCGGCGGCCGTTTCCGATTGGGGTATTGGCGAACTCCGAAAAATAATATATCCGCATTCCAATGATGGAATATCTCACTCAAGCAGTGGTTCTTGGAATCCGTCCGCACAAAGAAAGCGACCGGGTGGTCGATTTATACACCAGGGATTTCGGTCGGCTTGAATCGAACGTCGTGGGTGGAAGGAAAATTCTTTCGAAACTTTCGCCGCATCTCGACCTCTTTAACGTGATAACGGTGCGTTTGGCGGAAAAGAACCGGATTATTCTCACGGATGCCTTGACTGACGAGAGTTTCCGAAAGAACCGGCGGGACCCGAAATTCTACCCCTCGGCTTTCAGGATACTGTCCCTGGTGCGGGCGCTCACTCCAAAAGGAGTGCCCGATTTGCATTTATGGCATCTTATCATTAAGAGTCTGGTATCGGCGGACGGAAATATAAAAACCTTTCTCAAGGTGCTTGGCTACGATCCGCGGGAAGCGGAGTGCGATATTTGCGCCGGAAAGCCCGCCACTTTTTTTCGCGCGAAAGACCAATCGTTTTTCTGCCGGAATTGCGGTTTAAAAACGAAGAGTGATGAGTTAATATACCTCTAATGGCCCTGAATAATCTGGAAAAAAGGCTCAAAACTTTCCAAAAAAAGTTTCCCGCCGGAAAAATAGCCGGAGAGAAACCGTTCGCGGAAAAAATCCGCGAATTCGAAGATGATATCGAGGACCATCACCGCTGGCTCAAAAAAATACTGCTTATCGGTAGTATTGTCGCCTTTCTCATAATCGGGGCCGGCTTATTTTTCATCTTTTCCTACACTTCGGTCTCCCGGGACGTAACTCTCGAGATATCCGTTCCAAAGAATGTATCGCGGGGTACTCCTTTTTCCGTCGAGGTGAGTGTGGCGAACAATTCGGGTGGCCTCATCAAAAAAACCATGATTAACCTTAATCTTCCGGATGGCATCGCCGTTCCTGGTTCTCCCGCGAGCCGTAATCTGGTAACCGAGAACGCGGGTGACATTGTTTCGGGAAATCTGGTTAAAAAAACCTTTTCTCTCCTGGCGACGGGTGAAGACGGTTTAATTGGGAAAATCTCGGCATCGGTATCCTATGCGATAGCGACGGGCGCTCGTTTCGAAGTTCGGTCAGCCGGGGAAGTGAAAATAAAAGGCTCGGCTATCTCGATGGAAATAAAAAATCCCGGGCAAATATTGAGCGGTTCGAACTTTCAGTTAGAAGTGGATTACAAAAACGAAAGTGATTTCAATTTTCCTGAAATTGTCCTCGAGGTAGAATACCCTAGTTCGTTCAAATTCGACTCGGCGAGCGTCCCGCCGGTTTCGCTCAATAATTATTGGAAGTTGGGCACTTTGTCCGCCGGGGCAAAGGGCAAGCTTACTATTTCCGGCCGGCTCAATTTGACTTCCGGGGCGACTGCCGTCATTCCCGTTAAAATTTCGGCCGAACTGGACGGGAACGAATATCCAATCGCGGAAGGAACGGTAAATCTCTCGCCTTCCGCTTCGCCGGTCTTTCTTGAGGTTTCGGTGAATGGCCGGGAAGATTATACCGCCAAAGTCGGCGAAACCCTCAATTATTTCATCCGTTATCGGAACGACAGCGGTATCGCTTTGGCCGACGTGAAATTGAACGCGACTTTGGCCGGAGAAATGCTTGACCCGGCGATAGTAAAATCCTTCGCTTGGAATTCATTGAGTTTACCGGCATTAAAGATGCTTGATCCAGGCGCGAGCGGCGAGGTAAATTTCCAGGCGAAGATAAGAAATTCTTTCAATCTTATGAGGCTGAACGACCGGAATTTCTCCATTCGGATGAACGCGGTCATAACCTCGCCTTCGGTGCCCTACTATCTTTCGGCCAGCCAGACTTCGGTGAGTATCGCATCGGATACGAAAATTTCCGGTTTGGTGCTTCTCTCTACCCAGGTTTTCCATAACGACAAGGAGAGCGGGATAACGGATGCGGGTAACTTGCCGCCTAAAGTGGGCGAGCCCACTCAATACTCCGTCCATTGGGCGATAAAGAATTTTTCGAATGATTTAAATAATATCGAGGTGAGGGCGGCGCTCGCCGCGGGAGTGAAGTGGAGCGGCGCGGTCAAGGTTAATCTGGGCGAATCGCCAATCTTCGACGAAAAGGAAAACGAGGTGATTTGGAGAATCGACCGGGTGGCGGCGACCAAGGGGGTTTTGAGCGAGCCGGCTGAGGCGATCTTCCAAGTCGAAGGGACACCGAATGACGATATGCTGGGCGGCCCCCAGTTGCTTATGGGAACGGCCCGTCTTAAGGCCATAGATAATTTCACGAGTCTTAATCTTGAGAGCGTTGCAGCCCCCGTCACGAGCGCGGTAGTGGGAGCGAGTCCGGAGGGATCGGAGGTGATTAAATAAAAAATGAGTTACAATTGATTTAAGTATGAAAAAGGAGGAAAAGAAGGACATCTTCGAGAAAATTACGTCCCTCGCCAAGCGGCGCGGATTTATTTATCCGGGTTCTGAAATCTACGGCGGTCTCACCGGCACCTGGGATTACGGTCCGCTCGGAGCGGAATTGAAGCGGAATATCAAGAACGAGTTTTGGAAGAACATGACGCAGGAGCACGAGAATATCGTGGGCTTGGACGCGGCGATAATAATGAATCCGAAGGTTTGGGAGGCCTCGGGTCACTTGGATTCGTTTTCCGATCCGCTCGTGGAATGCAAGAAATGCCACCATCGTTTCCGGGCGGATCAACTGGAAAAAAATCCGCCGGCTGGCGGATGTCCTGATTGTGGCGGAGAGATAACCGAACCGAAACAATTCAATTTGATGGTTGAAACATATCTCGGCTCAATAGAGGGCGAAAAGCTCAAGACTTATCTCCGCGGCGAAATTACGCAGGGCGTACACGTGAATTTCAAAAATATTCTGGATTCCACTCGCGTCAAAATTCCTTTCGGCGTCGCCCAAGTCGGCAAAGCTTTCCGGAATGAAATCACGCCCGGAGGACTCACTTTCCGTTCCCGCGAATTCGAGCAGATGGAACTCCAGTTTTACACGAAGCCGGACAAGAAAGAATCGATGAAGTGGATGGAATATTGGAAAGAAGAACGGATGAAGTGGTATCTATCTCTCGGAATGACGAAGAAAAATCTCCGTTTCAAGGAGCACGAGCAGCTGGCTCATTACGCCCAGGCGGCATTCGATATAGAATATAATACCGGTGGCGACTCCGACGCTTCGGTCGGAGCAGGTTGGAAAGAGATGGAGGGAATCCACCATCGGGGCGATTGGGACGTACGGCGCCACCAGGAGTTCTCTAAGCAAGACCTAACTTATTTTGACGAAGAAACCAAGGAACGTTTTTTGCCCTACATTATCGAGACCTCGGGCGGCGTAGACCGCGCAACCCTTTTCTTCCTGATGGACGCGTATCATGAGGAAGAAGTGAAAGACGGTGAAACCCGGACGGTTTTAAAAATTCATCCCAAGCTCGCGCCGTATAAGGCGGCGGTCTTTCCGCTTTTGGCGAACAAGCCGCAGTTGGTTGAATTGGCGGAGAAGATTTACAAAGATCTGAAAAAAGAGATGATGGTTATCTGGGACGACCGCGGGAACATCGGCAAGCGCTACCGGGCGCAGGACGAAATTGGAACTATGGCAGGAATAACTGTGGATTTCGAAAGCCTGGAGACTGAAGACGTGACGGTACGGGACCGTGACACGATGAAGCAGGAACGCGTGAAGATAAAGGAACTCAAAAATTACATAAATGAAAAATATCAGAAGAATTAAATTAAAAAACGGTCTGCGGGTGATACTCGTGCCCCAGCTGAGCAGCTTGGCGGCGACCGTAATGGTGTCGGTGGAGGCCGGTTCGAAATACGAGACGAAGGACATAAGCGGCATTTCGCATTTTCTGGAGCATATGTGTTTCAAAGGAACGGCAAAGCGGCCGCGGCCGATTGATATCGCGGCGGAGATGGATGGGTTCGGGGCGCAATCTAACGCTTTCACGAGCCAGGAATCCACGAGTTATTACGCAAAAGTGAAGAAAGAGAACGTGAATGAGATATTGGACGTGGTGGTTGATATGTATTTGAATCCGACATTCGATTTGCAAGAAATCGAAAAAGAAAAAGGCGTCATCATCCAGGAATTCAATATGTATGAGGATACGCCGTCCCGCAAAGTCCAAAGTCTTTTTATGAATCTCGTTTACGGCAATCAGCCGGCGGGCTGGGACATTCTCGGTCGCAAGGAAGTTATCCGTGGCATCACCCGGAACGATTTCATTAAATACCGGGCGAAGCATTATGTGCCCCAAGCCACGGTTGTGACGATTGCGGGAGCTTTCAGCGAGAAAGATATTGTCAAAAGAATCGAAAAATACTTTTCGGTTTTGAAACCGGGACCCAAAAGTAAAAAATTGAAGGTAAAAGAAGTACAAGCCAAGCCGCGGGAACTCGTCCAATTCAAAAAATCCGACCAAACTCATTTGGTTTTGGGGTTCCGCGCTTTCGGCGTCCATGACGAACGGCGAATCGCGCTTCAAGTCGCGGCCGAAATTCTGGGCGGGGGAATGAGCTCGCGCTTTTTCCAAAGAATTCGGGAAGAGCTCGGCGCCGCCTATTACGTGCGGGCCGATGCCGACCTTTATTCCGATCACGGCCTTTTGACGATGGCGGCGGGAATCGAGCATACGAAAATCGAGACGGTTTTGGAAGCCGGTCTCGAGGAGTTCAATCGCTTGCGGAACGAATTGGTGAGCGAAAAAGACCTCAAAAAAGCCAAAGAGCACCTGATTGGCAATCTCTATCTTTCTCTCGAAACCTCGGATGAACTGGCCTATTTTTACGGTGGTCAGGAGACATTGGGGCTGAAGCTCACTTCGCCCCAGGAGCTGGCTCGGAAGGTAAACAAGATAACCGCGAACGACATAAGAAAAGTGATGCGGGAAGTGGTAAGAAACGACGGCTTGAATCTGGCGCTTATCGGGCCCTTTAAGAAGCGGAGTTTCCTTGATATAGTGAAAGTATGAAAACGGAAGTGGCTTGGGGGACTTTATGGAGAATTTTTACCTTTATGGCGGGCATTACGCTCGTTTATTTCGCCTGGGATGCTTTCGCTGTTCTTCTTGTGGGCGTCGTGATTTCGATGGGAATAGATCCATTCGTTACTTTTCTCGCCGAGAAGGCCAGAATCGGCCGGGTCTTCGCGGCTATCTTCGTTATTCTCGCCATTATTTCTGTTTTCGCCGGCGGAATATACATCATAGCGCCGGTTATCTTTGAGGAACTGGCCGGCTTCCTTTCTCATTTCACCCAATCCGTTACTTCGGTTTTTCATTTCGGCAATTTCAGCTGGAGTCTGGAAAGTTTGAATATCGGATCGGATCAGATATTGAATTTTATTTCGGGCGCTGGCAATTCCGTTCCCGGCGCGATTTCCAAGCTTTTTGGAAATGCCATTCTTTTCTTTTCTTCGATTTTCGTCACACTTTATTTGAGCATTGAAAAAGACGGAGCGGAAAAAATGATGCGAGTTATCATACCGGATGATTACGAACGTTCGGTTCTGTCCATCTTCGACGGGTTCAAGGTAAAAATGCGCCGCTGGCTCGGCACCCAGCTGGTATTGAGTTTATTCGTCGGCTTTGCGGTGGGTTTGGGATTGTGGTTTATCGGCGTCCGCTACGCCTTGATTCTGGGAATTCTTGCTGCCATCTTCGAGGTGGTGCCGATAATCGGCCCCATAATGATCGGGCTTATCGCCTTTGTTATCGCTATTGCCGACTCCACGGCGTTGGGTATGTATACCCTTGCATTCTTCTTCGTCGTCCAGCAATTCGAGAACCACATACTTATCCCGATAATAATGGGCAAGAGTATGCGGGTGCATCCGGTAATCGTGCTAGTCTCCCTTTTGGCTGGCGGCCAAATCGCCGGTTTCGTGGGAATAATCCTGAGTGTCCCTTTAGCTGTCCTGGTTCAGGAAATCCTCAATTATCTGGCTGAAAGGAAAGAGCGCCGCCCTGTCTTGGAAATGTAGTGATGAAAAGATTTTATATTACGACGGCATTGCCTTATGTTAACGCGGAGCCGCATATCGGCTTCGCGCTTGAAATCGTCCAGGCTGATATTATCGCGCGCTATCACAAACTTCTCGGAGAAGAAGTTATTTTTAATACGGGTACTGACGAGCATGGTTTGAAAGTTTATCTCAAGGCTAGGGAAGAGGGTAAGGATATCCAGGAATATGTTGATGAAAATGCCGCCAAATTCGTTAAATTGAAGGAGGTTTTGAATTTGGATTTCACAAATTTCATCCGCACGACCGAACCGCATCATATCGCGGCGGCCCAGGAATTCTGGCGGCAGTGCGATAAGAACGGCGATATTTACAAAAAGAATTACCGGGTGAAATATTGCGTCGGTTGCGAACTTGAGAAGACGGAGTCCGAGCTTGTGGACGGCAAGTGTCCGATTCATCCCAATCTCGAATTGGAATTCATTGATGAGGAGAATTATTTTTTCCGTTTTTCGAAGTATCAAAAGCCGCTTTTGGAGCTTTACGAAAAATACCCTGATTTTGTGGTGCCGGCCCATCGGCTGACCGAAATAAGGAATTTCGTCGCAAGCGGGCTTCAAGATTTCAGTGTTTCACGCCTCAAAAGCAAGATGCCGTGGGGCGTACCCGTGCCGGGCGATGAAAGTCAGATAATGTATGTATGGTTTGATGCCTTAGTGAATTATGTATCGACTCTGGGTTGGCCGGAGAATGAAAAGAACTTCGGAGATTTTTGGGGCACGAAAGAAAAGCCCAATGCGCTCCAAATTGCCGGCAAAGACAATCTTCGCCAGCAGTCGGCGATGTGGCAGGCGATGCTTTTATCCGCCGGATTGCCACCTTCGCGCCGGATAATCATCCACGGTTTTATTACGAGTGACGGGCAGAAGATGAGCAAGAGCTTGGGGAAAGTGGTAAATCCCTACGAAATCGTCGAGAAATACGGCACGGATGCGCTTCGGTTCTTCCTGGCGCACGACATAAGCCCGTTCGAAGACAGCGATTTTTCCCGGGAAAAATTCAAAGAAAGTTATAATGCTAATTTGGCGAACGGCATCGGAAATCTCGCCGCCCGCGTAATGAAATTGGCCGAGGATAATCTTGAAAAAAGCGTTCGTCCGGACACGACGGAATTACCCTCCGAATATGAAGAAGCGATGGAAAAATTCGAATTCAATCGGGCTACGGTTTATATTTTGTCCCGTGTGCGCGCCGTTGACCAGAAGATAAATAAGAAGGAACCATTCCGGCTGGTAAAAACCGACCCGGGAACCGGGAAAACTCTTATTGTGGAACTTGCGAAGGAATTGTATTTTATCGCCCGTTTACTCGAACCTTTTATACCAAATACGAGCGCAAAAATAAAAGAAGCCGTGATTGCGAACAAGAAACCGGAGAATCTCTTCCCTCGCCTCAAATAAATGCTTCCGAAGTTCTTCGACGCCCATACCCACGCCAATCTTGAAGCTTTCAAGGATGACTATAAGGAGGTTGTGAGTCACGCGCTTTCGGCCGGAATCGGAATGGTAAACGTCGGTACGGATAAGAACACATCTTTAAGAGCGGTGGAAATCGCGCACGAATTCGAAAACGATCCGGTTTTTGCCGCGGTCGGGCTCCATCCGACGGACGCGGATGAAGGGGGATTTGATTATGATTATTACAAAGAATTGGCGTTGGACCCGAGGGTGGTCGCAATCGGCGAATGTGGTCTAGACTATTTTAGAATTAAGAATAACGAATTAGGAATTAAGGGAAAGCAGAAATGGGCGTTTGAGGAACAAATAAGACTCGCTTCCGATGTCCAAAAACCGTTGATGATCCATTGTAGAAACGCATTCGGCGACTTAATTGAAATCCTTACTCATAATTCTAAACTCCTTATCCCCGGAAGGTCGGGGGTAATTCACTTTTTTAGCGGCACGAAAGATGAAGCGAAAAAATTGGCGGATATGGGTTTTTACTTCACCTTCGGCGGCGTGATTACATTCGTAAGAGATTATGACGAGGTCATCCGATTTATTCCGGCAGACAGGATATTGAGCGAGACCGACGCGCCATATGTGACCCCCGTTCCTTACCGCGGCAAGCGCAATGAACCCGCATACGTGATTGAGGTTGTAAAAAAACTGTCGAAATTAAAATCAATACCGGTGGAATTAATGGCAGAGCAAGTTTTGAAAAATATCTCGGAGTGCTTTAATCTTAAGCTAACCTGATGAAAAAATATGACTTCCAGAAAATAGAGCGATATTGGCAAAAGCAATGGCTGGAGTCTGGCCTCTATGAGCCGGACCTGAAGAATACATCCGCCAGCCGGCGGAAGCCGTTCTATAACCTAATGATGTTTCCATACCCGTCAGCCGAGGGCCTGCACGTCGGAAATATGTATGCTTTCACGGGTGCGGACATCTACGGCCGAATGAAAAGGATGCAGGGCTACGACGTCTTCGAGCCGATCGGGTTGGATGGTTTCGGGATACACTCGGAAAACTACGCTTTAAAGATCGGCGCGCACCCGATGGATCAGGCGAAGATATCGGAGAAACGGTTCTATAAGCAACTAGAGGCGATTGGAAACGGTTTTGCTTGGAATGAACGGGTGGAAACCTACAATCCGAATTACTACAAATGGACCCAGTGGGTCTTCACGGAAATGTGGCGGCACGGCCTGGCCTATCGGAAGAAACAATTCGTGAATTGGTGCCCGTCGTGCAAGACCGTCCTGGCCGACGAGCAAGTTATTGCCGGAAAATGCGAAAGATGCTCCACAACCGTTATTAAAAAGGATATGGAACAGTGGTTTTTCAGGATTACCAAATACGCGGAAAAACTCCTGGGTAATCTGGAAAAAATTGATTGGTCGGAGAAAGTGAAAATTGCCCAGCGGAATTGGATAGGAAAGTCCGAGGGAGCGCTTATAGATTTCCAGGTGGTATCCGCCAACTCGCGGAATAAATTCCAGATCAGGGTGTTTACGACCCGGCCCGACACGCTTTTCGGCGCGACCTATATGGTCGTGGCGCCGGAGCACGGGATAGTAGGGGAACTTAAGGATAAAATAACGAACTATAAAGAAGTTGAAACGTATGTAAAGAAAACAAGTAGTAAATCGGAGGAAGAAAGGATCGAAGAAGGAAAGGAAAAGACCGGCGTAGAGCTCAAAGGCATAAAGGCGGTAAACCCGGCGAACAGCGAAGAAATTCCGGTCTTTGCGGCCGACTACGTTCTTTCCAGTTACGGAACGGGCGCAATCATGGCCGTGCCGGCGCACGACGAGCGGGACTTTGAATTCGCAAAAAAGTATAGGTTGCCGATTATTGAGGTCATCTCCGGCGGAAAGTCGGGAGAACTTTGGACAGGGATCGGAAAGCTTTTGAATTCCGGTAAATTCAACGGGATGGATTCCAAAAAAGCGGGCTGGGAAATTACGAAGCTCGCGGGTGGAGAAAGAAAGATTCAATATCGCCTCCGCGATTGGCTCATCTCGCGCCAGCGCTACTGGGGCGCGCCGATACCCATGATTTATTGCGAGATTTGTGCCTCGAAAAAAGAAGGCGAACAAGAAGAAATGCCCGGCTGGTATGCCGTACCCGAGAAAGACTTGCCGGTAAAACTCCCGTACATAAAAGATTTTCGTCCGCAGGGGAAGGGTGAATCGCCGCTCGCTTCGGTCAAAGAATTTTACGAAGTAAAATGTCCGCATTGCGGCGGGAAGGCGCGCCGGGAAACCGATGTTTCGGATACTTTTTTGGATTCGGCTTGGTATTATCTCCGTTACCCTTCGACTCGCTCCGCTCGCTCAGGGCAAGTCCCGTGGGACACAGAAATAACCAGGAGATGGTTTCCGGTTAATTTATACACCGGCGGAGCGGAGCACTCTGTTCTCCATCTTCTCTACGTGCGCTTCGTGGCTATGGCTCTCCATGAATCCGGCCAACTTCATTTTGAAGAGCCATTTCCGAAATTCCGCGCGCACGGCCTGCTTATAAAAGAAGGGGCGAAAATGTCTAAATCCAAAGGGAACGTGATAAATCCGGACGAGTACATTAAAAATTTCGGCGCCGATTCTTTAAGGATGTATTTGATGTTTCTCGCGCCTTTCGAGCAGGGCGGTGATTTCCGGGATGAGGCGGTTATGGGCATTGTGCGTTTCTTGGACCGGGTCTGGAATTTATGCATGAAAGAAATTAAAAAATCGGACAAGGCGAATGAATATATTATCCGTTTCACCCACCGCACGATAAAAAAGATAACGAATGATATCGAGTCGCTTCACTACAATACCGCCATCAGCGCTTTAATGATTCTTCTGAACGAGTTTGAAAAAGAAGGCGTTGATGAAGAAAATAAGGAAGTGTTTTTGAAGCTTCTTGCCCCTTTCGCGCCCCATATAACCGAGGAACTTTGGAGTGAGTTAGGAAATAAAACATCGATTCATAAAGCATCTTGGCCGACGGTAAATCCAAAATTTCTGAAAGAACAAGACTTCGATCTTGTGGTTCAAGTGAACGGCAAGCTCCGGGCGACCATTAAATTGAATCGCGGTATTTCCCAGAAAGAAGCGGAGAAGGCCGCTCTCCTGGACGCGAATGTCGCAAACTCTCTCGGTGGTCAGAAGTCGAAGAAGACCGTCTTCGTGCCGGACCGCTTAATAAATTTCGTGATTTAAACTACCATTAGATTGATGGGAAAAATATTCTGGCTTATCTTTATCATTATTATGGCAGTCGCCCTTCATGGCGCTTTCACCGAATTGAAAGGCGGGGTGAAGTTCGAGAATTTATCCGCAATTTTCAAATTTCCCTCCGGATTGAAACGGGCGACGACGACTTTGAGTATTTCGGTGGGCGGTAAAAATTACGCGAATGTTAATAAGCCGGCCGCGATTTCTTCTCCAAATCAGCCGCCAAAGCCGACGATCATTCCTCCTACGGGTTTTAGTCTTGGCGAACTTTCTCCCTTCTACGGTCAGGTGGAATTGATTTCTTTCTCTTCGGGGAATCCAACCAGTCCCAGCCGGCTTACTGTGCGGTCTGGCGCATCGATGACGGTGCCGGTGGATATCCGTGAATGGAGAGTGGAGGGGAATAGAGATGTGAGTATTTTGATTCCCGGAGCGGTCAGCGATTATATTCCGTCGGGCTTGGCATCGGAAAGTAATCTTTCTTTAAGTAAAGGCGAGACGGTGAATTTTTACAGCAACTACAGCCCTATCGGCGCTGGTTTGAAGTTGAACAAGTGCACGGGGTATTTGAATAATACCGCGAAATTCATTCCCGAGTTGCCTAAGAATTGCCCGGCGATATATGACAAGGCGGAAATAATCAATTTTTCCGGGACTTGCCAGAATCTCATTACCTCTATCCGGAGTTGTGCCGCACCTACCCCCAACCAGATTAATTCCATCCCCAAGCCCGACGAGAGCCAGTGCCGGAGCATTTTAACCGGAAGAACCACCTATCAAAGCTGTTATAGCCGCCATCGGAATGATATCAACTTTTTTTCCAAGGAATGGCTGGTTTGGGTCCAATCTGCGATGAATTTCGACTCCAGCCACGACCGCCTACTCTTATTCGACAAAGGCGGTCTCTTGGTGGATGAATACGTTTATTAGCCTATTTTCTCTCGGTAAGAAGCACCTTTACACTCCGTTCTTTCCCAGCGCGGAGAATTTTAAGCGAAATCTCCTCTCCAACCTCGCAATTTTCCAAAAAATCCTGAAGAGCGCTCTCAGGCGATATCTTTTGTCCATTCCATTCGAGGACGATATCTTGTTCTAAAATACCGGCCTTTTCGGCCGGGCTTTTTGGAATAACGGCGGTTTCCGCCGAATGTTCCCGGATGACATAGGCGCCGTAATCCACAGACAAACCCATCTTCTCGCTCAAATCATGATTCAAAATTAGATAACGGAGGCCCAGAAGTGGCCGGCGAATCCGGCCGTATTTTTTCAAATCCTCCAGATCGCGTTCCGCCGCTTTTATAGGAATTGCGAAATTTATATTCTGGGCGCCGACGACGACCGCGGCATTAATGCCGATTGCCCGGCCGCAAATATCTACGAGCGGACCGCCGGAATTGCCCGGATTGATGGCCGCATCCGTTTGAATGAGTCCCCGAAGTTCCTGAAGTGGAGCGTTATCATCGGATTTAGCTCGCACCGAACGCGACAGTCCCGAAACTATTCCCATAGAAACCGTATTTTTAAAAAGCCCAAGCGCGTTTCCGATCGCGAGCACCGTCTGACCCAGCTCCGCTTTTTCGGAATTGCCGAGCTCCACAACCGGCAAATCTTTTTTCGGATTAATTTTCAGTATCGCGACATCGTTCACCGGATCGCGAGCAAGCACTTCGGCTTCATAAGTCTCATCATCATCAGTGAAAACAGTGTAACTTACGCCGGGCTCGGCGATTACGTGCTTGTTGGTCAAAATAATTCCTTTTTTATCCACGATGAATCCCGAACCGCCGCCCACCTGAACCATTCCGTGGGCGTCTATCTTGTCGGGCGGAATTTGAAAAGCGTTTGGTTTGCCTTTAGCCGAGGCTGGCATGTCTTTTTTCAGTTCCTCGAAGCTTTTTGATAGGATTATCGAGACGACGGCCGGCATTACCCGCTTAATTGTCTTTATTACCTTCCGATTTTCATTCCACATAAGGTTTATTGTAGCAAAAACCGCCCCTTAGGGGGCGGTTTCAGAGGATTATCTCCCCCGGCTCTTCTTGGCCTTCTTCTTAGTAACCTTTTTCTTCGTAGCTTTTTTCTTAGCCATTTGTTTTTGGGTTTACGCCCTTGTTATTTTTAAAATTAA
>JBBTRY010000020.1:0-13573 GCA_038064955.1 Patescibacteria group bacterium
AAGGCCGCACTTCGATATTTGAACTGCTCCAGGCAGACGAAGCCATTGAAACGGCCATTTACAAAAACCCGACTGAAATCGAGCTGAAAGAATTGGCTAAAAAACAGGGTATGGTCACGATGCAGGAGGACGGCGTCCTCAAAATTTTGAAAGGTATTACGAGCTTCGAAGAAGTGGAGCGGCTCACCGGGCCGATTATTTGGTAGGGCTGCGATCCTTCGACGGGCTCAGGACCATTTCTCAATAAATTGAGAAATGGAAAATCCCGAGCAAAAATCTGTGGGCAGGTTGCCAGATTGCAAAGGCGTTTAAGATTTTTCCGAGGAGTCACCCAGCCGAAACCAAGTGATCCGGGGCTAGGAAAACTCTCGTTGCCCACAGGTCTCTAATCGAGATTAACAAAGTCATCTTATCACAAACGATTTTAAAAGTCAACCCCCACACCTAGAGCCTAGGTGTGGGGGTTAATACCTTGTATAATTACTATATTGTGGAAAAAGAAACGAAGAAAACCGCGGGCGAGGATGTGAATTTGGAACTTCTGCTCCGACCGAGCCGGTGGGAGGATTATGTCGGCCAGGAAAAAGTGAAAGCGAATCTGCGCCTCATTATTGATGCGGCAAAGGGGCGCGGGGAGACGACCGACCATCTTTTATTTTACGGCCAAGCCGGATTGGGCAAAACAACGCTTGCCTATCTTGTCGGCAAAGAAATGAATGCGAACGTGCGCTCCACTTCCGGACCGGCACTCGAGAAGGCGGGCGACATTGCCGCAATACTCTCAAACCTCGAACCGAACGAAATCCTCTTCATCGATGAAATTCATCGCGTGAACAAAATGATCGAGGAAATATTGTATCCGGCGCTCGAGAGCCGGAAACTCCATCTCATCGTGGGTAAGGGACCTTCGGCCAAAACTTTCAGTCTTGATTTGCCGCCCTTCACGGTGATCGGCGCAACGACGCGCATCAACCCGCTTTCCGCTCCCCTCCGCTCACGCTTCGGCGCCACCTTCAGATTGGATTATTACCGGCCCGAGGATATCGAAAAAATTGTCGGGCGTTCGGCCGAGATATTGGGCGTGAAAATAACTAGGGGAGCTATCACGAAGCTCGCCCAGGCCTCGCGCTTCACGCCGAGAACAGCCAACCGCCTCCTGAAGCGCGCCCGCGACTACGCCCAAGTCTATAAAAACAGGAATATCGACGAGGAAGCGGTCAAAAAGACGCTTGAAATGCTCGATGTGGACGAATTAGGCCTTGAAGAGACTGATCGGGAGCTTTTGGGGATAATCATCAAGAAATTCAACGGCGGCCCGGTGGGTTTGAAAACCATCGCGGCAGCCTTAAACGAGGAAATGGAGACGGTTGAGGGGGTCTTCGAGCCGTTTCTCATGAAACTCGGCCTCCTTCACCGCTCGCCCCTCGGACGCATCGCGACTCCCTTGGCCTACGACCATCTCAAAATACCCCGCAATGACAAGCAACTCCCCCTCTAAAACAAAAGAACTGGGTTTTAATTTCGCCAAAAAAATCCTAAAAGAAAAATCCTCCTGTCCGATTGTCGTCGGCCTAAAGGGAGATTTGGGTTCCGGCAAAACCACCTTCATCCAGGGTTTCGCTCGGGGACTGGGAATAAAAAACAGGATCATGAGTCCGACTTTTATAATCTTCCGCCACTACCTGCTCCGAAAAAAATCCCGCGCCCATCTTTTTCATATGGATGCTTATCGGATCAAAAAGTCTTCGGAATTGAAGCATCTGAATTTCGAAGAAATCCTTTCCTTGCCGAAATCCGTCATGCTCATCGAGTGGCCGGAGAAAATAAAAAAAGCGCTTCCGAGAAAAATTCGATGGTTGGAATTTCGCCATGGGAAAAAAGAAAACGAACGGGTAATAATTTTCAAATGAGGAGACTTCTCTTAATCGACGCCAACTCGCTCATTCATCGGGCATTCCACGCGCTTCCGCCGCTTACGGCCAAAGGCGGGCGGCCCACGGGCGCGCTCTACGGACTTGCGAGCATTTTGATTAAAACATTGGGTGGAAATTTGAAACCGGATTTCGTTATCGCGGCCTTCGACCGGCCCGAACCAACCTTCCGGAAAGAGATGTTCGAGGAATACAAGGCCCACCGCCCCAAGGCGCCCGACGAGCTTGTGAGTCAGATTATCGAGGCTCATAATCTCTTTGAAAAATTCGGCGTGAAATTCTTTGAAAAACCGGGTTTCGAGGCGGATGACATAATCGGGACTTTCGCGAAAAAATTCGAAAAAGAGCGCAATCTCCAGATAGTCGTTCTGACCGGCGACTTGGACACACTTCAACTGGTGGATGGGGAGCATATTGTCGTTCAGATATTAAAAAAGGGGGTAAGCGAAACCCAGCTTTACGACGAAAAAGCGGTTATTGAGAGATATGGCCTAAATCCCGACCAAATGACTGATTACAAGGGTTTGGTTGGCGACACCTCCGACAATATTCCGGGTGTGAGGGGTATTGGACCAAAAACCGCCGAGGAATTCCTCAAAAAATACGGCCACCTGGAAAATCTCTTCAAAAAAATGCCGAAAGACGACCCGGCCGCCAAAAAAATCCGGCCTTTCGAAAAAGAGGCACTTTTCTCCAAAAAACTCGGCACTATAAACTGTGATACGCCGATTGAGGCGGATCTGGAAGATGTCGCGTATTCAGAATTCGATAAAAACATCCTTCCGCCGTATTTCGAATCTTTGGGATTTGAGAGCCTCGTCCGCCGACTGAACGGTGGGGAAGAAAAACGACCCAAACCCCTGAATCAAGGACTCTTCATTTTCGAGTTGGAAAAAAAAGATGAAACGCATAAATTCAAAGATTTCGAAGTGGCGTGGAGCTGGAAACCCATCATAAAAAAATTTATAAGGGAGAAAAAGAACCTTCCTGAAAAAATCTTCGACTTGGGAATCGCCGCCTGGGTTTTAAATTCCGACGAGATGGATTTCGGACCCGCGGCAATTACGGAAAGATTTTCAAAAGACAGCGCGGAGGAACTTTTCTTCGTCATGGAAAGAGAATTAAAAAAGAATGGTTTGGAAAATATTTTCCACAAGATAGAGATGCCGCTCGTGCCGGTTTTAGCCTGGATGGAAACTTGGGGTATTTCGGTTAATGCGGGGAGATTAGCAGCACTTGGTAAAAAAATGGCTGAAAAAATAGACTTACTCACCGAAAAAATCCACAAAGCGGCGGGTGAAAGTTTCAATATAAATTCTTCCCAGCAGATAGCGGAGATAATTTTTGACAAGCTCAAGATAAAACCGGCGAAAAATAAAAAGACCCCGACGGGGCGGCGTTCAACTTCGGAAGAAGTGCTTTTGTCGCTCAAAGACGCCCATCCGATAATTCCGGAGATTCTGGAATATCGGGAAACTTTCAAAATAAAATCCACTTATGTCGAGCCTCTGCTCCAAGCCAAGGAAAAAGACGGCCGAGTAAGGACGAATTTTATTCAGACCGGTGCGGCAACCGGCCGGCTGGCTTCCGAAAAACCCAATCTCCAGAACGTGCCCCAGGAATCGAGCTGGTCCAAGGAACTGCGTGAGGCTTTCGTCGCGAGCCCAGGTTTTACCTTCGCTTCTTTCGATTATGCCCAGCTGGAATTAAGGCTTCTGGCCCATATGACGCTCGAGGAGGGCTTGCTTTCTGCTTTTGAAAATAATCAGGATATTCATTCTTTGACCGCTTCGCGCGTCCTTAAAATCCCTTTTGAAAAGATTACTCAATCGGAAAGACGGCTCGGAAAGACCTTGAATTTTGGCGTCGTTTACGGCATGGGTCCGCGGGCCTTTGCTCAGTCGGCGGGCGTGAGTTTTCTCGAAGCGAGAAGGTTTATTGACGGCTATTACCGTGAATTTCCGAAGATAAAAAAATGGCAGGAAAAAATCAAAACGGAAGCCAAGGCCCGGGGTTATGTGGAAAATTTGAATGGACGGCGAAGATATTTTTGGACGGGTACCAGCCACCCTAAGGTTATGGGCGAAATAGAACGGGCGGCGGTCAATATGCCTCTTCAAAGCCTGAACGCGGATATCTTGAAAATGGCGATGATAAAATCGTTTGAACTGATGAAGAACAGGAGGTGGTTCGGGGATAAAGCACGGCTCATTCTCACCATTCACGACGAATTGCTGTTCGAGGTGCGGGATGATATTCTGAAAGAAACCGTTCCGCTCTTCAGGGATTTAATGGAGGGAATTTATCCCTTATCCGGACAAGCTTTGTCTTTGCCGCTCAAGGTAGAGGCCAAGACCGGAAAAAACTGGGGAGATCTCCAAAAATACGAAAATGTTTAATTTATTCTCAATTTTCAAAAAAAAAGGTGAGCCGCCGAACCGGATGAAAGATTTCGAGATGGAAACGATAATGGAGAATATCCGCGACGGAGTGATAATTTACGACACCAACTTCACTATTTTGAGCATGAATGAGGCGGCTCTCAAGATTACTGGAATATCGGCCGAGGAGACGCTTGGAAAAACCATTGAACCGGGCTTGATAAACAACCCCCGCCTGCGAACACTCACCCAAATAATCTTCCCGTCGCTTGCCCCATCTATGGCGACAATTTCGGCGAACGGCTGGCCCCAGATAATAGACATAACTCTCGAGGAGCCTCGTACGGAACTCCGGACGGTCTTAAATAGAGTTATAAACGATAAGAATGAGGTGGTCGCGTTTATGAAGCTTGTGACGGACATGACCCGGGAAAAAGGCGTCTTGGATTCGAAGTCGGAGTTCATTTCCGTGGCGGCCCACCAACTCCGCACGCCGCTTACGGCCATTAATTGGTCTTTCGAAAGTTTGAACAAAATATTGGGGGGCGAAAAACCGGACATGGCGGAGGCGGCCAATTTAGCTAAAGAGGGGTGGCAACTTACCGAGCGTTCGCTTAAAATCGTGAACGACCTATTGAACGCTGCCCGTATTGAGGAGGGTCGCTTTGGTTTTAATTTTGAGGAAACGGACCTGGCCGAATTTGTCGGAATAATAACAAAACAATCCGAGCTTGCGGCTAAAGAATATGGAATAAAGATTGTTTTCTCGCCGGGAAACCAGGTATTCCGCGTCCGTATCGACAAAGAGCTTATGGGAATTGCTTTTGCCAATCTTTTGGACAACGCGATGAAATACAACGTCAAAAACGGGGAGGTGGTTGTTTCACTCGAGAGCGATCCGGTTAGCTATTATGCCAAGTTGGTTATAAAAGACACGGGTGTGGGTATACCAGAAGAAGAAATAAAAAAACTTTTCCAAAAATTCTATCGGGGAACAAACGTAATTCAAATGGAACCGAACGGAAGTGGTTTAGGGCTCTACATAACGAAAAATATAATCGAAGGCCAAGGCGGAAAAATCTCAGTCATTTCCCAGCCAGGCCGAGGCACCTCATTCTCCGTTATTCTGCCAACCATAAAATCCTAATGACGATTTTGGGTATTGACCCGGGGAGCGTTCGAGCCGGCTACGGACTGATAAAGAAGGAGAGGGGGGATTTTATCTGGCTTGAAAGCGGTCTTTTTAAAATACCCACCAAGACCACTCTTGGAAACCAGCTTCTGGCATTGGAGAAGGATATGGAAAAATTTATAAAAAAAACCAAGCCGGACCTGGTTGGTTTGGAAAAAATATTTATGAATAAAAACAAAAAAACCGGGGTTTTTGTCGCTCAAGCCCGGGGAATAATCGTGAAGGTGGCGGCCGCCCACGAACTGAGACTTGTTGAATTATCCCCTTCATCTATTAAACTATCCGTCACCGGCGACGGCCGAGCCAACAAAAAAGCTGTTGCTAAGATGGTGGGCTTGTTCCTTAAAATGGAAATAGCCGGCCTCCTGGATGATGAGACGGATGCCTTGGCTACGGCCATCGCTGTTTCGAATTATTGATCTCATATTATGGTTATTAAGGGATTGACATCTCCGAACCGTCCCTTATACTATCCCCAATCAATTAATTTTTAATTAAAAAGGTCGTTTATTCGAAAAAAAAATGGTTATCACGGAATTAGAACCGCGCACACTGAACCTTTCCGACGAAGAAGAGGAGGAGGAAACGGAGGCGGGAGAGTCGCCACTTCCGAGCGTAGAGGAAAACGACGGTTTTGGCGCGGACGATGATTTAATAGAAACACCCAGCGAAGAAGAGGTTTTTTAAGTAGGGCATTTTTTTCCGCTCCGCGCGCTCAAAACGCGCTATAAAATTTAACTATTGGGATGAAAAAAATAAAATCCGGGAAAATAAGGCGGAAGCGTTTTTTAATCTCCGCGCTTCTTATCGGCTCGATTGTGGCGGTCAGTCTCGCCGCCGTGGGCGTCGTTTATGCGGTCATAATCATCCGCGACCTCCCAACGCCCGATCAATTCGAAACCCGACAAATCAGCCAATCCACGAAACTTTATGACAGAACGGGCGAGACCGTCCTTTATGAAATTCACGGGGAAGAAAAGAGAACTATTGTGCCCTTTGAAGAAATTCCCGACACATTAAAACAGGCGACTATCGCGACCGAAGACGATGATTTTTACAGCCGGCCGGCTTTCGATTGGCGCGGAATATTGAGGGCTTTATGGGTGGACATAAAAAATTTAAGTTTTAGGCAGGGGGGTTCGACCATCACTCAACAACTCGCCAAAAATGTTTTTTTATCGTCCGAAAAAACCATAACCAGAAAATTAAAAGAGTTGGTGCTCGCAATTCAAATGGAATCGAGATATTCCAAGGATGAGGTGTTGAATCTTTACCTGAATCAAATTCCTTATGGTTCAAACGCTTACGGAGTGGAGGCCGCCAGCCAAACTTTTTTTTCAAAGTCGGTAAAAAACATTAGCTTAGCTGAGTCGGCTCTTTTGGCAGGGCTTACAAAAGCGCCCAGTTATTATTCTCCCTGGGGAAGCCATTTGGATGAGGTTTTATCCAGAAAAGACGGTATTCTTAACCGAATGGCCGAACTTGGAAGAATTACAGAAAAAGAACGTGATCAGGCAAAAAAAGAAAAAATAAAATTTGCGCCGCCTTCCTTAGGTTCCATTAAAGCTCCGCATTTTTCGCTTATGGTCAAAGAGTATTTGGTGAATAAA
This sequence comes from Patescibacteria group bacterium, assembly GCA_038064955.1. Lineage (GTDB taxonomy): Bacteria > Patescibacteriota > Minisyncoccia > UBA6257 > GWB1-50-10 > JBBTQX01. Next base: position 7,115 of record JBBTRY010000020.1, read on the forward strand.
TATGGTGAGGACGCCGTAATGAGCGGCGGCTTTAAGGTTATAACAACTCTGGATTGGTCTATGCAGGAAATTGCGGAAAGGGTCATTACGGAAGGTGCTAATCGAAACGAATCGCTTTACGGCGGGAAGAACGCGAGTTTGGTGGCTCAAGACCCCAAAACGGGTCAAATTCTGGCTTTGGTGGGCTCTAAAGACTACTTTGATACCGAGAATGGCGGAAATTTCAATGTCGCGGTTCAGGGCCTGCGCCAGCCCGGTTCAGCTCTGAAGCCATTTGCTTATATGACTGCTTTTGAGAAAGGTTATCCACCTCAAACAATATTGTTCGATGTGCCGACTGAATTCCTCCCAAACAACTCCAAATGCCCCATTATCCCCAACTTCAATGAAACAGAAAACGATGAGTGTTTCCACCCCCAGGACTTTGATCCTTTTGTTGGGCCGGTTTCAATGGAACAATCTCTGGCCCAATCAATAAACATTTCGGCAGTAAAGACTTTATATTTGGTTGGAATAAAAGATTTTCTCGTAAATACTCATAAGTTTGGCATTACCACTTTGAATGATACCTGGCGCTACGGATTATCTCTTGTTTTGGGCGGCGGCGAGGTAAAACTAATAGATTTGGTAAATGCCTATTCGACTCTTTCTCAGGATGGGATCCGGCACAACCAAACCTCCATCCTTGAAATATCGGATGATAGGGGAAATGTTTTGGAAAGTTATCATGACAACGCGGAGAAAGTGATTAATCAGCAGTATCCACGAATGATAAATAAAATTCTTTCGGATGGTGGCTTGCGGGCTGGTTTATTCCAAAACAGCCTTGGTCTCACGGTTTTTCCCGGCTATGATGTGGCTCTTAAAACCGGCACTACGAATGATTATCGCGACGCTTGGGCGATGGGTTACACTCCGTCGCTTGTGGTTGGGGTTTGGGCCGGAAACAACAACAACACTCCCATGCAAAAAAAGGGTACTAGTATTCTGGCGGCTGTCCCAATTTGGAGCGCGTTCCTAAAAGAAGTGATAACTAAATATTCAAGCGAGCCCTTTAACAACCCCGACCCAGTAGAAGTGGTTTTGAAACCGGTATTAAACGGCCAATATATAAGTGGTTTAGGAATTCATTCGATACTTTATTATGTGGACAAAAAAAATCCTTTGGGACCTCCGCCGCAAAATCCAGCCGATGACCCCCAGTTCATAAATTGGGAAGCTGGTATTTTTAACTTTTTATCGGCATCGCCACGTATATAAGTCCTGGTTCATTCTCACTTTTTATCACAACCGGCTTATCGGACGAGTTTACACCAATCGTAATTTCGGGGCTTTTGTATATTTTCAAACCGTCCAAAACATAATGCCAATTGAAAACTAGGGAAAATTTTTCTCCTTTTGTTTTCGCCGGCACTTTGTAGCAGTTCTCCCCCAAAATATTATCGGAAGAATAAATTTCCAAAAATTTATTTCCTTCTCCGATTTTAATCGTGACATCGTTCGCTCTTCCGGAAAAACCGCTCGCGAGCTTTAGAGCGTTCACTAACTCGTTTCTTTCGGCCGACACCTCGTTTTGAATTTGTTTTGGGATGACGGACTGGTAATCGGGAAATGTTCCGTCAATTAACCTTGAAATGACTTTTTCGGTTTGGGCGCGGAACATTATTTGATTTGGATCGATGAATATTTCTATCTCCTCATCTTTGTTGAACATTCTCATAACCTCGTTCGCGGTTTTGAGCGGAACAATCACGGAAAAATCTTCCATATTGGCTTTGGTTTGTTTTTGGTTCAATTTTCTTTCCGAAAGCCGGAAGCCGTCGGTAGCGGCAAATGTCAGTGTTTCATCTGAATATTTCATAAAAACTCCACTTATCTCCGGCCGAATATCGGAGTATTGAGCTGCGATAATAACACTTCCTATCGCTTCTTTTAAATCTTTTGTGTTTATTTTTATACTGTGATTTTCATTGGAAATAGAGGGGATAATTGGAAATTCTTTTGGATTGTGGATTTGCATAATGGCTTCATAATTATCCGTCTTTACAATAAGTTTTTTACCTTTTTCTTCTAGGGTTATTCTTTCGGTGTTTAGGTTTTTAATGGTTGAGTTAAATATGGAAAATGGGACGGTTACTTCGCCTTTTTCAATTATTTTACCGGAAACCGACGCTTCGATTGCCAACTCCAGATTGGTGGATATAAACTCGATTTTATTTTCCCGGGTTTTTATTAAAATATCCTTCAGGATTGGTAAGTTAGTGTTCTCCCCAATTGCCCGCTCAACAGAGCTTAATCCGTCTAGTAAGTTAGTTCTTAATATTATTAAATTCATAGTAGTGGTATTAGTATTGTGGATAACTTTCCGCTCAATTTATTTCAATTAGAATAACGGTTATTTGGTTTTTTGCCGTTTGGTAACGTGTGGATATCCCAATCCCCACTCGGGGACTTTTTATTGATATTTTCCGAAATTAATTTTTTCATTTATTTTTTATCAGATTTTTTTCCACAACCCTTCTACATTTTATACAATCTTTCTTTTATTAACATTATTTTTTGATTAAGTCCGGGATTTTGGTTTATTTCTCTTTTTATTTTCTCGCAGGCGTGAATGGCAGTGGTGTGATCGCGTTTGCCGAGTTTTTCGCCGATATGGGGGTAGGATAGCTTCAACATATCGCGCATCAAATACATCGCGATTTGGCGGGGTTCCACCACCCCCTGTTTCCGGCTCCGGTCGGTGATGTCTGCAACTGGAACCTCGAAGAAGTCGGCCACCAATTTTATTATATCGCTCACAGTAATGTTTTTCGGCGAAACCTGAACCACCTCATTGATTATTTCATCCAATTTCTTAACGCTGATTTTTTCATTCTTCACCTGCTCATAAAATATGACTTTATTGAAAACCCCCTCCAATTCTCGAATATTCTTCTGGATTCGGGTGGCAATTTGCTCCAATACTTTTTCATCAACAAAAACCCCACTTTGAAGTGCTTTAGTTTTCAGAATTGCCAGCCGCATTTCATAGTCCGGATAGGAAACATCAACAATCATCCCCCCCTCAAAACGGGAACGGAGTCTTTCTTCTAGTGTGGGGATTGCGGACGGGGGTCGATCGGAAGAAATCACTATCTGCTTGTTATTTTCGTGAAGTGTGTTGAAAGTATAGAAAAATTCCTGCTCGGTTGTTGGTTTGCCCGCGATGAATTGAATGTCATCGATAATAAGCACATCCACGTCCCGATATCTTTTTTTCACATCATCCATTCTCTTATTCCGGACAGCCCAAACCACATCGTTTATAAATTTTTCCGAAGATGTGTAGAGGACGTTTACCGAGCCACCATAAACATTTGCAATCTCATTGCCCATTGCTTGGATGAGATGGGTTTTTCCGAGACCAACTCCGCCATAAACGAAAAGCGGATTATATTTTTTCCCCACATCTTTCACCACCGCCTGCGCGGCCGCGTAAGCTAACTCGTTCGATGAGCCGACTATGAATGAATTGAACAAATATTTTGGGTTCAGATTTGTTTTAGGATCTATTTTCAATTCAATGAGCGACGACTGGGGCTTCTCCACCTCCGCTGTAACCCTAAATTTTTTTAACGGCAGGTTCGCAGCATTTTGACTTGTGACGGCATAATCCACGTTTTTTATCGAACCATCCAAATTTCTAAGAGAACCGAGAATTATCTTATGATAGCGGCTTTTAACCCACTCCTTCGCAAAATTATTCGGAAGACCCACCAACACTACGCCATCCTTCTCGTTTTTTTGGAGCAACTGACTATTTTTCATCCAGGTTAGAAAATTCGGCCGTGAAATCTGGATTTCAATTTCTCCTAAAACCGCTTCCCAAAGTTGATTGGTGTTCATCATAAAGATACTTTCCGGTTAATCATAGAGAGAAATGCCGCGATTGCCAATATGGCACAATCACCCCTTTTGTGCCTTAACTGTGCACAAGCTGTTGACCAGGTTGATATTTAAATTTTCTTAATATACAATTCAAAAATAATCTACGAAGATGCCAAAAAGAACCTATCAGCCCAAAAAAAGAAAACGCAGCCGGACGCACGGATTCTTAAAACGCAGCCGGACGCCGGGCGGACGGAGCGTGCTTACGAGACGTCGCCGGAAAGGTAGAACCAAGCTCTCGGTTTAAGGTGTATTTTACGGTTAAAACCAGCCCAATTGACAAAGGAGCCGGACACGTGACAGTGGTGGTTGGGAAAAACACCCTCAAGAAAGCGACGGAACGGAACCTAATGAAACGAAGAATAAGAGCGATACTTTTACCTATATCAAAAAAAACAAAAACAAGCTTCCGGGTGATGGCCCGCCCGGCCGCGGCCAAACTAACCTTCGCCGAGATTAAAAAAGATGTGCTGAGCCAGGTATAAAAATGATTGCTTTATTCAACACTTATGTTTATCAGCCCATTTTATGGCTTTTGGTTTTTATATACCAAAACCTCTCTTTTCATGATCTCGGACTCGCTATAATCATCCTAACCATTCTCGTCCGGCTGGTGCTCTTACCAATATTTTATAAAGGCGCCAAAGACCAGACGATAATCCAGAAGATTCAACCCCACGTCAAAAAAATCCAACTGGATCACAAAGACGACAAGGAAAAGCAGGCCAAAGAGCTGATGGCGCTTTATAAAGAGCATAATATCAATCCTTTCTCGAGCATAATTTTCCTAATAATCCAACTTCCCGTATTTTTCGCCCTCTTCAGCATATTCACGAAAGAGATAGGCGCGGCCGTTTTTGAAAGCCATTACTTCGCGGGTTTTTTGAATTTGGACGAGAAAAGTTTGGCACTCGCGGCACTGGCCGCTATTCTCCAGTATCTCCAGATGAAAATGATGATGAGGGGGCCCGTCGCGGCCAATCAGAAAATAATGATGTATGCCGGCCCGGTTATTACCATCGTTGTTCTTTGGAATCTTCCTTCAGCGCTAGGTCTTTATTGGGCCGTATCTAATCTTTTTTCCATCGGCCAGCAATGGTTTATAAACAAAAAGACGCAGGGTTGAAATTTTTCCCAAAGCGAAGTAATCTTACTTCGTATGGAATTTGGGGAAAAAATAAAAAAACTGGTTGATTTAGCGGGCTTTTATGCCCCAGAAATCACCATTGAGGATGAACACCGCAAGATACTGATAATGGCGGACGATGAGGTTATTCGCTCCAATCTTGACTCCGTCCTGCCGGCCATGGAGCACTTGGTCAATTTGATGGCTCACAGGGACAAACAGCCGGCTTACGTGGTGGATATAAACTATTACCGCCGCGAACGGGAGCGGCTTATCGTTGAATTAGCCAAAGCAGCCGCTAAAAAAGCCGTAATGACCAAATCGGAGATCGCCCTTCCGGCGATGAATGCCTATGAGCGTCGCCTAGTGCACGTGGAAATTTCTACTCGCCCCGATCTCAAAACCGAGAGTGTAGGAATGGGCAAGGAACGCCATATCATTATCCAGCTTATTGTCTAAAACCCCTTATCGGACAGTCAGGGAGTAAAGAGAATTATCGTACCGGTTTATGAAGTAGAGATTGCCACCGCTTACGAATGGGTTTTTGGCGTCTATCAGATCGCCGGCATTCCCAGGAAGCGCGACGGGGCCCACGTCATCGGTCGCTAAATTGATCTTGTAGAGGATATCTTTGGTACGGAACTTGTTCTGGAAATAATCGTCCGGCAAAGCAGCGTTTCGGAAAGCGTCATCCTGGGGAACAAAACAGTAGATAACGACCGAGTCCGGTGAACATTTGGAGGGCAGAGTTGAAAAAGGCAACGGGGTCGCAAGACCCAGGGTCTTGGTATCCAGGATTCGGAAGCCGCCGCTCGAGGAGAAGATGAATAAAACCATCTTGTCCAGCGATATTCTTACCATCAAACCGCTCTCCGGAGAGAAAAGAGAAGAAAGCGAAAGGTCTTTGAGATTCAAGTTCCAGATCCGGCCGGCATAAGTAACTGAAGAATTTTCTTCAATGATCAAACTATTGGAAGATAAAGAATCCAGTCTCACATCTTGGAAACGCATATCTTTCAATAAAATTTTGTAGGTCGGCGGATTTTGGGAGATCCCCACGGAAGAAAGATTGATATTATTGCCATTCTTCACAAAACTTAGAAGAGTATCACTGTTACCTCCCCAGGTGGTGTTCAGGATGTTTTCCGGGAGCGGGCGCCAGGCCTTGTCAATCACATCAAACACTCCCCACTGTGGGAGGCGGGGGTCGCCGAAGGCCATAAGGACTCGCTGGCCATTCGGAGAAAGTTTGATGAAGTTGGGCGCGCTTAGTTTTTGCTGAGTGATTTCTAGATCGGCCCCGCTCTTGGCCGAGAAGATCTGGCCGTCGGGGTTCAGATAGTAGATCTCTTGAGTTTGGGCATCCACCCAATAATCAAAAACGGGATTCTCGGAGATTTTTA
>JBBTRY010000021.1:0-4937 GCA_038064955.1 Patescibacteria group bacterium
TTTAGTTGAAAAAGACTCTCATTTTATTCATCTCCCCTATTATATTCATCTTAATCCTTTAGATATTAAATTTCCTGAATGGCGAGAAAGAGAAATTAAAAATTACAAAGAAGCGATGGATTTTTTAGAAAATTATCGTTGGTCGAGTTTTCCGGATTATATCGGCAAGAAAAACTTTCCTTCAGTAACTCAAAGAAAATTCCTTTTGGATTTTTTCGATGGTCATAAACAATACAAGAAAGATACTATTAAATGGCTCAAAGAAATGAACTTAGGGAAAATTAAAGATTTAATTTTAGAATAACGAGATTTGGTTTTCTTACGAGGTTAAACCTCATAAGTTCTCTTCAGGGTTCTTATAACGGCGTTTTTGATATCCTTCACGCCCATGCCATATTTTTCAATCAACTCCTTTGGTGAGCCGGATTCGCCGAAGGTATCTTTCAGACCCACAAATTCCATCGGAACCGGATGGCGCTTCGCGAACAATTCCGCCACCGCTCCGCCCAATCCTCCGTGAATCTGGTGTTCCTCTACCGTCACGACAGCCGGGTATTTTGAAACCAAACCCAAAATAGTCTTTTCATCCAACGGCTTTATGGACGGGCTGTTCAGAACCACCGTGCCGATTTTTTCCTTCTCGAGCTCCCTGGCCGCGAGAAGCGCGTTATAAACCAGCACTCCGCAGGCGATAATTACCACTTGCGGTTTTTTCGATTGCCAGAATATTTGCGCCTTCCCTGGCATAAACGGCGTCGCTTCGGTAGTAATGACCGGTGATTTTTCCCGCGCGAACCTCAAGTAGACAGGGCCCCAGATCTTCGCGGCCGCCAAGGTCGCCTTCTTCGCCTCGATGGAATCGCACGGCACGAAAACCTTCATATTCGGCATTACACGCATTATCGCGATGTCTTCCGTCGCCTGATGGGTCGCGCCGTCCGGCCCCACGGAGATGCCCGCGTGATGGCCCGCGATTTTCACATTGGAATCGTTATAAGCGATGGTCGTGCGGATTTGCTCGTAGTTCCGCCCCGGCGAGAAGGTCGCGTAAGAGGCGATGAAGGGAATTTTGCCGGAGACACCCAAACCCGCCGCAATCGTAGCCATATTCTGCTCGGCCACCCCAATCTCGAAGAATCGCTCCGGGAATTTTTTCGCGAAGGCCTCGCTCCGGGTGGATTCCATGAGATCCGCGCAAAGCGCGACCACGTTTTTATCCGAATCGCCGGCCAACACTATTCCGTCACCATAGCCGTCTCGAATGGGCTTTTGTTCCACATCAGCATCAAATAACTTGGGGTTTAGATGTAATTGTGGATTTAACATATTATTCGTGTTCACTTTTTATCCTCCGGCCCAGCGTCCGCAATTCGTGAAGCGCTTTTTTCGCTTCTTCCTTGTTCGGTGGTTTGCCGTGCCACTTGTAGTCGCGCTCCATGAAACTCACGCCCTTCCCGGGAATCGTATGGGCGATTATCACGGTCGGCTTTTCATAGATTGCCTCGGCTTCGGATATCGCGTCCACCAAGTCCCGCATATTGTGCCCATCAATCTCAAGTACATTCCAATTGAACGCTTCGTACTTCGCTTTCAAAGATTCGAGCGGCATCACGTTTTCCGTAAACCCGTCTATCTGAATGTTGTTCCGGTCCACGACGGCCGTAAGATTATTCATTTTATTCTTTCCGGCAAACATCACGGCCTCCCAATGATTTCCCTCCTGATGCTCGCCGTCGGAGGTGAGGCAATAGACGCGATATTTTCCTTGCCCTGAGCTTGTCGAATGGGTTGAATCCAGTCTCGCCGCAAGCGCCATGCCGATGGCCTGCGAAAGGCCGGAACCCAGGGGACCAGAAGTTGTTTCAATCCCCGGCAAAGCCAAGCGGTGCGGATGACCCTGGAGACGCGTGTTCAGCTTTCGTAAAGTCTTGAGTTCTTCCAAATGGAAATAGCCGGCATAGGCCAGCGTGACGTATAAAACCGGGCAGATATGACCGTTTGAGAGCACCAACCTGTCCCGCTCCGCCCACATGGGTTTTTTCGGGTCGTGACTCAGGATATGAAAATAAAAGGCGGTAAAGATATCCGCCATTCCCAGAGGCCCGGCCGAATGACCCGAACCGGCCTCCAGAAGCATCTCAACAACCTTCTCACGGATCTTGTTGGCCAGTTCTTCCAGATATTCCAATCTTCCGTCGTGGATCGGTTTCATCCCCCACATAACCAGGACTGCGATACCATCGCAATTCTGGAATTATTCTTATGACCTTTTGAATTATGGTCTTGGTTATGTGGGGGATTCATTCCTTTAATTATAACCCAGATGGCGGACTATTTCCTTCCGAGCACGGCTTTCACGAGTCCCAAAAAGAGCGGATGCGGTTCTATGAACCTGGATTTGAATTCCGGATGGGCTTGAGTGGCCACGAAAAACCGGTGCTTGGGCAGTTCAATAAATTCCACCAGGCGCTTGTCTTGGGTATTAATTCCGCTCAAAACGAGCCCGCCCTTCGAAAGTTTCCCGTGATATTCCGGATTCACTTCGTAACGATGGCGATGGCGCTCCGCGATCCGATTGCCCTTATAAAGCGATGCTACTCTCGAATTTTTTCCCAAAACGGCGGTCGCGCTCCCCAGCCGCATCGTGCCTCCCATTTCTTTTATTCCTTTCTGGGACGGCAGGATGTCAATCACGGGATGGGGCGTTTTCGGGTCGAACTCCGTGCTGTTTGCATTCCTCATTCCGCAGACGTTTCTCGCGAATTCTATCACGGCCACCTGAAGACCAAGGCAAAGCCCCAGCAAGGGAATATTGTTCTCGCGGGCGAAACGGACGGCTTTTATCTTGCCCTCTATGCCGCGCTTGCCGAAACCGCCGGGGATGACGATGCCATCCGCGGTTTTTATCTTCTTTAAAACGTCATCCGTTTCCGATTCAACGTGGATTATCTCCGCCTTCGCGCCGGCGTGCCCCGCCGCCGTTTTTATCGCTTCCTCAACGGATATGTAGGCGTCGCTGTTTCCCACGTATTTCCCGACGAGGGCGATTTTTACTTTTTTCCCCGCTCTCTTTATCTTGCCGATGGCCCTCTGCCATTTCCTCATATCCCGTTTCCGACCGCGAATGCCGAGCCGTTCCAGGAGATAATCATCGAATCTCGATTTTTTGAAGTTTAACGGAACCTCATAGAGGATCTCCACGTCCAGCGCCGGAATCACTCTTTCTTCCGGCACGTTGGTAAAAAGCGATATTTTTTCAAAATTTTCCCGGGTAAGCGGCCGTTTGCAGCGCACTACCAGAAAGTCCGGCTGAATGCCGCGCTCGCGGAAAACCGCGACGGATTGCTGAATCGGTTTCGTCTTCGCTTCGTCGGATGGATAGATGTAGTCCATCTTGACGACGTGGACGAATATTACATTGTCGCTGCCCTCTTCCCTTAATATCTGCCGGATGGTCTCGAGGAACGGCTCGGCTTCGATGTCGCCCACCGTGCCGCCGATCTCCGCGATACAAACATCGGCTTTATGCCGCTTAGCTGCGCCGATTACCCTTTTTTTTATCTCGTCCGTGATATGAGGAATGATCTGGATGGTCTTGCCTAAAAAATTCCCCTGTCGTTCCTGATGGATGACTTCTTCATAAACGGCGCCGGTCGTAAAATTGGAATCGCGGGACAAGTTCAGTCCGGTAAATCTTTCGTAATGTCCCAGGTCCAAATCGGTCTCCGCGCCATCGTCCGTAACGAAAACTTCGCCGTGCTGATAGGGATTCATCGTGCCGGCGTCCTTGTTGAGATACGGGTCTATCTTCAGCGGCAGAACGGAAATTCCACGGGATTTGAGGAGCGCGGAAATCGAAGCCACCGTAACCCCCTTACCCAAACCGGAGACGGTGCCCCCCGTCACGAATATGAATTTCGGATGTTTCTTCATCTCCCACATAACTGAGTATGACCTTTCAGATTATCCATTATGATTCGGTTATGTGGGGGGTTCAAATGGCGCATAATTTTCGGTAATTTTCCTCCGGCGAATCCCCGTTCCAAACATAGGATACGGCCACAACTGCGTCGGCACCGGCGTCTTTCACCTGTTCCGCCGTGTCTGGATTCATCCCGCCGTCGATTATTATCTTCACGTTCGGCCAAAGGCTTTTTATGTGCTTTATCTTTTCGATGGTGTTCCGAGCGAATTCTCCGCTCGAAAATCCCAGCGGAACAGCCACTAATTGAACCGAAAAATTGAGGTCCAAATTCTTCGATTTCACGATTTCTTCAATATTAGTGTCCGGTCCGATGCCTATGATAGTTTCCGCTCCGTAAAAACTTTTGGCGGCTTTCTGGACGAAACCCAGGCTTTTTGGGCCGCTCTCGTAATGCACCACCAATTTCTTCGCTCCGGCTTTGAGCCAATTTTCAAAAATCAGCTCCGGCTTTTCCACCATCAGATGGATTTCTACCGAAATTTCGGGATTCCTCTTCGTGAGTTCCGCCAACTCCGCCGGGCTATCCCAGGTCTTGACCGGCACGAATTTGCCGTCCGCCACGTCAATCTGGACACTGCGAACGCCGAGCGCGGCGGCCGCGTCCCAATGCTTCCGGACGCATTCGAAGTCCAGACAATTTATACCGACGATTACCTCCATGATATTTTGGACAGCGGAGCGTTGTCGTCCGAAACTGGCGAAATCAATTTCTCTTCCAGGCGGGATATTTCTTCGAGCCTTCTCTGGAAACGATCCTCGCCCGCGTAGGGCGTCTCGAGCCAGGTTAAAACTATTTTCTTCGCCATTTCCTCGTCGATATAATTCGCGCCGAGCGAAAGAATATTGGTATCATCCTCCTTCCGACCGTCAAAGGCCTGGTCGGGTGATGAAGCAAAAGCCGCCCGGATATGCAGGAATTTGTTCGCCACCACGCTCATTCCCGCTCCCGAAC
>JBBTRY010000022.1:0-5846 GCA_038064955.1 Patescibacteria group bacterium
AACGCTTTGGTCTATGTGAAAGAAAAATTGGGATGGATAATTTCTTAACCCGTTTGGAACTCCAGGGATTCAAGTCTTTCGCCGGAAAGACCGTTTTGGAATTTCCGTCACAGGTAACGGCTATCGTGGGGCCGAACGGTTCGGGAAAATCGAATGTCATCGACGCGATGCGCTGGGTTTTAGGTGAACGCGAAGCAAAGCAATTGCGCGGCGAGACCTTGGATAATCTAATTTTCGCGGGTACGCTTAAAAAACCGGCGATGAGTTTGGCGCGCGTCGGCCTGTATTTCAATAATCATAAAAAAAATCTACCGGTGGATGCCCCCGAGGTAACGCTTGCGCGACGCATCGATCGTTCCGGAAATTCCGAATTTTCCCTGAATGATACCGAAGTGAAGCTGAAAGATTTATTACCAATGCTCGCCAAAGCCCGTATGGGAACGCGCGGGCTGATGATTGTGGGCCAAGGCCAGAGCGATATTTTTGTGCGGAGTTCGCCCGAGGACCGGCGATTAATGATTGAAGAAGTGCTGGGTCTCCGCGAGTATCGGCTCAAGAAGAATCAGGCCGAACGGCGGCTGGAATCGAGCGGAATAAATATGGAAAAGGTGAAAGCGATGCTTGAAGAGCTCGCTCCGCATGTGCGCATTCTGAAGCGTCAGAAGAGCCGATTTTTGAGGCGTTCCGAGGTGGAGGAAGAACTTAAAAACTTGGAAGATGCTTACTTTTACATTCGTTTCCATAGTTTGGAAAAGGGTTTGAAGGAGGCGGAAGAACCTATCCGCGAATTCCGGAATGAATTGGAAGCGTTGGAAAAAGGCATCGCGACGAAGGAGAAAGAATTGAAGGACGTGGGCGGCGAACAGGGGGATTACGAAAAATCGAAACAGCTCCGCGAAAAAATAAACGGGCTTTTAGTGCAAAGAAATTCCCTGGGAAAAGAGCTGGCGCGCCTGGAAGCGAAGATGGAATTTATGGAAAACGCGCCGGCGGAAGAACACTCGGCGATGGAATTGAAATCGCTTCTCGGCGAATTTTCGAAAGAAGGCGAGCGCCTGCTGGGATCGAATGATTTGGAAGGCATAAAAAATTCCATTAAGGATTGGCTCTTGAGAATCAAAAAAGTTTTCGGCGAGACGAAAAAAGGGATAGACGAAAGTTTTTTGAAAGACCAAAAGAGGATAGAAAAGGAAGTAATGGATCTGGAGACAATGATAAAAAACCTCCAGGAGGAAGACGAGAAAATCGCCAGTGCCCAGCAGGCAGCGAACCGGCTCTTCCGCGAAAAAGTGGAGGATTTGAATCAGGAGAAGAATAAAGCGCGCGCACTGGAACAAAGAATTCAGTCCAATTTTCTGGAAAAGGAGAAGCTCCAATTGAAGCTGGAAGAATTGGAACGGGAGTGGACGGCTTTGGGCCGGGATGCGCACGACCTGCGGAGACTGGCCGTTCCGGAAAGCCTGCCTGCGCAGGCAGGCATTTCAGTGCTCAAGGAATCCGAATGGAGCGAGGCGGAGAGGAAGATGATGAGACTGCGGGGCGAGCTCGCGGCCATCGGGGAGATAGATTCGAATCTGATGAAAGAAGCCGAAGAGAGTGAACAAAGATTTGATTTTTTAACCAAGCAACTTGCGGACTTAGAGAAAGCTTCGGCGGATTTAAAGGAGATGATCCGCGATCTGGACAAACGCATCCATGAGGATTTCAAAAAAGCCTTTCACACAATAAACGAAGAATTCAATAATTATTTTCGCCTGATGTTCGGCGGCGGAAAAGCGAAATTATCTTTGGAAACGAAGAAAGCCCCGGCTTTGGCGGAAGAGATTAACAATGAAAATGGTGCGAATGAAACTTCGGCCGAGAAAAGCGAGGTTCCGACGGCGGAGCGCGTCGGGAATGATTTAGATGTAGGGGTGGAGGTGGATGTGAGTTTGCCGAGGAAGCGTATCACGAACTTGGATATGCTTTCGGGCGGGGAGAAGACGCTGGTATCTTTGGCGGCATTGTTCGCACTCATCGCCGTTTCGCCGCCTCCCTTTTTGATACTCGATGAGATCGATGCGGCACTCGATGAAGAGAACGCCCGGCGCTTCGCCGAGCTCATCCAGCAGTTCCGCAATAAGACTCAGTTCGTCATCGTCACGCACAACCGGGCCACGATGGAGGCGGCGGACGTGCTTTACGGGGTTACAATGGGAGACGATGGCGTCTCCAAGGTGCTTTCGTTGAAGTTGGAGGGGTAGATATTCGTGAGCCCCGGCACGCGAAAAAGTGTGCGCTCCGGGCCGCTATCCGCCAGCTGGCGGACAAGTCTTACCCACTTTTTCGGCGTGCCGGGACTCGTTAGGCTTGCCTTTTTGGCTGTAATTTTGTATCTTTGTCTTTGTAGTTAAAACATCAATGTTAGCCATCAAATTAAAGAGAATAGGGAAGAAACACCAGGGATCTTTCCGCATAGTGGTCACCGAGAAACGGACTAAATTGAACGGCCGTTTTACCGATGACTTGGGGTGGGTGAATCCGGCAACGGACAAATTCGATTTGGATAAAAAGCGCGCCGAATATTGGCTCAAGGTGGGCGCCCAGGCGACTCCGACTGTCCACAATCTTCTCGTGAAAGCGGGAGTGATTTCGGGCAAGAAGATCGCCGTTCATAAGCAATCTAAGAAGAAGGTTGAGGAGACAAAAGCCGCAGCCGCGCCGGCAACACCGGCGGCTTAGCATTGACTTTTAGAGCGTTTTGTGCTAAATTCAAAACAATAAACAAAGGTCGGTAAAGAAAGAATTTCTAGAAAGATCGTAAACATCAATGAAAGAAAATACCGATAAAGAATTTTTGGAATTTCTGGTGAAGTCAATTGTTGACCATCCGGATGATGTTGTGATCGATCGGCGGGTTGATGAGATGGGCGTGCTTTTGTCGCTCAAAGTCCATGCTCAGGATATGGGCCAGGTGGTCGGCCGACAAGGCGCGACTGCGAAAGCGATCCGGAGCTTATTGAGGATTGTGGGCATTAAGGGCAATGCGCGCGTCAACCTGAAGATAGAGGAGCCGGAAGGTTCCACTCATCGTCCGAGAGAAGCGCAACAGACCAGTAGTTTCTAAGCGATTAGAAGAGACCCCGCCAGTCCATGGACTGGCGGGGTTTTGTTTAGTGGTATAATTTTAAAATATGACATTCCATATCATCACACTTTTTCCGGAAGCGATTGAAAAATATCTTCATTCGTCCATTTTGGGCCGGGCGGAGAAGAAAAAGATCATCAAGTTTGACCTGGTTAATTTAAGGCCGTTCGGTTTAGGCAAACACAAAAAGGTGGACGACCGGCCATTTGGCGGCGGGCCGGGGATGGTTTTATCCGTAGAGCCGATATACAAAGCAATCCAAAAAATAAACTCCGACGCCCGAAAGGGTCGGAGCCCCGGCCGCAAGCGTCGGGGGAAAACGCGGATAATCCTTTTTTCCATCCGCGGAAAAAAATTTACCCAGAAAGAAGCGAAGCGCTTGAGCAGATATACCGACCTCATATTCGTCTGCGGACGATACGAAGGGGTGGACGAGCGGGTAGCCGAACATATCGCGGACGAGGAAATTTCGATCGGAGATTTCGTACTTTCGGGCGGGGAATTGCCGGCGCTTATCGTGACGGAGGCCGTGAGCCGGCACTTGCCGGACGTTTTGGGGAAAACGGAATCATTGGAGGAAAAGAACGGCTCTTTCCCGACCTTCACCCGCCCGCCGAAATTCAAGAATTGGAAAGTCCCGGATGTCCTCATATCCGGCGACCATTCAAAAATTAAAGAATGGCGTAATCAATAAAATAAGGAAGAATATCTTTTTTCTTGAAGAAATTTCTGATTTATAAAGTGGAACCCGGTATGTCAGAAAAAGTGGGTAAGACTTGGGCTAGCGCCCCGGAGCGCACACTTTTTTGGCATACCGGGTTTCACTTGGATAAAGGTTGATGAGAGGGAAGACATTCTCCTGACCCAACCTTTTGACATTTTTTGCTCTTTTGCTTATCATAGCAAAGCATTATTAAACATGGCGATTGAGACAATAAACAACGATTTGATAGCGGAAATGGCGAAGGTCGGCATTTTTTACGGCCACAAAAAAACCAAAACCCATCCGCGGATGAAGCCTTTTATCGGCGGCCAGCGGAACGAAATAGAGCTTCTGGACCCAGAGGTGGTTTTGAGTACGCTTGAAAAAGCGGGTCAATTTCTTAAGGAAAAATTGGCGCCGGGGGGCCTCGTACTCATGGTTGGCACGAAAGCGGCAGCCAAGGAATCCATTAAAGCCCTCGCCGACGAATTCAAAATGCCTTATGTAATCTTCCGCTGGCTCGGCGGCACGCTTACGAATTTCAAAGTCATCGGCCAGCGTTCGACCTATTATCAGGATTTGAAGGGCAAGATAGAAAGAGGGGAACTTACGAAGTATACGAAGAAAGAACAGTTGGATTTTGTTAAGGAAGCGGCCAAGATGTCGCGCTCGTTCGACGGGCTCGCGTTTTTGAATCGTTTGCCGGACGCGGTTTTGGTGGTGGACCCGGCGGAGAATAATACAGCCGTGGCCGAAGCGAAGAAATTGAAAATTCCTTTGGTAGTGGTCATGGATACGAATGACGATCCGGCCGGAATGAATTATCCGATTTTTGCCAATGACCACACGAAATCGAGCATTGAATGGATATTTGGTAAAATAAGAGAAGCGATAAGACAATAACAAATTTTTAAATTTTGTAATTTTATAAATAAATCTTAATTTTTTAATGTTTAAGAAATTAGTTCATTATTTAAAAATTCAAAAATTATAAAATTATTTGATGTTATGAACAATTTAGTTATAAAGCTCAGAGAAACAACGGGAGCGGGCGTGATGGAGTGCAAACGGGCGCTCGAGAAAGCCGGCGGCAATTTGGACAAGGCCGTGGAGTTCATTCATGAAGCCGGCCTTTTGAAGGCTGAAAGCAAGAAAGAGCGGAAGACCGGCGCGGGTCTGATCCATACCTACATCCACAATGAACGAGTGGGGGTTATTTTGGAAGTGCGGGCCGAGACGGATTTCGTGGTGCGCTCCGAGCCTTTCAAAGAGCTGGCGCATAATATCGTGATGCAGATTGCGGCGATGGGTCCGGCCAGTGTGGAAGAGCTTTTAAAACAGCCTTTTATCCGGGACGAATCTAAGACCATCGCAGATATGGTGAAAGGCGTGACGGCCAAGGTTGGAGAAAATATCAAAGTGGAAAAATTCTGCCGGTATGAGTTATAACAAAATTATAAAATTACCGCATGACCTATTTCATAATTCAAACCCTCATAATGCTTTCACTGGCCGTGATACTTTATCTTATGGCGGAAGCGCTTCCGCGCATAAGTGATGAGCCGGAAAATGGCCCCGAAAGCCGGAGCCGCGCGATGCATTATGTCGAGAAGCTGGATATTATCCTCAAGACTTTCTCCGAAAGGATATTGAGGCAGTTTCGGGTGTGGATTCTTAAATTAGACAATGTTATCGGCCATAAATTGAACCGGTTTAAAAAGGAGATTCCCAAGGAGACAAAATTGCCTCCGGCGGAAGAGGAAAATAAGACGCCGGAGAATTAATTTGCTCCGTCGCCGCTAATCCGTTAGAATACTTTTGGTAATTTGCGCCGGTCGGATAGCGGCTATTCCAGGGGACTGTAAATCCCCGGCCTTATGGGCACCGAAGGTTCGAGTCCTTCCCGGCGCACCAAGTGAGAAAAGTCAAAGAGTTTTGGTTCGCCTCGCTTCGCTCGGCGGCTAATTTGTATTCAATTTTGGGGGCAAAAACGAATTGGCGGTTTCGCAAAATATG
>JBBTRY010000023.1:0-1545 GCA_038064955.1 Patescibacteria group bacterium
GGCCGATGTCCCGAACGAACCGATTTATTTTTCTCGCGCCATGCTTGGTGCGCGTAAATATTAATATCGGTCCGCGATAATCCTTCAAAATCTTTTCGAGCAGGCGTCCCTTCAAAGCCGGCTGAATGAAGAAGACTTCCTGCGCCAGATCCTTGGGCGTGGTGCCCGACGGCGCGATCTCCAATCGCACTGGCAATTTCATGAAATTCGCCGCGATTCGCGCGATCTCATCCGGCATTGTCGCCGAAAAAAGCATAGTCTGCCTTTCTTTAGGCACGGCGAAAAGGATTTTCTTCAGCTGGGGCGTGAAACCCATATCCATCATCCGGTCGGCTTCGTCTAAAATGAGGATTTTCACCTTATCGAGCCTCAACCGGCTGTTCTCGATATGGTCGATTATCCGGCCGGGCGTCGCGATAATGATATGCGGATTCCTTTCCAGGGCTTTCCTTTGAGCAAACATCGAAGCGCCACCGATTACGACGGCCATCTTGAGCCCGAGCTTGCCGCCCAATTTGCCAAGCATCTCCTCCACCTGCATTGCGAGCTCTCTTGTGGGTAGGACCACGAGCCCCTGGCCTGCCTGCGCAGGCAGGCCGCTTTGCATCTGCATCAGTCGCTGGATCATCGGTACGCCAAAAGCCAAGGTCTTGCCCGTGCCAGTCTGAGCGATGCCGATAAGGTCGTTCCCCTCAAGAGCCACCGGGATGGATTTGAGCTGAATCGGCGTCGGAATCTTGAAATGAAGGTTTTGAATGGCCTCAAAAAGGGCCGGCGCAATGCCCAGCCCGGAGAATCCGGAGAGAATGTCCTTGTCTTCCATTTGCGTCAGTTTATCAGATATACAGGAAATAAGCGAGTTTTTGCCGCCGCATCAACTCCATCTGCCTGGACGCGGAAATATAAAATCCGAGCTTCATGCATGAAACTCGGATTTTTTGTTTGTTATTCTTTCAGATAAAGCCCGTTGAAACGGGAAAGTTTTTGAATAAAATCTTCCGTTTCGCGTTTATTTTGGAACTTATCAAGGGCTATTTCGGTAGCCGCTTTCTGATTCATCGGCCACAGGTAGGAATTCAGGATTTTCAATTCGGGGCCGGAGAACCCAATTGCTTGGAGACGATAATCTTCAAACGCCTGATATGCCATCGGCACCGCGTCTTTCAGAATTTTCGCGATTGCCTGGGCATAGACGCGAATCTCATATTGGGCATGCGAATCCAAGCGAAGTCCCAGAAAATGAAAAAGATTATGAAGATCAATTTTCCAATAGGCCTCTGTATACGTTGAAAGCGGAAGATCCTTCCTCGCCTGTTCCCGGGCCATTCCTTTGGCAACCCGGCTTTCATATAAACTCCGAGCCTGATTGAGGAATTGCCTTTCTTCAATTGAGAGTTCTTTCCCTTCCGCTGGACCGAATAATTCTCCACTTCCCATTTTATTATTTGAGGACTGCTTACGCCATTTTTCCGGAGCTGTTTGCTGAGCCGAATCAATTGCTTCGGAGTACCGCGTGGAGTACTCGTTTACACTCGCGGTGCGATG
>JBBTRY010000023.1:1645-4353 GCA_038064955.1 Patescibacteria group bacterium
TCATGACATTTCTCCTTAGAAAATGAAAGAATTATTTTGAATTAACGAACTGACGTAAAATTAACACAGGGATATAAAAATGTAAAGAAAAAGCCAAGCAATGTATCGCTTGGCTTTGATTGCTGGGACTTTCCTTCATTTTTAAAATGTTTGGAAAGTTTGGCATTAACCTGGATTTTGTAATTAGAGGAAGGAACCTCGTTGTAAAGTTTATTGCCCGCGTTCTCTACCAAAACCACGGATACTTGAAGCTGTCCGGTATTTTGAGCCGTTTGCCTTAGTCCAAAAAACTAAAAAACCACTCCGATCACTGCGGTAAGAATCAACGCAATGACAATGGTTTTGTTCATAAACTTTATTTTCTCGTTTTTCTACCCTTCTTTTGTTTTATATCCCTGTCTTCGTATAATCTCGGCAGCATCATCTGCGGTTTCCAGTTTTTTATTATTTCCCTTATTCTCGTGCTTTTTCCATATTTTCCGGTCTTTGTGTAATCACCCCCCAAGATCGGCCCAGTTTCAAAAAAGATTATTTGGCCGATACGTCTTCCCACGACAAGCGGTATCGCATAATGCGAAGAATTATTCGTTATCTCCATCGTCCACCGGTTTATGTATCCCACATCACCCCAACCGGCGCACTTACAAACTTCAATAAAATTCCTTCCGATGGAGGAGCGCGCCTTCATCATTGTAGTAATGTGACCTTTCCCTCCAATAAATTCATTTGTATGGGCAAGGATTGTTTCTCCCGGATCAAGAAGAATGATTTTATCGTTCGGAGAAATTCCATCCCATGAAAAATTCAATTTACGGAAGACATTTTTGGCTGGTTCCGCCAAAAACGGCTCGGTTCCCCAAACATGATTCGTGTGGGACTTACTCCAAATATTGTAAATTGGAAGGTGATATTTTGAACTTCTTTCCCTAAAATAATATTTCCCCAAAGACACATCATAACTTGACGTGCTAAGATGCATTTTGTTAAACGGATGGATGATGATATCACCCTTATCCATTTCTTTGAGAATTTGCCTGTCTGAAAGCGCCATATTTTTATATTACCATTTTATGCCCAAACCGAAAAATACCGTAAAATCCGTTCCTCTTATTCCGTTTTATTCTTCTGCCTCTTTCTTTCGTTCTCCGTCAAATATTTCTTGCGGATGCGGATATTCTTAGGCGTGATTTCCACAAGCTCGTCATCGCCGATATAGTTCAAAGCATCCTCCAAGCTCAAGGTAACCGGCACTTCTATCTGATCCGCCAAACCCTCGTTTTTGGCGCGGAAGTTCGTAAGCTGGCGCGTCCGGCAGACGTGCACGCCGATATCGTCGGCTTTGGCGTTCTGGCCCACTACCATCCCTGCGTAGACTTCAATGGCGGGACCGAGAAAAAGCTTTCCTCGTTCCTGGGCGGTCGCGAGGCCGTAATTGTTTGTGAGACCCGCTTCGGTCGCGACGATGGAGCCGTGAGGTTCATTCTTCAAATCACCTTTGTATTCTTCATAGCCCAAAAAGATGCTGTTCATTATTCCCGTGCCTTTGGTGCTCGTGAGAAACTCATTCCGGATGCCGATGAGTCCGCGGGTCGGAATCGCAAAATCCACGAAGACTGTGCCACTATCCACCCGCATATCTTTCATTATGCCCAGGCGCTTGCCCAAAAGCTCTATCACAATGCCGGAGAAATTCTCCGGCGCCTCGATTGAAACCAGTTCTATCGGCTCCATTTTCTTTCCTTTTCCGCCAGCCGGCGGATCTTTGAAAATAACCTGCGGCTTCGAAACTTCCAACTCGTAGCCTTCCCGACGCATCTTTTCTATCAGAATCGAAAGATGGAGTTCACCCCGGCCCGCCACTGTCCAGCGATCGGTGCTGTCCTGGGCGACCAAAAGAGCCACGTCGGTCTCGAGCTCGTGTTCTAGGCGTTCCTTGATGTTGCGTGAAGTGGTGTATTCCCCCTCCTTGCCAGTGAAAGGTGAAGTGTTCACGCCAAAGGTCATCTTGATGGTCGGCTCGTCTATCTGAATAACCGGAAGGGCAACGGGATGCTCCGGATCCGTAATCGTTTCGCCGATCGAGATATCCGGAATACCCGCAATGCCGACAATATCGCCGGCTAAAGCTTCCAGGGCGTCCACCCGAGTCAAACCTTCAAAGAGAATCACCGAGCTTATCTGGCCCTTTTTAATTTCGCCCGCGCGATTGATATGGGCGACCATCATGCCTTTTTTAATAACGCCGGAATACAGCCGACTGATGGCAATCTTGCCTTTGTAGTTGTCGTAGACAAGATTCACGGTGAGCATCTGGAGAGGCTTTAAGACATCCGCGATAGGCGCGGGAATATAAGAAATGACTTTTTCAAAAAGCGGTGTGACGCCTTCCATTTCTTCCAAGTTCGGTGTGAGACCGGCCTTGCCTTGGATGGCCGAGGCATAAATGACCGGAAATTCCATCTGAACATCGCTCGCCCCGAGTTCGATAAAAAGCTCGTAGGTCGCGTTCAAAACCCATTCCGGCCGGGCATTCGGCTTATCGATTTTATTGATGACGACGATTATTTTGTGGCCGGCCTGGATGGCTTTCCGAAGCACGAACTTCGTCTGGGGCATCGGTCCTTCTTTCGCATCCACCAAGAGGAGAACGCCGTCCACCATCCGCATAATGCGCTCCACTTCCCCGCCGAAATCGGCGTGGCCGGGCG
>JBBTRY010000024.1:0-17050 GCA_038064955.1 Patescibacteria group bacterium
AAAAAAATTATGGCTATTGATATTTTATTGTTCGTTTTCATTCCAGTTTTCCGATGGCGAGATTTATCCTCCGCGCGCTTTCTTCCTGGCCGATAATCTCCAGAATCTCCGCGGGACCCGGCGACGCTTCCCGGCCCGAAAGTGCGGCCCGAAGAGGCCATAGCACTTCGCCTCGTCCCCTCTTGTCGGCTACCGTCATCACGTATTTCTCGATGGTTTCCTTTTTAAAATCCCCCGCCGGTATCTTCGAAATTACATCAAGCGTAAAGCGCAGATTGTCGAGAATGGCGGCCTCGGGCGTTTCTTTCCAAACCAAAAGGCTCTTGGGATAATCCGGCAGTTCGAAAAAAATGGCGGCTAATTCTCTGAAATCCGAAAGTTTTTTCATCCGTCCCCTCTCCACCTCCGCAATCTTCGCGAGCATTTCTTTTTTCTTCGCCCATTCTTTGGGAACGAAATCTTTGAGCGCTTCCGCGAGTTCCTCCGGAGACGAATTCTTCAAGTACTGGCCGTTCAGCCAATCGAGTTTTTCCGGATTGAAAATCGCGCCTGCTTTCTGCACTCGTTTCAGACCGAACTCGGCGATAATTTCTTCGCGACTTAATATTTCCCGATCGTTCTCCGGATGCCAACCCAAAAGCGCCATGAAATTCATAACAGCCGATGCGAGATAACCCTTTGACCGATAATCGCTGAACGACGTTTCGAGATACCGCTTGGAAAGCTTCTTATGATCGGGTCCCAGTATCAAAGGTAAATGCGCATATTGCGGCTGGGGAAATCCCAGCGCCTCCTGAATGGCAATCTGCTTCGGCGTATTTGAGAGATGATCCTCGCCCCGGATGATGTGCGTGATTTTCATCTCTTCGTCGTCCACCACCACCGCGAAATTGTAGAGCGGGGTTTTCAAATCCTTCGCGATGACGATGTCACCGATGAGCGCGGTATCAAATGAAACTTTCCCCCGAATGATATCGGCGAAGGAAATTATCCCGTCGTCCATTCGGAAACGGATAACCGCCGGCTCTTTCTTCGTTCGTGCCTCCGCTTCCTCAAGCGGAGTATTCCGGCACCGCCCGCCGTACTTCGGCGAAATGCCTTGACTCATCTGCGCCTGGCGCTCGGCTTCCAATTCGTCCGGCGTGCAGAAGCACCAATAGGCCTTTTTTTCTTCGAGAAGCTTTTCGAGTTCTTTTTTGTAGGTGGCAGTCCGCTCACTCTGGCGGAAAAAATCCTCGTCCCAATCCAATCCGATCCATTTCAGGCATTCCAACATATCCTTCTCGTATTCCTTTTTGGAGCGTTCCTTGTCAGTGTCTTCTATGCGCAAAAGAAACTGGCCGCCTTCATGACGGGCAAAAAGCCAGTTAAATAGGGCTGTCCGGGCATTCCCCAGAGAAAACGGACCCGTCGGCGATGGAGCAAATCTGACTCTGATAGGCATACCCTGATTATATGCCGTTTTCCGGGGTTTTTTAAGGGTGGCTGATTATCTGGAGAATTTCTCCGGCGATGATTTTGGCCGCATCCGGACGGGCGAATTTCCGGGCGGCGGAGGCCATCGCCGCGTATTTGCTCTTATCCGCCAGGATATTCTCAAGCTGACTCAAAATAATACTCGGCTTCAGATTCGCCTCTTCTATTACGATTGAGGCGCCGAGCTTCGCATACTCATAAGCATTCATTTTCTGATGGTCATTCGCCGATTCCTCTAGCGGAATAAGGATGGAGGGTTTGCCGAAGGCGGCAATCTCGAAGATGGAACCCGAACCAGACCGCGCGAGCACCGCGTCGGCTTCGGAAAGCGCTTCTTTCATTCCGTTCAAATCCAGAAAACCGGCAAACTTATATCCGGCGTTTGTCGAAAACATTTTGGCTTCTTCAATATTCTTCTCCCCTACCTGGTGGAAGACGCGGTATCTTTGGAGCAGAGCGTCCAGATTATCAAAAACAAAGCGATTGATGCGGGCCGAACCCTGCGAGCCGCCCCAGACGAAGATAAGCGGCTTCCCGTCCGAACCCGGCTTATTCTCTCCACCGACAAGTCCTTCCCGCATGGGATTACCGGAAACGAAGATTTTATTTTTATCAAAATATTTTGCCGCGATTTCAAAAGCAATACCAATTCTTTTCGCGAATTTTGCCGATAGCTTATTGGTGAGCCCCGGTGCGGCATCGGATTCGTGAATTATTATCGGAATCATATAGAAATGGGCCGCGAGCACGACTGCGAGCGCGCCCGGACCGCCTTTGGAAAAAACCGCATCCGGCATCAGGAAGTAGAGCCGGAAGAGCGCCTGAAAAAGACTGAAGACGAACTTCGGAATATCAATGAAATTGGCCGGCGAAAAATAGCGCCGCAATTTGCTTCCCAGGATGCGATAGACCGGAATGTCCCGATCTAAAAATTCCGCGCTAAGCGGGCTCTTTGGCCCCATATAGCACAGCTCTACATCCGCGTAGTCCGTCTTCCGGATTTCGTCGGCAACCGCAATAAGCGGAAAAACATGTCCGCCCGTTCCCCCGCCGGTCAATAAAATTCTTTTACTCATCGCTTCATTGAAATATTAACCATAAGACCGCTCATGGTCAAAAAAACCGCGAGCGCCGTTCCACCGTAACTGACGAATGGCAATGGCACGCCGGTCAATGGAATAAGCCCCGAGTTTGCTCCGATATGGACGAAAGCCTGAAGCCCGATAATAGTCATAAAGCCGATGCCTAAAAGCCGGCCGAAAGCGTCGGGCGCCACTTTTGCAATCGCGAGACCTCGCCAAACGAAAAGCAAAAAAAAGAAAATGAGCGCGACGGAGCCGATGAAACCCAATTCCTCGGCGATGACCGCAAAAATGGAATCTCCGATAGGTTCCGGCAAGTAGTGCAGTTTCGTCGTGGAGCGCCCGTAGCCTACGCCCGTGAGCCCGCCCGAGCCGATGGCAATAAGCGTTTGGTTTATCTGATAAGTCTTGCCAAGCGGATCGGAATCGGGATTCAAAAATCCCAAAACCCTTTCCATTCGGTAGGGAGTGATGAAAAGAAGGGCGGCGACGGCAAACAGGGCTATCGCTCCGACGGAAAAAAGAAATCTGATTTTCGCACCGGCCGTGAAATACATTGCGAGCACGGCCGCGAGAATCAGAACCGCGATCGTGGTCGAAGGCTGAAGAATGAGTGGTATAAGCACCCCGGCCGAAAGAATCAAAAACGGAATAAAACCCTCCTTCAGATTCTTGCTCCGGCTCTGGCTTTTGCCGATCCAGGCCGCCATATATACGATAAATGTGATTTTTACGAGCTCACCCGGCTGGAAACCCACGCCAGCAATCGAAAGCCAACGCTCCGAACCATAAGCCTTGAATCCGAGCGGTGTGAAGACCAAAAGCAGGAGAATAACGCTCCCCGCGAGAAGCCACACTCCCCACTTCTTCCAATTTTGGTAATTTATGGAAAACGCGGCGAAAAATCCGGCGAGTCCAGGTAAAAGCCCGAAAAGAATCTGGTGTTTCAGATAATAATAGCTGTCGCCGAACCGGGCTTTCGAAAGGTCGGAGGAAGCGCTCGTGAGTATCACGAGACCAAAGATGACGAGCACGACAAGAAAAGTAATGAACGAATAATCAAGGCTGGAGCTTTTTTTGAAATTCCGAAACATTTTTATGGAAGGGCTTTTACGACCGCGCCGGCCTTTTTCTTCAGTAACGTCCCGTTCTCCATCGCGAGAACGCCGTTTACCAATACCGTTTTAGGCTTCCAATTTTCCCAAATTACCGCGTCCGCCCAATAATTTTCCTTTATCATCCCGCGTTTCGATATGCCGTATTTCGCGGCCGGAAGGCCGGTCAGTTTCGCCACCGCTTTCTCGACCGGCAACTTACCGCCCTTTTCGGCCCAGGAGAAAAATTCGCCCGCGCCCGCTTCTCCGCCGAAGTGATGGTAGCTCAAAGTGACGAGCGAGCGCTGACTCGCGAGAAAATCTTCGAGCACTATTTTATCGCCCCAAAGACAGAACAATTTTCCCTTAAGCCCGATGAGAGCCATTAATTTAAAAATCGCGCGCGCCTTCGTGAGGCCGTGATTCCGGGCGAAATCGTCGAGCGACTTGCCTTCAAGGAATTTCAGCGCCGGCGGCGCGGAGGCAATCACCGCTCCGTCCGTTTTTATTTTTTGGAGATACTTCAATACCCGGTCTTTCACGGTTTTTTCTTTAAGCGAGTTTCTCGCTTCATCGGTATCGGCCGTCAAAAGCCAATCGGGAAGAAAAGAACGGAGTGGCACGGAAACCGCGGGATGGGGAAAAACATCGAAATTGACGTGGCTCTTAGAGGCTTCTTTCCCCAAAAGAGCGAGCGCCGAACGGTAATCTTCCGAAAATCCGCGCAGGGGTTGAAGATGATTTATTTCGACGCTCGCACCCGCGATTTTAGAAATATCGATTATTTCCCGGAGCGATTCCAATATTTTTTCGCCGTCCCGACGCAAATGGACCGCGAAAACTTTCTTCATTTTCGCGGATTCTCTGGCAAGCTCGACAAGTTCGTTCACGGGTATACCCCGGCCGGCCGGCGAAGACAAGTCGAGAGACATTCCCAAAGCGCCCTCCCGGAAAGTCCGGCTGACGGCATTCTTCGCGCTCTCCGCCTCTCCACCAGCCAAGTCCCGGCCGATTCCCTTCGTGAAAAAGCGGCGGATATCTTCGTAGCCGGCGAGCGCCCCAAAATTGACGCCCACTCCCCGCTTTTCCAAGAGAAATAGTATTTCCCCGAGCGGCCTTCCCGCCAAATCATCAACGGAGCCGATTACGGTGGTAATGCCCTGTCTTAGAATGCTCTCTTGATAAGGTTCGGCGAAAATCCCCGAGCGGTGTTCAATCTCAAAATTCACATCCACCAGGCCCGGCGTCACGACGGTCCCCGTGGCATCCAGAAAAATATCGGCGGTTTCTTTCTTGAAAGAGCCCAGCCGGGCAACGCGCCCGTTCCGAATAAAAACATCGGTTTTGAGCGGCGCCCCGCCGGCACCGTCGTAAACCAAACCGTTTTTTATCAGAATTGTTTTCATTGCCTAAACAAATCTAGAAAGAAAAAATAGGACTAATCCGAAAATCGCCATTATCGCGCTCATAATCCAAAAACGCATCGTAATCTGGCTCTCGGGCCAGCCCAGCGCTTCGAAGTGGTGATGAATCGGCGTCGAAAGAAATATTTTTTTCTTCCGGAATTTTTTGCTCGCCACCTGGATAATGACCGAAGCGGACTCGATTACCAGAATGAATCCGAAGAAAGGCAGAAGGAGCGAAGTGTCGGTGAGCATCGCCGTCACACCCAAAGTAATACCCAAAGACATCGAACCCGTGTCGCCCATAAAAAACTTCGCTGGATAAATATTGAACCAAAGAAAAGCCAGGAGCGCCCCTAAAATGGAAGCGCTCATCACCGACAAATCGTAGCGATGAAGGACGAAGCTCACGACGACGACTGCCATAAAAGAGAAAAACATCACGCCGCCCAGAAGGCCATCCAAGCCGTCCGTTTCGTTCGCCGAAAAGGCTGTCGCGACGATGACTAATATGTAAAAAGGAATGTACCATAAGCCGAGGTCCACCGTCCCCACGAAAGGAATAAAAAGTGTATGCCAATCAAGGCGGAAATAAAACCACCAAGCGCCCAGAGCCGCCACGGCTCCGTAGAGCAGGAGTTTGTGCTTCATTCTCAACCCGCCGCCGTGAGGGCCGATTTTCAAAATTCCCAGCATATCGTCCGCAAGGCCGACCAGGGCCGCGAGAAAAAGCGCCGCGATAGGAAGATAGGTCTCGGCCCGATTCACAAAATTGAAATATTCAAAAAATCCGTCGAAAAGATTTCCCAAAACGAAAAAAACAAGGGCAATTGAAAGAACGGTCGCCCAAATTACAATGCCACCCATCGTGGGCGTGTTGGATTTATTCTTATGGAATTGGTAAAAAACCGGCGCGCTCGCCTCATCGCGGATATTTACTTTCCTCAAATTGAATTTTTCGAGGAACCGGAAGACAAGGGGCGTGAGCAACAGCGCCACCGTGAATGAAAGGGCAAAAATTATAAGAACGCGGACCGCGGCGAAAACTTCCATTCCAATTATTATACCTTAAAATTCATACGCTCTAGCTATCCAATTGAATAATTCGTCGGTCTCTTTGAATCGGTCTTTGCTACCCAGAAGCACCACGGCCACCCGGCGACCGTTCATGGAAAGAATGGCCACCAGATTTTGCCGGGCGAGGGGCGAAGTACCCGTCTTTCCGCCCAGAAAATCGGGCCTATCCGAGAGCGGGTCGATATTCGGCACGGTATGGCTTCGGTCGGAATTGGCCGGCTGGACGAGAAGGCTCGGAAGCCTGGTGTAATTCAAGATATCCGGCTCCTTTTCCAATATGTAATTCAAAAGGGCGAGCATATCACTCGCCGTCCCCTGATTCAGGTCATTCAGGCCCGAAGCGTCGTAAACCGTGGTCTGGGTAAGTCCGATTTCACGGGCTTTCGTCGTCATCATCTTCACGAATTCGTCGTGGCCGACGTGATATTCGAAAGCCGCCGCCGCGCGGTTCGACGACGCAATAAGCATGATTTTCAAAAGGTCGCGAGCGGCATAAGTTTCACCCGGCCGTAAATCCCCCGCCTCGCCCTCCGTAAGCGCCACATCCTGGGAAATGATTATCTTCTCATCCAAATCTATTTTTTCCATCACAACAGCGGCGGTCAGGAGCTTGGTCAAGGAAGCGAGCGGCCACATCTTGAAACTGCCGGATTTGAAGAACGGAAAATTATCGTCCAGCGACTGGACGATCGCGGCCTCGGCCGAAAGGTCCGGATCAAGCACTTTCCAATTCCTCTCGGGCACTTTTCCCAGATTATTTTCCCAATTGGAGAGAGTGGTTTTTTCCGGCGCGTCATCTACAATCGGTTTTTTTTCTTCCGTTCGGCCGGAACGGACAAGGCTTATCACGACCGCCGAGGCCAGAACCAAGAGCGTTAAAAAAATAATCTTCCATTTCATAAAATCAAACGGGATTCTCCTGATTCTCCGGAAGCGGAACTTCCGGAACCTGCGACGCTTCAAAACTCGTCAGGATATTCTTGTATTTTTCGAACTCCGGCAATTCTTCGATTTTTCCCAATCCCAAGTGCTTTAGAAAATCAAAGCTCACTTTATATTCGAACGTGTTCTTTCTCGCTTCCTGAAAATGGCGCGTTACGAGTCCGCGCACCAGGAGCGCCCTCAAAATAAAGCTGGAATTCACGCCACGGATATAATCCACCGTAGAGCGCGCCACGGGCCCGAGATACGCGATTATGGATAGGGTCTCGAGGGCCGCGGGCGTAAGTTCTTCTTTGAACTCTTCTTGAACGAGTTTCTGTCCGAGCCAGGCCAAATCCGGTTTCGTCGCCAGCTGAAAAAGATCACCGTGCCTTACAAGCATAAAGCCGCTCTTTTCATCCGAGCTAAGTTTCGAATCTAATTCGTCTATCAAAACGCCGCACTCCCCTTCGTTTAAATCCAGAAATTTGGCGATCTTTTTCGCGTCCAGCGGCTCGCCATAATAAAAAAGCAAAGCCTCAAGGGCAGCAACGGTATTGTTGTTTCTTTCCATATTCATTGGATATTTTAAGCCTCCTTCGGTTTTCGTGCAATCGTGATTTCATCAAACTGACCCTCCTGGTCCGCCGATATGAGTTGATCTCTCACGAGATGGAGAATGGCGAGAAAAAGGACGATGAGTTCGCTTCTTCCCTTTCCCTCGTGCATCTTCTTGAATCCCATGGGAATTTCGGTCAGACGCTTCAAGACCTCCTCGATTTTCTGCTTCAGGTGGATTATTTCGTTCTTCACCTTTATGACGGGCTTCAAAAGTTTCTCGAGCTCGCCCGCCACCCTGGCCACCGCTTTCGCGAGCGCCTCTGCCGTCGCGGATTTGGGCGGATAGAAGGTTGCTTCTTTCGTCATCAGATATTCCCGGGAAAACATCTGGGGCGAAACGCGCCACAATCCTTTAATGTGAACTTGGGCTTTCTTGAATTCCTGGTAAATCTTGAGCCGGCCTTCCAGACCCCTTATATCCAGCTCTTCCTCCTCCGTAAGCGGGAGCGAGGGCAAAAGCACTTTGGATTTTATTAAAATGAGCTTCGAGGCCACTACCAGGAAATCGGCGAGGATGGAGTGGCTCACGCCGGCCTCCTCGAGCTTCTTCAGATAATCGAAAAAACCGCCAGTCACCTCCGCGAGACTCACGATGGTGATCTCCATCTTCTTCTCCTCGATGAGTTCCAGGAGCTTCTGAAGCGGCCCCTGAAAACCGTCCAGATTCAATTCATATAGCACGTTCTTATGATACCCTAAAATATCCTGGCATTCACGAACGCCAAGTAATTATTAAGAATCAAAAACGCGTTCAAAATGACCAAGAGGGAAACGCCGTTTAAGACCAATCGCGGATGCTGGATCCTTGGCCTGATAGCCACGTTCAAAAGTAGGGCGATTGCAATAATGATCATCAAGAATGCATAAAGATTGTTGGAAACTATTTTAGGAGAGGTAGCTGCCGTCCACACAAGGAGCGAGACGGGAGAGGTCTCTCCGAGGACTACCGGCCGGCTATTGTCGTCGGGGACAACCGAGGTGGCGATATTTTTAACAGATGCGGGTTCCTCGCCAGAGACAGTAACGGACGGAAATGACCTTGGCGGAACAGATACTTGAGATTTAACCGGCTTGCCGAACATCTGAGCGATAAAAACGGTTTCTTTCCCTTCATACATCCCCTTCGCGATCCCGATGCCGATCTCCGTGAAATGAGCGTTCAAGATATTATCCCGATGGGCGGGTGAATTGAGCCAGGCTTTAATGACATCATCGGAATCGGAAAAGTTGATCGCCAGATTCTCTCCGGCATAGCTGTATTTATAACCGGCTTTGTTTATCCAGTACCAGGGGTCTACTCCGTCGGGACTCACGTGGGCAAAATAACCCTTGCTCGCCATATCCTCCGCTTTCATTTTAGCGGCCACATTCAGCAAGCCACTCTCTTTAAGTGAAAATAGGTTTGATGACTGGCGGCTGCCGTTAGTTTCACTAACCAGGACATTTTGTAAAATTGAGGCAAAGAAACTCGTCTTTCGAATATAGAGAGATTGCAGGAAAAAACAGGCCTCAACAACGAGGATCAAAGCCAGAACGAAAACGGCCGACCCTGTACGCAAAGAATGCGGTTTGAAGTCATTTCCTTCGTGAGGAATGAAGTATTTCTTGAGATTGAATCTCATCTACCTGGAGGTCGATTGGAGAGCAGTTACCTGATCTTGCATAAGCTCCAAGAGCTGCGTGATGAGAGAAACCAGCTGCGTTCTTACCGCTGTGATTTTCGCCTGGGTCTCTGCGCTTATTGTTGAGACACCGAGCACTTGGCCTCCTACGGGAGTTCCCACAAACGGGGAGTTTAATCTCGCCATAGTGGCCGGTCCCACAGTGCCAACGGTATCAATGCCATATTTTTTTTGGAAGGCCTTCACGCCTGCTTTCGTGAGCGGACCGAAGAATCCGGTGATGGGATGGTTGTATACCCCTTCTCTCACAAGCCGATTCTGAAGTTCTGTCACATCATCTCCCCGCGAACCTAATCCCAGATTATTGGAGAAATTAAATTTGGCTGCGCCTAATACTTGTCCGACAGAAACTATCGTTGGCGTTGCGGGCACTGCCGCGACTACTGCCGGCCTGAATCCGGCTGCAATTGCGCCAATGGGCCCAGGCCCGCCGCCGCCACTGCCACCGCTAGAAGAAGATAGGGTCGACGACTGTGTGTATGTAGCGAAGGATGTAAAGTGCTTCGTCCAAATAACAAGATCGGACCCGACATCAATTTTACAATCTCCATCGGCTACCAATGCATCGCCTGTCGTTTGACTATCTGCGGAACAGATGCTCGTGATTTCGGTGAAGTTGACCCCCGTTCTCACGTAGCCCGCTCTTTTTCCGGCTTGTCCCGGAAGTAAAATCCTCACGGCTTTATCAAAGGATAATTTAGCGCCGGTAAATCCAACCTCTATGGCGGTACTCAGTGTTTTCGTCTCTCCCGAAGTTTCCGGCAAGGTTACAGTGGTAACCGTTGGAGCGGCAATTATTCCATTCCACGTAGTGTCGGCGCTGGTAACGACAGTGGAAGATGGAACAGCCACATTGACATTACCAGCATTAGCCGAGGTGATAGTAATCGCAGGAAGTGTCCCTGTTCCTCCTGTAATAAACGCACTCACATCAATCGTCGGATCAGTTGTCCCGCTGTCAATCGTTAAATTCACTACTTGAGTCGGGTTAGTAATTACAACTTGGGGAGTTGTGGAATCAATCGTGGCGGTACCGTTAGAATCCGGGGCTTTTTGAGTAGAAGCCAAACTGGAATCAATTATCAACAAACCGGTTACGGTATTGCCGGCAATATCTGAAACATTAACCACCACGTCATTAGAAAAAGTCGTTATATCAGCGGCTGTAATTATTAAATAATTAGCGTCCCAATAATAGGTTAATGACTTGTCAGCTCCGGCAGATAAGGCATTCTCAACTGATATCTTAGAGCTGTCCGATAAAACTTCGCTAAAAATGAGGTAAGTATCTCCTGCGTTTAAAGAAACGTCTGCGGAGTCATCACCTAGTTTAGTGACTGTCGGCGCGGTGGCATCAACGACGTTAACTTCTACCTCATGCGTTCCCAGCACTGAATTACTATTAGTATCCATTAGTTCATAAGTAATGGTATAGGCGCCGGTCGGGGCGTCGGAATCAAAAATTATCTTGTCTGCATTGGTAAATATATCATCCGCGTCTAAACTAAAACTCGCATCAGCCGTGCACTCGTTATTATGGAGATTATCTTCTTCTGGATCTAAATCTTCTTCTTCTGGATCTAAATCTTCTTCTTCTGGATCTAAATCTTCTTCCGCAACATCGCATGAGCCGGTTGCAACTATTGCTGTAACATTGTCGTTTTCATCATACTCTTCAAAAAATGGATAATGATAAGTGGCTATGTTTGATTCTGGACTTAGCGTATCAAGAAATCCAACCTCATCTAAATCAATCATATATGGAGAAATTGTTTCACCTTCAGGACCAGTAATTGTCACTTTCCATTTTATGGTGTCCAATGGATTACCTGTGTAATTCGTGGTGCGACCGAGATAAGCAGAGATGCCTCGTCCCAACGAACTGTTAATCTCTGGGGAAAAATCTCCACTAACTTCAGCCGGGTCGGCGGAAGCGATGCTAGCGAGATCCTCTACATCAAACTGCGTAAAGTGATCTGTCGTGAATGTCAGCGTCCCACCGGAGTAGTCGCTCACGGAGATATCCGGATAGTCGGGGTCTTCCGGCGAAAGCGTGTTCCCGGCGTCATTCTTTACTATCAGATTCGGAGCTGATGTATAACCAAATGCGTCTAAGCCGTACATATAAATCTTGGCACCCGTGGCCGCCATGGCATCGGCAGTTGCGGAATCAAATTTTATATGCCTATCCGACATTTCCATTTTTTCGCCCAAGGTCTGCAATATAGCCACCGTCGCTTGGTCGCTCAAGTTCAAGCTGGCGTTAAAAACGATTTTACCTCTGTCGGCAACTTGGAAATACAATGAATCCGGTTCGGAAGTGGGCGTGGCTGAAGGATTATCAATCGTTCCAATGTTGGTGATTATGCCAGCTGGAGAAATGCTCAAGCAGGTAGCGATGGAAGATAAGGTCGGTGCGCTTGTCAGCGACGTTGAACAATCGAAAGCTTCGGCATTATTGAACCAACCTTTGGTCGGAGCGCTAGAAATCAACCAATTTATCCCGTTAAACGAATCTGATTCTCCAGCAACCGGTGCGGCGATATCTACCTCAGGATCACTACCATAGCTAACACTATGAATAGGGGTTCCTATTCCGTCAAATAGTGTGATTGTTTGGGTTATGGGACTATCATCCAGCCACCCGGAGGGCTGTTCTAATACAACTATGCCTTGGGCGGGAATCGTGCCGAGTGAAGACAATAAGAGTGGCGCACCTACACCACTCCGAATCGTCCAGCCGGACCCTTCGGCTAAATCGATGGATAATTCCGTTGTATTCAACAACTCCACCCATTCGTTTCCGGTTGATGGATTGGATACAAATTCATTTATAACGACATCACCCGGAGTCGTAGCAAACGCCAGCGGGGCGACAAAAAAACCGCCCGCTATCACTAAAAACGCGGCGGCTGCAAGAATTGCCCACTCTCTGATTCGAATGGATCCGATTACGATATCACCAAATAAATAAAATTTTCCCATTTGATGGCTGATAAAACTTATTTTATTAGAGGTCTTTGCGGTTGAGTTTACTCCATATTTTATTAGAGATCTTTGCGGTTGAGTTTACTCCAATAGTATTTATTTGTCAAATAGGTCTCCGGGGGGGTAGGGCCTAACCGTGCCGGATCACCATCACATCGCCATCCTGCACCACATAATCCTTCCCTTCCAAGCGGAGCCAGCCCTTCTGCTTCGCCGCACTCCAAGCATTAGCTTGTCCTGAGTTAGTCGAATGGACAGCCGCTTCCAGGAGTTTTTCGGTCGAGATGACCTCCGCCCGGATGAAGTTCTTTTCAAAATCCGTGTGGATCACGCCCGCCGCCTGCGGCGCTTTGCTCCCCCGCTCGATCGTCCAGGCTCGCGTCTCGTCCTCCCCCGTCGTGAAGAAGCTCATTAAATTCAGAATCTTATAGGCTTCAAGGATGAGCTCCGGAATGAACGAAGCAGCGTTCAAATCCGAAATAATGAAATCAAATCCCATCGCCGATATTTTCTTCTTTAACTCCTCGCTTGCTTCCTCCGACTTGCCGTTCAATAAAAAGAGTTGCGGTTTCGCCGTCAGAAGCTGGAGTTCCTTCACAACCGGCTCGTGCGCGAACTCGAGCGCCAAGTTTCCGCTCTCCAATTTTTTCTTCACTTCCTGGAGAATCGGCAGATTTTTTACCGCCTGCTTGTCTCCGCTTCGCGCTTCGGCTTCAAGTTTCGACAATCTCTTCGAGACGGTTTCCAAATCCTTGAAAACCAGCTCCAACTCGATGATATCTATGTCGCGCGCCGGATCCACGCTGTTTTCGACATGGATGATATCGCTCTGGCCGAAGCACCGCACCAAATGGAGAATTGCCTGGACATTCCGAATATTCGCCAAAAATTGGTTACCCAAGCCCTCGCCCTGATTCGCGCCCTTCACGAGCCCCGCGATGTCGTAGAACTCCACGACCGCCGGCACGGTCTTTTTGGAACTGCTCAATTTCGTTAATTTATCCACCCGCTCGTCTGGCACGACAACCACGCCCACGTTCGGATCAATGGTGGCAAAGGGATAGTTCGCGATTGTAATCTCCTGTTTAGTCAGAACTTTGAACAAGGTACTCTTACCGACGTTCGGAAGTCCTACTATACCTATACTAAGTTTCATCCTCTTTTGGGCAATTTATCCATACATTCTTCACTTATAAGTAAGATTCTACCAATCTTCGTATTTGTATTTTGAGATTGGAATTTGTTAAAAGCTGTTGGTAATTCACTGGCAACAAATCTCTCAAACCATTCCTTATTTCGTTATCATCTAGGACATTTAACCGGGTGAGTATCTTTTCTTTCAATTGACCATCTTGCTTTACAAGACTTCTTAGGTAATTGTCATTGAATATAAAATAGAGATCAAAAAAGTCTCGCTCTTTTGCGTTTTCTCGCGTCAGAAAAGCTTCAATTTTCTCTGCAACAAGAACTTCATCTTTTAGATAAACGATGGTGTACGGCGGAGTGAAATCATTTGTAACTAATTTGGAATTAGCACTAGAAGCATCCACTTCTTTTTTTTGAACATTCAACTGAACCCGAGGATTAAATAATGGACTGGTAAAATCCAATAACGATATATATCCCCCGCTAGTTGGTTCACTGGTGGGTATGCTTGAAATAGTGAATCCCTCGTTATGTAAATCCTGGAGAACCGCTAATAATAAGTCATCTATCCCCTCTATCGAACCGGCCGAGAAATCCAAATCAACCGAGTAACGTGGACTTTGAAAAACTATTCTTAAGGCTGTTCCTCCCTTAAACAAGAACTTCTCTGAACCTTTCTTTGAATAAAAATATGATAAAAATAAATTCTGACAATATTCTCTGTAAACACTCAATTCATTAATTTGTTTTTTTACTGCCAGGTCCTGAAGAAATTTAGCATCAAGCATATATATATTATAAGTTTATTTTTACTAACAACAAGCCAAACCTTTTCTTGATATGTTTATTCTTTATATTTTTGAAAAACGCTTTGGAATACTTTTGAAGTTTAACCTTGTCGATAGATCTTAAATCAAACCTTTCGTTATACTTTTTTTGTCCTCTTGCTACAAAATAAAGATAGTCCAACAAGGCTTTTTCTTTTGTAGCAATAATAATATTACGATTTGAAAGATGAATCTTTTGATATCCAAAATATAGTCCTTTATTAATTTGGTGATATCGATAGATCTGATTAAGAACATTAATATCTTTGGAGTGTTTGGTCGTAATTGAAGTAACAACATAAACAGTTTCAGGAATCACATGATAATAAGACAAAGCAATTTCCAACGAGATGTAAGACGGCCTTTGAATCAGGTTAGCGATTTCAAGAGAAGAAGGTTGGAAATTTATAGATGAATATAATCCCTTTCTTAATCGAATAAAGTTTCCTGACTTAGCATTGCGCGACAAAAAAATTCTCGCGTTCGACAAGCTCACATTAAAAAATTGGGCAAAAATATTAGGAGTGATTACAGCTAATCGCTGCGATTCTATTTTCCTAAGAACTTCTTTTATATTAAGTCTTTGATTTGATACCATGCTTCGATTATATACAAGTATGTATACTTTGTAAACATGGTATCGTTTGCCTTACTTTTAACCAATTCGACTAATTCTCCCTTAATTCTAGATAAGCGAGAAGGTACTAATTTTACAAAGTCAAGAAAAAGGCGAAAGGGTCTGTTCCCAGGATTACACAATTAGGAACTTTCGAAGCTATTTCATTGACGAAAGTAGTTTTACCCGTATGGGTTTTCCCTATTGTAAGAAGGGTGTACCGATTCATGGGTGAATTATATCTAATTAATCTGCGTTATTACAACTCAAAATCGTTCGAACATCACCCTCACCCCTACTACTAGAAAGGGTACTTTACTTTTTCGGCTAACGCGTTTGGGACATTTTTCCAGTCGGTCATCGGCAGGAACGTGCCGTCGATCCTCCTCTAAGAATGGGCCTCCCATAGGCCCTGTTCTTCGAGGATATCCACCTCTCTTTTGGTCAATGTCTTTGACATCCCAAAACACTAGTCATTTGCAAGAATGGCTTTTCTCGCCTCTTCCTTTGAAAGCTTATTGCCCTCCAATTTGTTGGAGTAGTAGACGGAGTCGAATTTCTGCTCCTGTTCCAGGATGGACTTTTCAACGCGGGAAAGCTCCGGCAGATTCTTTATCTTCCGATCCAAGTCGATGATCTGCTTGATCCCCTTGTTGACCTTTTGTTTTTTCATAACAATCTTACAACGGACTATAACACAGATGGATATTTATGTCAAAGTATTTGACTCCATCCCTATTATTTGAATTATACCACATAACACTCCTAGTATCCCCTATCATGGTTATAAATAAGCCGCTTTCGACAATTCTTCCTCTTCTCATTTTCGGAAGCGGTATGTTAATTTCGAATGGTATGTATTGACTCTTTTATTCAATAGCAGTATTGTATTATCAGTTCAATACAAATAAATAGTATCTGAATAACCAACTTTATCCAAGGAGGATAATATGTCAAAAATATATATCTGCGTAGGTTGCGGTCTCCATAAAGATGGGGAGATAAGCAGGATGAACAAAAAGATGGTGGATTTGGCTATGGAACAGGGATTTTACAACGGACTTATGAAATCTTGGAATATAATTTTCCAGGGCGGATATAAAAATGCCTCAGGGATGACTGAAGCGGAATCAATGATTTTATATGCTCAAAATTCGAATTTGTTCCCGGATTTTGAGAATCGAATTTTACTCGAAAAAGAATCCTACAGAACGCACAACAATGCCTTGGAAGGATTGAGGATAGTCTCTGAAAGATTCCCGAGAAACTACGCGATAACGATTATCGGGCATCCGCAACATATCGAAAGAGCGCTCTTGTGCTACAGAATGGCAAGCAAGCTATTTTATGGCAATCGCTACAAAATATATGCGATGTCAGCAGAAGAAACTTATGATCCGCTCATTCCCGGCCAAGAATACTGGGCAGACAAACAGTTATTCACGACTCGCGAAAAGAAAATTATGAAATTGTATAAATTTCTTCTTTTCAAATCATGGGCGCGATTGGGATTTTTCCTATTAAGAATGATCTGGCCAAATAAAAAACAATGATGTGAAAGAAATAAAAATGTTTTTGCAACGAAAACGACATCATAAATCAAATGTCGTTTTTTTACGATTATTTTTCTATATAAAATCTGTAATGCTTCTTCGACCAGATCGGCCCCGCATAATCCACCCCGATGCGCGGGGATTTTTTTATCCTCGGGCGAACCCGAAGAGTTTTAGACTCTTCTATCCATAATCCGCTCCGCTTGTCAGCCTTCTTCCCGTTAAGCTTTTTATCTATATGGAGAAACTTCGTAACGCGTGCCGGACCATTTATCTCTTCTAAACCGCGTATAAGTACAGCGGCCGGATATCCCTCCTTACCCGTCACGATATTCAGCATCCAGTGCATACCGTAGGTGAAATAGACATACCAGCATCCGGCCGGGCCGAACATAATCTTGTTCCTCAATGTTATTCCGCGCGAGGCATGCGAAGCTTTATCTTTCAATCCATCGTAGGCTTCCACTTCCGTTATCATTGCGGAAATGATTTTTCCCCGCCATTTTCGGACGATATATTTTCCCAATAAATTTTTCGTCACCGCAAGCGTCGGCCGCTCGAAGA
>JBBTRY010000025.1:0-15617 GCA_038064955.1 Patescibacteria group bacterium
TTGTAAGCGTGAGTGCTCAATCCACCCGCCTGTCATCTAGAATAAAGCAATTTCACTATTAATAAAACCCCCACGCATAATAGAACAAATAGATGAAACATAATATACCTGAAAAAGTGGGTAAGACTTGGGCTAGCGCCCCGGAGCGCACACTTTTTTGGGTATATTATGTTTCATAAATAAAAACCTCCCGGCTTACGCCGGGGAGGATTGGAAAGGCTTTCCTCGGATTTCTTCGCTTCCAGCTTGCGCCGGAATTGAAGACGGGGAAAACTCTGCACACACACAAAGGCACTCTAGCACGCTTTTTGGAAAAAAGCAAATCATTTCAGGTCAAAGTGGAATTCCAGCTCCTTGTCAGAGATTATCACCCGGTCCCATTTGGGCTTTTTTTCCACGTATCGGGCAAGCCGCCGTCGGGCGACGGGCTCGGCGATATTTTTCTCAATGATGTCGCCCAGCCAGCCTCCCAGCAAAAATTCGAACATTTTCCCGATAAGATTCGGGCCGGAATCCGAAAAGCGCAAATCTTGAAGCTTGGTTTCCGATTTTATTCCAAGTTCCTTATTCGCTTCGAAGAAATCTCCTATCGATTTTCCGTCGCCGCAGATCGGCACAAGATGGCGGTAGATTTCCCGGCCGTATTCGTCCAGGCCGGATTTTTTAAAAGACACGGGCGTAATGAAGTGGCTGAAACAGAATTTGTCGGGACTACTCCCCTTAACGTCGTTCAGTCGGCGCGCCCGCAGGACGGAAAAGATAAAGTTTATAAAATACCGGGCGGTGAAGATACGCCCCTCCCGCACGGAAACGATAACGTCGAAATCCGAATCCTCGTTCACTGTGCCGAGCGCCATCGAGTCGCTTGCGAGCACGAATTGAACGAAAGGCGCGAAACGGAACCACTTCGCGAGTTTCAGGAGTTTCCGCCATTTTACATCCAGAATGAGCTTTTGACGGAGCGCGTCCGGAGGATTATAACTCACTTCCTTCATTTTCGTTTTCCGGACCCTCCAGAATCATCGGCTTTATTCCGGCCGTTTCGCCGGTAATCTTGAGAAAATCCTTGTCTATTTTCCCAAGTTCCTTATTGGCGCTATTATACATATTCACCGTCGTGCCGAGATTTCTTCCTAATTTTTTGAAATAATCGTCGTAATTCACGATATGCTTTTCCAGGTTTATCACCTGCTTAATAATGACTTGAGCTTGCTCGGAGATTCTCTGGTTTTTAAGCCCCTGGAGGACGGTTTGGAGATAAGCCAAGAAAGAAGTCGGCGAGACGATGATTACTTTTTTCTGACCGGCATAATTTATCAAGTTTTTCGTGTCATCCGTTACCGCTCCAACCTTGTTTATGAGCAAATCGTAATAAACCGCCTCCGACGGTATGAACATAAAAGCGAAGTCCATCGTATTTTCTTCGGGTTTCACGTATTTCGAAGTCTCATCGATTCTGATTTTCAAATCGGAAATGAAGGCGGATTCATACCTCTTTCTTTCCGAATCTTCGCGCGCTTCCAGTATCCGGTTGTAGTTCTCCAGGCTGAATTTGGAATCTATTGGAATTATCCGCTTATCCACGAAAACCGCCGCATCCACTATCACCCCGTCTTTGAAGGGGTACTGCATTTTATACGAACCGGGCGGAAGAACGTTCTTGAGAACGGTCTCAAGATAATATTCCCCCAATATGCCGCGCTGCTTGGGATTTTTGAGTATGTCCTGCAGGCTTTTAAGCTGGTCGGCGAAGTTCAC
Source organism: Patescibacteria group bacterium (assembly GCA_038064955.1). Lineage (GTDB taxonomy): Bacteria > Patescibacteriota > Minisyncoccia > UBA6257 > GWB1-50-10 > JBBTQX01. Next base: position 1,759 of record JBBTRY010000025.1, read on the forward strand.
AACCTGCTTATTCGTTTCATCTAGGCGCACGAGTTTTTCCGTCACATCCCGGATTATCTTCGCGCTCTGGCCAAGCTGGCTCTGGACGAATGTATTCGATTCGCCCATTTTCTTGTCCACCATATTCCGCATCTCGTTCATTTGATTCAAAAGCATCGAAAAGGCCTGACTATCTTCTTTCGGTTCCTCAAACTTTTTTCTGAGGAAAAAAATAACTGCCGCGAATCCGATTACCAATACCGCCAGTATGAAAATTGTGTTAGTGTCCATATTTTATAAGTCGTATTTTCCGTATTCTAAATTCTAGATTCTGATATTATCAGTTCGCGCTCGCGACTACTCCCGTAATTATAAGCGTAAGGAGCGCGATGAGCACGTTTACCGAAACAAAAAGATAAGAAAGAAAGCATTCGCGATGAAAAAGCGTTCCGGCGAGCCAAAGGTTCGCGGCCGCGATTATGATGCCACCCGCCCAGATACTCCAAAAATCCGTCAGGTTGCCCACAAAGTCCACGCCGCGAAAGGCGTCAAAGTGGAGAATAATGGGATAGGAAAGGCCATTTAGCCGAAATATGCCCAGAAGAAAGCTTGCGGCAAAAAGCGCGGCCGAGATACCAATGAGAATAAGGAGAATTTTTTCGCGGAAAATAGCCATCGGTGTTTACTTGGCGTTTCTGATTTTTTCCGCCAAGGCGGCGAGCTGGGCGTCATCCGCGCGCTTATAATCGTGGGAAGATATATAGCCCTCGTATTTTTCGAAATACTTGTCCATATTTGGATGGATTGGCTTCCAATTCGGCGTTTCCGTCCCGTGCATTGGGAAAAGCTTCGCGTGTACGTGGTCGACGCCGAAACCCTCGAATATCATTCCGGTGCGCTTCACATCCCCGAATGCCTTATCCAAAAGCTTGGCCGCCTCTCCCGCCGCGGCGACGAGTCCGGCGAGCGCGTCTTTCGGCAAGTCGAAAGCGTAGCTCGAATAGTGCTCTTTCGTGATAACAACGGAAAAACCCTCCGTATTCGGAAAGATGGAAAGGAAAGCCATGTGTTTCGCATCTTCCCAAAACTTATGGGCCGGCAACTCCCCTTTGGCGATTTTGCAGAAAACGCAGTCTTCCATGCCTTTATTTTACAACAAATCGGGAAAATTTGCCCCGGAAAACAAAAAGCCTATTTTCATGTAGCCCCACGGAGAATTGAACTCCGGTTTTAGCGATGAGAACGCTATGTCCTACCACTAGACGATAGGGCCAATGGCTATACCTTACTCATAAATCCCCTCCTTTTCAAGCCACGCCTTGTCTTGGCGCACCAAAAGTTCTTTGGAACGGAGCGGCTCGGCCATTATTTCTTTCACCACTTTTTCCAACCGCACTCCTTGCGAAGCCTTCAAAAGTACGATATCTCCGGCTTTCAATTTATCCTGGAGGAATCGGCCGGCTTCATGGATATCATCGAAGGAAAATATCGAACTTTTCGCCATCCTGTTCTTGAGCGCGCCATCGGCAATGAGCTTCCCCCGCAAGCCGACGGTAATGAGCAAATCCGCGCGCTTCGCGGCGAGCGCTCCGATCTCTTCGTGCGCCTCCATTGTATACTTCCCGATCTCGAGCATATCTCCCAGAACGGCGATTTTCCGCTTTGCCTTGAGCGTTTTGAATATCTCGAGCGCTTCCCGCATGGCGAGCGGCGAAGCGTTATAGGTATCATCGATTACAATCGAGCCTTTTATTCCCGGCAAAACCCGCAGGCGGCCGGCTGGCATTCCCGCTTTCGCGAGACTATCCGCAATCTTCACGAGATTAATGCCGAAAGTCATCCCCACGGCGATACCCACAGCCGAAGCGTAAGCGGCGGTCTTGCCCAAAACGCCCGGTATTCTGAAGGGAACGACGTTTCCGTTATAACCGATTTTAAAAGAAATTCCAGCCTCGCCGGTTTCCGCATCCAATTGGTTTCTGAAATTTATTATTTTGATATCCGCTTTGTCCGATATGCCGTAAGTAATGACGCGTCCGCGCGTGTCCTCCGCCATTTTAAGCACCTTCGGATCATCGGCATTCAGTACCGCGAAACCGGTCGCGGGTAATTGGGCGATAAGTTTCGCTTTTTCTTTCGCCACCCCGTCGGGCCCCGAAAAGAATTCCACGTGCACCGGCACATTCCCGATCGCCGTGATTACGCCGATCTGCGCCCGGGCAATGTCCAGAAGATAATTCATATCATTCGGCCTATCCACGCCGTACTCAAGGACGAGTATTTCCGGATACCGCGGATTTTTCACGATAAGCTGGAAAACACCGAAGAGAACGGTCTTCAGCCAGAAAAAAGCGCCACCCGTCTTTTCCCAGTCACCGATGATATTGAGCGGCAGACCCAATTCGTTGTTGAAATTATTGGAAGAGGCGCGAACACTCCGTTCTCCCGAAAGAGCCGCGGTAATGGCCATTTTAGCGGATGTCTTGCCGACATTGCCCGTTACACCGATTATGGCCGGCTCGTAGCGTTTAATTGTAAGCCTGGCGATCAGGTTTAATTTCCACATCAAAATTTTCAGAATTAAATTTTTCATTATTATTTCGGCTGAGTTTTATTATCCGGAGCGATGTTCAGATAGCTCAAGGCAAATGTGGCAAGCTCCCGGAAGGCCGGCACGACGGTCAAAGCCGCGAGTTCTTTCCCGATTTTCGGCTTTTCCAGCTTCACGAGAATAACAAACTTGGGATTGGAGGCCGGGGCCATTCCAATGAAAGTATGGATGAAATCATCCGGCAGATAACCGCCGCGCGTCGGAATATAGGCCGTGCCAGTCTTCCCCGCGATATTGAATTGAGGAATGGTTGCCACGCCGCCTTTGGTGGCCGCCGAACGCATCATTTCCTTCACTTTCCGGGCCGTATCCTCGCTCACTGCCCGCCGAATCACGTAGGGTTTCGAATCTTGATTAATATAAGGGCGCATCAGGAGGCCGCCGTTGGCGAAAACAGAAAAAGCATTAATCATCTGAAGCGGAGTGACGGATGTGCCCTGACCGTAAGCCGCCGTGGCGTAGTCGATATCCTGAGCATTCTTGTTCGCTAAATTCGCCAGGCTGCCCGTAACTTCATCCGGCAAATCGATACCGGTTCTAACGCCGAAGCCGAAATTTTTCAGATACTCGTAAAATATTTTCCGGCCGATTTTCTGCTGAGCAAAAACCGCGCCGGTATTTATGGAGCGTTCGATGACGGTCGTCATCGTGGTGCCCGGCCCGTAAGTCTTATGGTCCCAATTGGTGATTTTTTTGCCGTTCAAGGTGATATAACCCTTATCGGTATAAGTCGTGTCCGGTGTAAGAATACCCGCATCAATGCCCGCCGCCATCGTAATGGGCTTGAAGACCGAGCCGGGTTCGTAAACCAGTTGGACGGCGGAGTTTATGAAATCGCCGAGCGGATAATTTTTATAATCGTTCGGGTCGAAGTTAGGATACTTGGCCATCGCGAGAATTTTACCCGTTTGCGGTTCCTCAATGATTATGTTCCCGCTTACGGCGGCGTGCTCCGTGACGAGCTTCGCGATGGTTTCTTCCGCCTGGGCCTGGAGATTGCGGTCAATGGTGAGCCCAATATCGCGTCCGTCCGCGAGCGCGTTGTTATAATATTTCTCCGCGCCGTAGAGCCCTTTGGGCGCGTCCGTATCTTTATTCACTCCCACAAATCCCAGAACTTGGCTACCGAGCTTTTCGAACGGATAAAAACGGTATTGTTTGGTGTCTTCGTATATTCCATCGAGATTGAGCTTCTCGATAGCATCAAGCTGTTCGGGTGTCGCCTTCTCGGCAATCATACGAAAAAGGCTCTTAGAATCGCTCAAATATCCCGTGAATGTTTCGGCCGGAAGATTAAGTACTGACGAAAGCGCTTCGGCGGTCCCGTTTGAATCGGTCACCTCCTTTGGCACACCGTAGACTATAGGGTAGTCTTTGTTGAAAGCAACCGTGATGCGAGTATCCGATCGGTCCGTAAAAAAGAGCTGGCCCCGGCGCATCTGGAGTTGCGCCAAAGCCTCGCTTCTCGCTTGAACTTTATTGAAATAATAATCGCCTTCTTGTATCTGGAGAGTATATAAATGGAAGCCCAAAAGACCGAACAATACGCCGAATATTAACGTGAGTAAGAGGAATCGGACACCCATTGGTATTGGTTGATATATCGCGGTTTCCGTTCCAGGGTCAGATGATGCTCTTTGGCCAATGAATCCAATCGGACCGGATCTGTCATTTTATAAAGATTATTTTTGAGGTCCGCGTTGGCCGCCGTGGCATCTGCTATCTGTTTTTTAAGCGAACTCGCCTGATAACGGGCGTTTACAAGTGAATTATACCCCAAGACGTAGAAAATTCCACTCACAAATACGGTGACGAAAAGCAAAATCAGGAAACGGAAATTGTTTTTGGCTTCGATGGGTTTGATTATTGTCATATGATTGCAATGGCTCTTAGTTTAGCCGAGCGACTTTTTGGGTTTGTTTTGCTTTCTTCCCGGCCGGCTGTCGTTGGTTTTTTGATTATGAATCGGGCTTTTTTCTCCTTAACGAGATTTTGGAAATGCTGTTTGACCAGGCGGTCTTCCAGCGAATGGAACGAGATAATCGCGATTCGACCGTCTTTGCCAACTATCTCCGGAAGATTTTTCAGGATATTTTCCAAGTTTCCCAGCTCGTCGTTTACGAATATCCGAAGAGCCTGGAAAGTTCTCGTCGCGGGATGGATGCGGCCGTGCTCGTAGTTCTTTGGAACGGCGCTCCGGATAATTTCCGCGAGCTCGTCCGTCGTTCCGATTCTTTTCTCCCGGCGCTTTTCGACTATCCTCTTCGCGATTCGCCTCGATAATCTTTCTTCGCCGTAACGGTAAATAATGTCGGCCAGTTCCGCTTCGTTCCGGCCGTTCACGATGCTGGCCGCCGTCGGTCGGTCTTCGTCGCCCGGGTTGTAGCGCATATCCAGCGGTTCATTTTTCAAAAAACTGAAACCCCGGCCGGAATGCTCCAGCTGGTCGCTTGAGAATCCCAAGTCCAGTAGCAATCCATCGGCTTTCGCTAAGCGGTGCTTCTCCAATATCTCCGGCAAGTTCGCGTAATTCTCGTGGATTAAAATCAGCTTGCCCTTCATCTCCGGATTTTCCCGGCGGAAATCTTCCAAATTCCTCTGGTCCCAATCGAGTCCCAAAAGCGTGCCGCGGGATTTTATTTTTTCCAACACCGCTTTCGCGTGTCCGCCGGCGCCTAGCGTGCCGTCGATAAAAAATTCTCCGGGCTGCGGATCAAGCGCTTTCAAAACTTCGTTCAAAAGAACGGAAATATGATTCGCGTTGTGAATCATGAATAATGAATTGATTTTTAAAGTTTTGTTCATAATTTCCGGTTTTAAATTCCCAATTCTCCCAGCTTCTCGGCGATTTCATCAGAGGAGGCTTCCGTCTTTTGCTTATACGCTTGCCACTCCCCTTCGTCCCAGACTTCCATTCGATTATAGAGGCCAGTCACGACCGCCTGTTTTTTCAATCCCGCATATTTTCTCAAATAATCCGGCACCAGTATTCTTCCTTGCGCATCCACTTTCGCGTCGCTCGCGCCCGCAAGCATCAATCTGACGAAGGCCCGCGAGTTCGCCTGCGCGAGCGGAAGATTCATAAGTTTCTGAACCAGAACTTCCCATTCGTTCGCTCCGAAAATAAATAAACATTTGTCCAAACCACGAGTAATGATGGCGCCGACGCCTAACTTTTCTCTGAACTTGGCCGGGACCGCTAAGCGGCCTTTGATATCCAGACTATGTTTAAATTCTCCGAGTATCATTAATATTTTTGATGTTATCCCCAGATTTGAGGGTTATCCCCATACTTATCCACTTTCCCCCACTTACATACACAAAGTATACCATATCTCCCACTAAACAAAAGCGGCCTTTAGGGCCGTTTTGCATAGGTATTGTCTATATTAAATTTAGGAACTTATGCACAGTTGCACTTATGGATATGTCGGAGTTGGAAAACCACTCGGTGGCATCATACCCTGCGGTACTTGCGGAATTCCCGACGGCATATTCTTCTGAATCATTTCTTGAATCTGTTCTTGATTTGGAGGAGCGCCGCTCTTCATCATTTCCTGAATTTGTTCCTGACTAGGTCCCATTCCATTTCCGCCACTTGGAATATTTTTGGTTACGCACGACATAATGGCCGATTGAATGTCGCCTTGGCTGACATTTTTCATTTTTTCCGCATCACCGGATTCAAGAATATTGAATATGTCTCCGCCGAGTTTTTGCTTAACGCAGTCCCGCGCTTCGGCTGGTATCTGATTCATCTGTTCCGCTCCCTTTTGCATTTGTTCTTTTGCCACATCTTTCATTTTCTCAAAACAAACTTTGACCTTATCGCCATCATCGGGAGAACTGATGTCGCCTTGTTGAATTTTCTGGAAGCCGCTCGCGCCCAGAGCCGTTTCCAAACAGCTGGTGACTTCCGGCGTGGCGTATTTCAAACCTTCCTGGATCTTGGCCTGCATCTTGGGTTTGAAAGCATTAAAGCATCCCTGAATGGTTTCGCCGAATTCTTTGTTGGGAACGAAATTTCCGCTCTCGATTTCTCCGACAGTATCGGAACCCACTTTTTCTTTCAAACATTGAACGATTTCTTCCGGAAATTGACTAAGCCCCATTCTCAATCGGGCCGTCCCCTCTTCGATTTGCTTCAATTGTTCCGCCGGAATCAAATCGTGCTCCTTCGCAAAACTTAAGCAGGACTGCTGATTCGCTTTTTGATTGCAGAAAGCGTCGCAGGATTCCTTGGAGGTGCAGCCATTCGGGCCTTTGCCGCCGGTCTTTCTTGCCATGTCGGCTTCCTCTTTGGAAATCAAGCCGGCTTTTTCGGCAAAGCTCACACACTCGATAGCGCGCGAAGAATCGGCGCAGTAAGTCTGGCATTGTTCTTTGGTTGTACAACCACCCGGTGTCTCACCGCTTTTGATGAATGGTAGAACTTTTTTAGCATCTTCCAAATCTTTGCCCTGAATCAAGCCACTCTTTTCCGCGAAACCGATGCATTCTTCCATATGCGCGGAAGCCGAACAGTACGATTGGCAATCGTTTTTATTTTTGCATCCGCCGGGAAGCTGGCCGCCGGCCTTCAAAACACTTTGGATACTCTGCATTTCCTTAAGCGCTTCCGCCGGCACTAAACCCGATTTTTCCGCAAAAGCCACACACTCACTCAAGTTGTCTGTGCTATTTTCGCAATAGGCGGCGCAGGATTCTTTGTCTTTACAGCCACCCGGACCGCCGGTCTCCGCTATCGCAGTCATTTTTCTGGCCTGGGTTATTTCATCCGGCTTCATTAAACTGTGGGATTGGGCATAATCCAAACAGGCCGTCATGTTGGCAGTTACGGCACAATATGCTTTACAGCTCGCCTGATCGGCACAACTTCCAAGTTCCTTAATCGGGAAAATTGCCGCATCTTTGGACATAAGCCGCCCTGTTATCGGATAGGTTGGACCCACGTTTTTAATCGTAATATCCGCTTGCTCCTTGCCGGCCGTAATCGAGGAAATATCCCAACTATAACGGTATGCCTGTCCCGGATTGGTTAAAATCTGATAGCCTCCTCCAGCCGAAGAATTGTTCGCGCTATAATCGGGACTATAGAAGAGTATCCACGCATTACCTAATTTATAATTGAATGTTCTGCCATCATTGTATTTAAACGTTTGACCCTTATTCAAAAGAGAAGAAGTTATAATCTGACCGTTTACACTCACCTGAAGAACGTAATTGGCTCCAGCCGTGTTTGAATAAATAATTCTCCCATCGAAAGAAAGGGTTGTAGCTGCAGGGATCGTTCCCGACCAGCTTTCGCCCGGCTTTAGGGTAATATCCTGAGTTTGTTCGCTTACCGCGCCAGCGGAAGTGGCTACTCCCAAAAACAAAATCGTTAAAGAAAAGAAAATGGCGCATTTCCAATGTTTGCCTGAAAAAGTTGTGTTCATGATTTTTAAATTATTATTCGAAAGGATTTATTTGAACGGCCTTGAATGGATTAATCTCGGCTTTGAATGGATTGGTTTCCGGGAGATTCTCTGCGGGGTTCTGGGAAACCTGATTATAAATATCTCCGCCTAAGCCGGCTTCATTCTCCGGCGCGCCGATAAATGCCGGCGCCGCGCTCTTCTTTTGGGAAAACCAAACTGCCAAACCGGCAATCACGATTAACGCCAATATTATATAGATAATCTTTTTTGAGTTCATTATTTTAATAAAATAATTAACGGCCTTTTATTTATGCCATTATTATACCAGAGTCCCCCATCTTCGCCATACTTTTTGGCGTAAGTGCGCATCGCGGCCTCGACGGCCAAACAATGCCGGCGCAGGCTTTCGGTTTGCATATACTCGGTTAAAAGTTCCCAGGCATCTCCACGTGAGATGTTCATTGAAAATTAATCTTCTAATATCAGAACGGCGGCAGCGACTACGGTTGTCCAGAGCCCGTTTTTGTCGCCTCCCGCGGACTGCGTGATATTCGTGGTGCGGATGATCTTACCGGAAGATTTGTAAACCTGTTCTCTATCATCCCAGGCGGCCGCCGGATTAAATTCCACTCCCAGAGTGGTCGCGAGCATCGTGGCCGCCAAATCTTCGGCATATTCCCCGCACTTATCGTCGGTTGCGCCGAAACCGTGATGTTCGGAAAGATACCCATAGTTGGTGGAATCCGCCGGTTGGGCCAAGCCGATCGAGGATGCTACGAGCCGGTTCGGTTCGTTTGTTGCTTCGCGGGCCATCACACAGAAGACCACCTGGCCGGGCGCAAGCGATTTCTTCCCCTCTTCCCTTGAGACGCGTTTGCAGTTTGGCGGAAAGATGGAACTCACGTGCACCAAATTATATTCCTGGATGCCAGCATCGCGGAGAGCCATCTCAAACGACTGGAGATACTCCCTGTGCCGCCCCACGCCTTTCGTGAAGAACATCTTTTTGGGAACGAAATTTTGCATAACTTCTATTGTAACATATTGATTTATTTATCGAACGTCGCTTCGTCTCCTCGGGATGAATGATTTTCTAATCAGTGGGCGTTGCTGGGATCGAACCAGCGATCTGTGGGCAATACAGGTATCGAACCTGTGACCTTTCCGATGTGAACGGAACGCTCTACCACTGAGCTAATTGCCCAAATCCGATTTTCAGCATAAACAAATATTCTTTCGATTGCAATCCAAAAAGAAAAGGCGAATCTTATGGACTCGCCTCCTCTTTGATGTTCTCCTGGCCGATGTTTTCAGCTTTCTATTGCAACTCCACGGTGGCTCCGACGTCTTCGAGCTTCTTCTTCAGTTCGTCGGCCTCCTCTTTCTTCAATCCTTCCTTGATGGTCTTGGGAGCGCCATCCACGAGATCCTTGGACTCCTTAAGGCCGAGGCCTGTGGCTTCCTTAATCGCTTTGATGACGTTAATTTTCTGGTCTCCGCCGGCCTTCAAGACCACATTATAAGTGGACTTCTCTTCTCCGGTCGCGGCACCGGCCGCGGGACCCGCCACCGACATTGCGGCGGCCGAGACGCCAAATTTTTCTTCGAGCGTTTTTACGAGCTCGGCCAATTCCAGAACCGAAAGCTTCTCTATTTCTCCAATGATTTTATCGAATTTTTCTGACATATTTTTGGTTATAAATTATTAGTTAAATTTATTCTGACGACCTTTTTATTGTTTTTTAACTTTTGCATCCATTACGAAGAGTAGTTTCTTGATGGGTACGGTAAGCATGAAAGCCAATTGGCCGAGAAGCGCCTCTTTGGAGGGCAACTGCCCAATCATCTTCACTTCCTCTCCCGCCATGAATTTCTTCGCTTTTATCTCAAAACCTCCCAGGATTTTGAAGATGTTTTTTTTAGCAAAAGGCTTGCCGAACTTGTAGACGACGCCCGCCGTCTCCACGATATCTTTCGGAGAAAAAATGACGCCTGCCTGTCCCGCGAAATCCTTGGGGTTGAATTCGATTCCCTTCGCGGCGAAGACGAGTTTCAAGAGCCTTTTCTTCATCACCATTACGACGCCGCCAATGGCGCGCACCGTTTTCCGGAAGGCATTCATATCGTTGGCCGTAAGGCCGTTGAAATCGGTAACGACGACCGTCTCGCTTTTGGCGAGCTCGGCTTCACCTGACTTGATTTGCTCTTTTTTCTGTTCTTTTGTTTTCACGAATTTGTTCGGGAAATAAAAATACGACCTTTTGGGCCGCAGACGCGTTAAAAAGCATTCGCTTTTTCCCTCGGTAGGACCTCTTCCCTCTATATTAATCGGGATGCCTACTGTCTACGGATTGGAATTATGATAGCAAAAACGAGATTTATGTCAATTCTGCTGGCTTAAGCGAGATTCGATGCAGTAAAAAAGTGGGTAAGACTTGGGCTAGCGCCCCGGAGCGCACACTTTTTTGGTGCAGCGAATCTCGCAATTAAATATCCAAATTCTTCACTGTGAGCGCGTGAGCCTGGATGAAATTCTTGCGGGGTTCCACAACCTCGCCCATCAGGATATCGAACATCTTGTCGGCCGCAACCACGTCTTCCACATTGATTTGCTTCAATATTCTCCTCGCCGGGTCCATCGTGGTTTCCCAAAGCTGGCTCGGATTCATTTCGCCGAGACCCTTATAGCGCTGGACATTCACACCTTCTCCGCCCATCTGTTTATGAATTTTATCGCGCTCGGCGTCGCTGTACGCATAATGGCTCTCCTTACCCTTCTGCAATTGGAAGAGCGGCGGCTGGGCGATATATAAATGGCCGTTCTCGATTATCTTCGGGAAGTAGCGGAAGAAAAGCGTGAGGAGCAGGGTACGGATGTGCGCGCCATCTACATCAGCATCAGTCATCAGCACTACCTTATGGTAGCGGAGCTTCGCGATGTCGAAGTTATCCGAAATGGCGGTGCCTAAAGCGATAACGAGCGAACGGATTTCTTTGTTCACAAGCATCTTGTCTATCCGCGATTTCTCCACGTTCAAGATCTTGCCCTTCAAAGGCAGGATAGCCTGGGTGTGCCGGTCGCGGCCCTGCTTGGCGCTGTTATGAACGAATATGCCGCTTGCGAGAGCGAAATTGTGCGTGCCAGGTACTTCCAGATCGTAGACGTCGATTCTTTCCGACATTTTCTCGATGCGAATAATTTTATGGTTATAGTGAATCACCGCATCGAAAAGACGTTCCTTCCTACCCTCGAAGAACCTGTTCAGAATGGTATCAAAACGCAGGAGGGATTTGTCATTCGTCTTCCGGCGGAATTCGTCGTATTTCTCGATTGAAATCGCGCCGGTACGATCGTATAAATCGCGCAAAACCCGCATCGCTTTTTCACGGTAGGTTTCGTTATAAGTGTATTTCCTTTTCACACGGAACTCCGGCGTCCATTGACCCTTGGTCTTTTCCGAGCGCCATTTACGCAAATCTTCATTCTGCCATTGAGCTTGTGCGAGTTCCGAAAATTCTCTTACTCTCTCCGGATGCGCGGCAAAGAAATTCCTCACCCGCTCCGCTTGGATTTTTCTGTTTTCTTCACTATTCCAATATTCCCGCTGGCTTTCATCCAATAATTCATTGTTCTTTTTCCGGTATTCTTCGTTGGAGTTGTAAAATTCCAAGAATTTTTCGGCCATAAAAGAACGATATTCCGGAGATTCCCATTGTTTCTTCGCTCTCTTGGAAAGTTCGCTTCGTTTCCCGAGCATTATGCGGCTGATTTTTTCTCTAAACTCCGGCCTTTGGTGCAGAATTTTTAATTTCTCAATAACATCCGGCCTTTGGAGTGTAAGATGCGCCATTTTTCTGTGTATCGAAAGATGTTCTTCTTTAGACAAGCGTACAATATTTCCCGGATTGTTATTCAGTTTATTGAAATCTTTATGGTGGCGATATGGACCTTCGCTTAAAGCATATTCGCCTTTTTCCAGGTTATATTTATCCGAAAGAAGATGAGTGAAAATCCATCTTTTTTCCGCCGGGTCAAAAACCATTTCGTATCCCTCAATCGTGATTCTTCTACCCAATTTCGAGTATTGGCGATACAAAGGCATCAAAGAGTCACTCTTCTGAAGGTTTTGAGCTTCTTTATATGAGCCATCGGCCAGCATAAATTTGTGATCGGGGGTGCATATTAACTCCTCGTTATTGTCCAAAATGACCTTAATTACTTCCGCATTCTTTTTCGTCTTCCTCGGATTTCTTATTAACTCAACTCCAATGTCGCCATTATTTTTTATTGTATAACAATAATTTTTCTTACCTTGATCGTGTTCTTCAACTATTTTTTCGAAGGATAAATTTCTGCCGTCCGTCAACGCAACTTCAGTTTTTCCAAACCAACAGCCCCCGGCACTATCTCCCTCGACTATGAATAATTCCGAGTCTTCGGCTTTGCGGGAAGAACAGTCGGCGAGCTTGCCGGGCAGAGTCAGCCCTTCCAAAGCGCCTTTCCGGAGAATGGTGTCTTTGGCGGCTTTCGCGGCCTTCCGGGCCTTCGCGGCCAAAAGATTCTTTTCGATTATCTTCCGTCCGTCCGAGCCGTGCTTTTCCAAAAATTCTTTGAGTGTTTCACTCACCACCATCTCGACAGCGGTACGCGCTTCGGGATTGCCCAAACGAGCCTTAGTCTGGCCTTCAAACTGCGGCTCGGGAAGTTTTATGGAAATAATTGAAACCAGACCTTCGCGAATATCGTCACCGGTGATATTTTCTTCGCTTTCTTTCAGATAATTTTCCTTCCGCGCGTAATCGTTCAAAACGCGAGTCATCGCCGAGCGCAAGCCCGTCAAATGCATTCCGCCGTCCGGCGTATGGATGTTGTTTGCGAAGCTCAATTCTTTCGCTTCTTGGTCGTCCGTATACGTGAAGACGGCTTCCACTTCTATATTTTCGTAAGATTTGTGCGCGTAAAAAGACTCATCCTGGAGAGTCGGCTCGTCGCCAATGAGATAATGGATGAAAGATTTCAAACCGCCGTCGAAATAAAAGCCGTAGTAGAACGGATGTTCGTCGCGGTCATCCACGAAACTGATGCGGACGCCTTTCGTGAGATAGCTTTGCTGGCGCAGATGGTCCAGGATTTTTTTGCGGTCGTACTCGATTTTTTGGAAAATTACCGGATCGGCATCAAAGATGACTTTCGTGCCGGTATGCTTCGAAATGCCGACTTTTTTCACGTTGAACTTCGGCTTGCCCCGCTCATACTCCTGGGTATAGACCGCGCCGTTCCGGTAGACTTCGACTTTCAGCCATTTGGAAAGCGCGTTCACGACCGAGACGCCCACGCCGTGCAAACCGCCCGAAACTTTGTATGATTCTCCGCCGAACTTGCCGCCCGCGTGAAGCGTGGTCAAGACGGTGTCGAGCGCGGACTTCTTCGTCTGCGGATGAATATCCACGGGAATGCCGCGGCCGTCGTCCACAACCACGATGCGCTCCCCTTTCAATATTTCAATGCGGATGTTTTTGGCGTAGCCGGCCATCGCCTCATCGATGGAGTTGTCCATAACTTCCCAGATGAGATGGTGCAATCCCTCGACTCCCGTGGAGCCGATATACATTCCCGGTCGCTTGCGAACAGGCTCTAAACCTTCAAGAACATAGATGTCTTTGGCGTCATAAGAAACCTCTTTTTTCGGTTCGTTTTCCTTGTTTTTTGCCATTGGAATCAAGAAGAAAATACAGCTCTAGAGCTGATTTTTCCTATCTAATTTACTCTTTTATTGTATCAGATTTCGGGGCTAAAAACAAACGAAAAACCCGCTTTAGCGGGCTTAAATCGCGGCATTTTCGCTATA
>JBBTRY010000026.1:0-4410 GCA_038064955.1 Patescibacteria group bacterium
GCCCCGCAATCACCAAGACCGGCCCCTTAATTGTCTCCACCGCCTCCCGCTGGCTCACATTCAAAAGTTTATCGGACATTCCCAAAATTTATTTTCTTGATTATTTTATTAACCTGCCACTGATAGTTCACTCGGCAAATGTAAATTTCTCTTGCGGTAAACGACACTTTTAAATTACTCATTCCTTTCTTTATCTTTTCCGCGTCTTCCATGCTCTTAACCCAGGCCGATGTAAAATGCGGATAGAACCAAACCGCTCGGCCGTATTTTTTGAATTCTTTGAGCGCTTTACCGGTCGGCACTCCAAACGGCCTGAACGGCGGCATCATTCCTGTCTTGTAGCGGTAAATTTTTCGAAAAACCTCGTCTCGGAGTGCGCTCAACAATTTACTCATCGGAACCGGGATATCGGCTATCACGCCGACGTTCATTTTGGCTAAATTGAGTGCGGATGATTTTATCAAAACCTGTTTTTGATTTTTAACCAATTTGGCGAGTTCAACCTCGATCTTTTTCAGGCGCTCTCGGGACGTATTAATATGCCACAAGCTCAAGTGCGGTATGAATTTTTTGTTATCGACAATAAAACCGGCGGAAATACCCCTCGCCGATTTTTTCGTCCTCTCCCCAATCCTCCGCCGCAGTTTCTCCGGCGGCAAAACAACAATGTCTATAAGCACGTTTCCATTATACCCCGGCTCGCGTTCAAAAGCTTATTGGACATACAGATGTTTTCTTCAAGAGTGTCTGTAACTTTATACCAAAACGCCGGGCTATGCGCCCGGCTTGGAAGTTTCGCTCTTAGAAGTTTCGCTTTCAGTCGGGGCCGCTCCTCTTTTGTCATATTTTCCGTATATCGTACTCCAAACTTTCCCCGGCATAAAGCCGGATCCATCCCCCTCAATTTCATTGAAGATTTGGAGCGGTGCTATCATCAACGATAGCACCTCATTCCCAGTCATAGGAAAATAAAACAGGTGGTGGTTTTTCTAAACTATGGACAATATTCTCTTAGATATGCTATATTCTAAATACAAGTGGCTTCGGCCTCGCCCCGCAAGGGGCAAACAGCAAAAACCGTTAAAGTAATTCTTTGACGGTTTTTTGTATCTTCTCAAACATGTCCTTTCCAAGGTAACCCATCTTTCTTACCAATCTTTTCGTATCAATTACACGCATTTGTGAAAGTAGTGCATGTGCCTCTTTATTTTCAACTACCCCAATTGATGGTCGCAGTGGGTGATTCTGAACGGAAGCGGTAAGTGGCACAACAAGACATATTTGCTTACTAAATCCTTTCAAAACAAGCACAGGACGGTAATATTCTTCACCCGAACCGTCTTGTTCGAATCCTATATTAACCCCTAGAGAACACTACCAAATTTCCCTTGCGTGATAAAATACGTTCGGTTTTTGTGCTTGAATTTCCTTCTTCTTTAAATTCCATTTGTCAAAATCTTTCTCCATATTGTTCTTAATATTATGAGAACTAATTCAACAGCCAGATGGACCAGTTCAGATAGGCCGCAAAAGTCACCCAAACTATGTACGGTACCAAAAGCCAGGCGGCCTGACGGGAAATTTTGGAAAACGCGATGATGGTCGCGAGGATTGCAAACCAAAGCGAAATTAATTCGATGAGAGCTGATCCAGGACTTTGCAGGCCGAAAAAGACAACGGACCAGGCCGCGTTCAACATCAGTTGGATGCCGAAGACGCCAAGCGCCGCCCTCACTTCCTTATTCTCCCAGCCCTTCATCCATATGAGATATGCCGCGACACCCATCAATAGATAAAGTGCCGTCCACACGGGGCCGAAAATCCAGCCCGGCGGATTTATCACCGGCTTTATAAGCTCGGTATACCACGAAGGAATTGCCGAAACGGTGAAAAATGAACCGATTATCCCGGCCAATTCGGAAACAACGATTGCAATAATCAGTTTGGGGAAATTTATTGATTTCATATTTTCATTATAGCAGTTTTCCCTGCTCCACCTTATCCTGATAATCCGCGGGGTTGGCTTTTTGCTTTGCCCGGCGCTCGGCTAAAAATTCGTCGTATTTGCCGGGTAAGAGCTTTAATTTATGAAAATCTATTTCCAGCGCCTTCAAAACACCCGTAGAGCGGAGGGCGGCGGCTGGGTGATATAAAGGAATCACCAAGCGCTCGCCCCACCAGAATACCCGGCCGTGGTCATTCGAGATCTTCGCATTCGGCAGGATGTAATTCATAGAATATCGACCCAGGGGCGCGATAATCTTCGGGTTCAAGAGCTCAATCTCCTCGGTGAGATATGGCCGATAAGCCTCGAGCTCGTCGGGAAAAGGGTCGCGATTCTCCGGCGGGCGGCGCTTCACGATATTCGAAATGTAAACGCTCTCGCGCTTCCAGCCGATATCGGCGATCAATTTATCCAGAAGCTTCCCCGCGCGCCCCACAAACGGCCGGCCCAGCTTGTCTTCCGAGGCCCCCGGCGCTTCGCCCACGAACATCACATCGCTTTCCGCACTCCCCTCCCCGAAAACGAAGTTGGATTCCTGGAGTGGTAGGGATTTATCCCCCGCCATTTTCTTTTTCAACTCCGAAAGTTTTTTTGATTTTTCTTCAGACATTTAGAGAATTTTTGAGATAGTTTAAAACCTCGCCCCTCTCCACTTCTTTCTGCGTTCTCTCTTTCATATTTTTCACCTGCACCATCTCTTTTTTACGCTCATCGGAACCCAGGATGAGCACAAAGGGATAATTCCCTTTCGCGGCATAGGCCAGCTGGCCCCGCAGAGTCTTTTCCTGACCGAGATAGAACTCGGTTGAAACGCCCCCCTGACGCAGCTCGGTCGCGAGCGACTCGCAAATCATCTCGGATTCATCGTCGAAATTGAGCATAAGAACGCTCGCGTTCGCGCTGAAATCGGGAAAAAGTTTGAGTTTTTCCAAAGCCATGAAGAGCCGATCCACGCCGATAGAGCCTCCGGTCGCCGGAATCGATACCGTTCCGAAGCGGGAAACCAAATCGTCGTATCGCCCGCCCGAAGCGACCGAGCCGAGCTCGGGATATTCGTTTACGACTGTTTCAAAAACCATACCGGTGTAATAGCCGAGGCCGCGCGCGACCGAAAGGTCTATTTTCCAATTTTCGTCCGGCACTCCCAACGCTTCGATATTCGCCCTCAATCTCGCCAATTCATCCACTCCATCCCTTGAAGCGCCGGCTTCCCCGAAAATCTCAATAAGGCTTCCCAATATCTCGCCGTTCGTTCCCTTGATGTTCAGAAATTCCTTGATGCGTGAGAGAGATTCTTTTTTGAGCTTCGGGTCAGAAATCAATTCGGCTTCCACTTTCTTCCAGCCAATCTTGTCCAGCTTATCCATAATCCTCAACACCTCCTCCATTTTTACCTTCGGAAAATTCGCGTATTCGGGAAGCGCGTTTAAAACTTTTCGATTGTTCACGCGGATGACAAATTTCTTGAAACCGAGCGCGGAGAACGCCTCATAGATAAGCGAGATAAACTCGGCATCGGCCGCGATGGCCGGAGCCCCGACAATATCGGCGTCGAATTGCAGGAATTCACGGAAGCGGCCGGCTTGCGCCCGTTCGCCCCGCCAAACGTTTCCGACCTGGTATCGCTTGAAGGGTTTCGAGATTTCGTTCGAATAGCCGGCCATGACGCGCGCCAAAGGAACAGTGAGATCGAAACGCAAAGCGGTCTTTTCATCTTGGCCCGCGAGACTAAGCTTGAAAATCTGCTTTTTAAAATTTGGGTCGCCGCCGGTCAGGATTTCCTCCCGTTCCACGCCGGGGGTATCGAGCGGCGCAAAACCGAAGCGTTTGAAAACGCCTTTTATCGTTTCTATCATCCATTCCCGAGCAGCCGCGTCTTGAGGCAGGTAATCCCGAAAACCGGAGGCTAATTTGGGTTCAATTGATTTCGCCATATATCCAGTTTATCAGCTTTCCCATAAAACAAAAACGCCCCGACTCAAGCCGGAGCATTTCGATTATATTAAAATCGTTCCGTGAATTTCCAGAAAGATGCTACCGAGGTTATAACAGGAAGAAGATTAAGGCGAGAATAACGCGATAAATGCCGAAAGCGGTGAAGGTGTGCCGCTGGACGTAACTTATGAAAAATCTGATTGCAACCATCGCGACGGCGAACGAAACCATAAATCCCACGACAAGGACACCGAAGTCCGCCGAAGAAAATGTTCCCGCGTTCTTTAAAAGGTCATAGCCCGTCGCGGCGACCATCGTCGGCACGGCAAGTAGAAAGGAAAATTCGACGATAGTTCGCCGACTCACGCCCGCCATAAGCCCGCCCACGATAGTGGCCGCGGCCCGGGAAACGCCCGGAATTATCGAAACGCTTTGAGCTAAGCCGATAAAGAAAGACTGTTGATAAGTCA
>JBBTRY010000027.1:0-3084 GCA_038064955.1 Patescibacteria group bacterium
TTCTCCCCAACCGCATTTCGAGTGCGGCGCGTTAGACCACTCTGCCAACCCTCCACAACCTTTTAATAAGTTAGTGCCCTCGCGAGGAATCGAACCTCGATCGGCTCGTTAGGAGTGAGCAACTCTATCCGTTGAGCTACGAGGGCTTTGTTAAAAGGTTTATTCTATTAATAATGGAAAATATCTCTTTTAGCAACCTCCCGCCCCTTTTTACTCTTATTCTACACATACCATAACTTAATTTACCTTTCTTATGTCCAATCAGCACACTAACAGTTGTTTTATTGTTTAATATTATCCCAGTGATTTTTGACCAATATCTTAAACATTCTTTTTTATTTAAGTCCTCATAAATTCTTAGAGATACCCTTAATTCATTGTTTGGAATGTTATAAACCCTTCTCAGTATATATAGGAATGTTCTTATCATTTCGGGGTCTGTATTTGTTAAAACCAGATCTTTTTTGTTTCCTTCCGCCCAGTATAATGAGCTAAGAATAACAACCAAATCTTTGTTAGTGATATTAGGTAGTTTTGTTTCAGCATTTTTCTTCGCCTCTTCTAAATGTCTTTGGGATTTTATCTTGCTAGCATTGCGTCTTTCCAGCCACCTTCTTCTGTAAGCCGGTAAGATGGAAACTGTGTTTGAGTATCTTAGTGCTGTCGATCTCGAAATCATTAGTATTCTACTGATTTCAGGTATGCTTCTACCCCTTGTTCTCAAGAATTTTATTTTTTGTACCAATTTCTTATCCAAAGCGTTCATGTGTAATCATTATAACAAAAGATAGGTATATATAACAGGGATTATTTTAATATATTCATTATTTTGATTTAATTACACGTTTCTGGTATCATGTTTTCACGATGAGTGAAAGATTGGACATTGGAAGAGCGGAAGAAATAGATGAGAAGCTCACGGCTTTGAAGGAAAAAGCGCGAGAAAAGATAATGGAGACTGTTGAAAAATTTCGCGATGATCCGAACATTGTCATAAATACGGAGGAAGAAACCCCGGAATACATCGTTTTGGGAATAAAAGTCATTAATCCGGAGACCAAGGAATTTAAAACATACCGGAAGGGTTATATGAAGGTTTTGAGATTCCCGGATGGATTGTCCACCGGAGAAGAAGTGGAGAAAGACATAAGATTTCCGGAGGGAGGAGCAGAGGGCGCATAGCTTAATGGGAAAGCGCCACATTGACATTGTGGAGAGAGAAGGTTCGATCCCTTCTGTGCCCACCAAATAAATAAACTAAAGATACTATCTTTTAGCAAGAAATGTTCTATGGTACAATAGTTTGGTGGATAAAAGTACTGTAAAGAAAAGAGTAATTTTGTTGCGTGGCAGTGGTAAAACCTACGCAGAAATCCAAAAAGTAATTGGGGTAAATATTCCAAAAGGCACCCTATCTTATTGGTGTAGATTGGTTAATTTGAATGAAAAGCAACAAAAAAGAATCTCCGATTTAAAATTCAAAAACCTTAAAATAGCGCGAGCAAAGGCGCTTACTGTAAACAAAAAAATAAGAGAAGGTTATCTAAGATCCGTTGAATTAAGAAATGTCCATCTCAGTAAGTTTCTGGATAACAAGGACATAAAGAAAATGCTATTGGCCATGCTCTATCTTGGAGAAGGAGCAAAATGGAAGTCACATAGGGGACTTCAATTAGGCAGTTCGAGTCCCGATATTTTAAGGTTATATGTAAAACTGCTTCGGGATTGTTTTAATGTTTCCGAAAAGCGGCTTACGGCGATGATTTACTACAGGGCAGATCAAAACTTAGGCAATTTAATTAATTTTTGGTCTAAAGTAACCGGTATACCGATTGGTAGTTTCTATAAATCCAAGCCGGATAAAAGAACAAAAGGAAAGAAGACTTGGGATGACTACCATGGAGTTTGCGCCGTTATGGGTCCTGGTACTGATATTCAACTTGAACTGGAAGCAATTGCAAAAATGTTCTTTAGGAATTAAACTGATTCAATGTTTGGGCCTATAGTAAAATGGTATTACGCGGCCATGGCATGGCTGAGGTCGGAGTTCGATCCTCCGTAGGTCCACAAAAATAAGGAAGGTTGATAGAGAGGTCTAATGCGCCGCACTTGTTCCCGATTTGTCTAAAAACTCAAGCTGGCGTAAAGTTTTTAGTGACAAATCGCAATCCCGCTTAAAGCGGAGGGGTGGCAGAGTGGTCTAACGCGCCGCACTTGAAATGCGGTGTGCCGCAAGGCACCGTGAGTTCGAATCTCACCCCCTCCGCTTTAAGCGGGAAAATGAAAAATCATCACCATTGAATTTTAGAAAGTTAAATCCTCCACCTTCCGCTGATTAGAAAATCATTCCCGCCTTTTGGCGGGGTTAGATTTTCAATCATCCCGAGTGAGCGAAGCGACGAGGGGGAAATTACATGTTAAAATACTATCCATGAATAAAAACATTATATACGGGTTTTTAGGGATTATCATAGTCGGAGTTGCGGGTTTTCTATACGCCACCCGTCCGGCATCTTTGCCATCACAGGATGTTCAGTCGGTATCCGATACCCTAAACAACGATAATGTTTCCGGTACAAGTCTGTACCGCATTTTGCAGGAAGGTTCGAAGGTAGAGTTCAAGATCGGCGAGATTCTGAACGGTAACCCCTTCACGGCCGTCGGTACGACGAATCAAGTGGCCGGCGACATAACAGTTTCCGGTAATCCCGCGAAGATTGAAATCGGCACACTTAAGATAAACGCCAAGACTTTTAAAACGGATAGTGCCAGTCGTGATGGGGCGATCGCTCGCTTCATTCTCAAGTCCGAAGATCCCGCGAACGAGTTTATTGAGTTCAAGCCGACGAGCGTGAACGGAACAATTCCCGATTTCACCGTCTCGGGCGATCTTACAATCTCGGGTGTTACGAAACCCGCGACTTTTTCCCTATCGGCTAAAATCGAAGGCGGAAAAATGACCGGTACGGCGGAAGCGAAGATCAAGCGCTCGGACTATAATCTTGTCATTCCGAATATTCCTTTCGTCGCGAGCGTGGACGATGAATTCACCGTGACCGCGGATATTGTTGCGAATCTCCAATA
>JBBTRY010000028.1:0-4469 GCA_038064955.1 Patescibacteria group bacterium
TTTATGAGTATTTTTTCTAGTGTTGCCCGCCAAAATCCCGCCAAAAAATCAGGAGCACGCGAAGCGAATTTTGCGAAATACTTTACCCCCAAACCCCCAGCATTTCGCAAAATTTCGCTCGCGTTCCGTATTTCTGCACTCCGCCTCCTTTGCCCCCAAAACATTGTGGCGGAGTGCAGAGAGTTCTCCCGCACTTCTGCTTCAGCAGAAGCACCACGCTTCGCGTGGTGGCGCTTTAGCGCGCGGGGAACGCTAGTGATTACGATTTTGAAAAAATGTTCGAGCTTGGTACAATAGAGACAGGAGTGGGCGTGCCTACGGCACGCCCACTCATTATTTCTTTCAAAACCATTTAGTTCTATATTAGTGCGCGGGAGAGGATTTGAACCTCCAAGCCTTATGCAGGCACCAGCACCTCAAGCTGGCGTGTTTACCGGGTTTCACCACCCGCGCGTATTTTAATTAAACTTTAAGCTTCTCCCTAACCTTCTTGCTGGAGAGCTTGCGGACGAAATAGAACTTGGAGCGATGGACTTTTTTCGGGGAGGAAAGTATCTCCACCTTGGATATAGTCATGGCATTTATCGGAAAAACTTTTTCCACTCCAACCTCCTGGAGAATGGCCCGGACGATAAAGGTGCCGCCGGCTTCATTGCCGTGTTTTCGGGAAATCACAAGACCCTCGAAAGCGCTCAGGCGCTCCTTGTCCCCTTCTTTGATCTTTTCCCAAACCCGGACTTTCGCCCCGGTCTTTATTTTCTTCAAAATCTCAGCATTTATCATAGGCTTTCAGTCTAGCAATAATACTTTTTTGGGTCAAGATAAATGAAGAAGCTCCGCAAGCAAGGAATTTCTCGGAACCGAGGTTCGCTTGCTCCGGCGGCAAGCGCCCCGGAGCGCACACTTTTTCGGCTTGCCGGGATTCGCTTAAAATTCCTCCTTCGACTCTTTTATTTGAAGACTCTCCAAAAAATCTGTGAGTTCGCCGGGAAGCTCCGCCTCTATCTTTATCCGGCTGCCGTCTTCCAAGCCAAACTCCGCCGATTCCGCGTGAAGAAACTGCCGCGTCAGTTCAAGCTCCTTATCTTCCTTTTTCTTACCGTAAAGTGTGTCACCCACAATCGGGTGGCCAATCGAAGCGAGATGGACCCGGATCTGATGCGTCCGCCCCGTCTCCGGAAATATCCTCAACAAGGAATACTTTCCTTTTAGCACGTTGAGCACTTTATATTCCGTGACCGCCTCCTTCACCATTTTAAGATTCTTGCCGTTCACACTCCTTTTGACGGAGCCGGAGATAAGGCCGATTGGTTTCTCTATCCGGCCCTTTCCGGCCATCCGGCCGTGAACCAAAGCCAGGTAGGTCTTCTTCACTTCGTGTTTCTGGAAAAGTCCCTTGAGGTGCTCAAAGAAATGCTGGTTTTTGGCTATAAGCAAGATACCAGAGGTATCCTCGTCTAGCCGATGGACTATCCCCGGCCGAAGGTTCGCCTGCCCTGCCCGTCCCGAATTAGATTGAGGGAAGCTCGTCGAAGGGTCTCCCACCTCCTTAGTCTCGGGGTAGCGGTCTTTTATCCAATCCGTAAGCACACCCTCTTCCTGAACCGATTTAGGGCCTCTTTCGGGCCTGTGGACAAGCATCCCGGCGGGCTTATTTATAGCCACAAAATCATCATTTTCGTAGATTATATCTATCATTTAAGCCCATTATAGACTGTTCCTTAATCTTGCGGAAGCGGCATCCTGGGATTGACTTTTTTAACGGGCATGATACAATGTTTCCATAAGCGTTAGATTCCCATGGAAGGGGGTTTTTTGTTGGAAAATATTATGGAAACAATCAAAAAGTATCTATTGCCCATATTTTACGGGATTCTCATCCTTCAGCCGACCTTCAGCACTCTGCCGCCGGTCGTGTCCGAGGCCGTCGCGGCGGATAAGCCGATTGCCGGACCGGAAACCATTCAGGTTTGGGTCACGGCCTATTCTAGCGCGCCGGAAGAGACCGACAGCACGCCTTTTACCACCGCCTCCAATAAAGACGTTCAGGACGGATTTCTGGCCGCGAACTTCCTGCCCTTCGGCACCAAGGTGAAGATACCAGCCTTTTTCGGCGATAAGATTTTCACGGTGGAAGACCGGATGCATCGGCGCAAAATCAACTTCGTGGATGTCTGGATGGCAACGAAATATGAAGCACTCAAATTCGGCATTCACCGAACGAATATAGAAGTGGTTCGTTATCCCCCTCTGGCCGATGCAAAATAAAAAAACCACCTAATCCTAGGCGGTTTTTTTATTTTAAAGCCATTTATAATTTTCTTCGGCCTTTGCCCAATTTACCACGTTCCACCAAGCGGATATGTAATCCAGCCGCTTGTTCTGGTATTTCAAATAGTAGGCGTGCTCCCAGACGTCTATACATAGGATCGGCTTTAATCCCTGAGATAACGGTGAATCTTGATTTTGCGTCGTAATGATTAACAAGCCCTTCGACTCACTTCGTTCGCTCAGGGTTAACCAAGCCCAGCCACTGCCGAAAACGCCGGAGGCGGCTTTCGTGAACTCTTCCTGGAATTTCTCGAATGCGCCGAATGTTTTGACTATCGCTTTGGCGAGCTCGCCCGTCGCCGCTCCTCCGCCTTGCGGTTTCATTAATTCCCAAAACATCGAATGGTTGAAATGGCCGCCGCCGTGGTTCCGAATGGCGGTTTTGACCGCGTCCGGCGCGTTCTCTAAACCGGCCAAAAGATCCCTCATTGGCTTGTCTTTCAATTCCGAATAATTTGCGAGCGCCTCGTTCAGCTTGGCCACGTAAGTTGCGTGGTGCTTCATATAGTGGATCTCCATCGTCTTCGCGTCGATGAACGGTTCGAGAGCGTCGTATACGTATGGCAATTTTGGCAATTCGTACATAGGAATAATTATAGCAAAAAGGTTGCTCTATTCGTCCAAATATGAGAAGGTTGGTATGCTCGCGAAAAAATATGTCTCAAAACGAAGTTATACTCCGGTTCAATAAGGTTTCTTTCGAATACGGCCAAAAACCAATTCTGAAAGAGGCCGATTTCTCCGTGCGGAAAGGTTCGAAAGTTACTCTAATGGGCCAAAACGGCGCCGGCAAAAGCACTATCTTCCGCCTGATTACCGGCGATATTCTTCCCGAATCCGGAGCGGTAAGCATCAACGAGAATCTCTCAATCGCGACCGCCCGGCAAGTCGTCTCGCGCGACCAGTTGGAGCTTACGGTACGGGAGTTTTTCGAAAAGGCCTTTGCCGAAAAAATATACAATATCGAGCCGCGTATTGATAAAATCCTGGAAGTGGTTCATTTGGCCGTTCCCCAAAATAAGAAATTAAGCTCCCTTTCGGGCGGTCAGCAGGCCCGCTTGCTTCTGGCCCAGGCGCTTATACAAGACCCCGATATTCTCTTGCTCGACGAGCCGACCAATAATCTGGATAAGCAGGGTATCGCTCATCTTACGCAATTCCTCATTGATTACAAAAAAACTTGTATCGTCATTTCCCATGATGCCGATTTCCTGAACGCGTTCACCCACGGCGTGCTTTATCTCGATATCTTCACGAAGAAGGTTGAGCAGTACGCCGGCGATTATTTCAAAGTAGTGGAGGACATCAAGGCCAGGCTGGAGCGCGAACGGATGAAGAACGCCCGATTGGAAAAGGATATAGAAAACCGGAAAGACCAGGCGAATTTCTTCGCCCAGAAAGGCGGCCATATGCGGGACGTCGCGAAGAAGATGAACAAAAAAATCGACGAGTTGTCCGAAGAAATCGTGGAACTCCGCCAAGAAGACCGGACTATCCGGAATTTCTTCATCCCCTGCCAGGAGGAGCTCACCGGCCGGATTCTCGAATTGAAATCAGTTTCCGTTATGGTCGGCCATAAGCCAGCGACGAAAAAAGTGGATGTCTCGCTCAAGAAAAAAG
The DNA here is from genome assembly GCA_038064955.1 of Patescibacteria group bacterium. Classification (GTDB taxonomy): domain Bacteria; phylum Patescibacteriota; class Minisyncoccia; order UBA6257; family GWB1-50-10; genus JBBTQX01. The sequence goes on from JBBTRY010000028.1 coordinate 3,952, forward strand.
AACACCTACTTTTGACGGGACCGAACGGCATCGGCAAGACGACGCTTTTGAATATGCTCGCAACCGGCCACGCCAAAGGCGAGCATATTCCGCCCGGAATCCGCATTAGCTACTACCGCCAGGATTTTTCGACGCTCGATTTTGAAAAGACCGTCTATCAGACGCTTCTGGACGTCATCGGCGAAAAAACAGGAGAAGACCTTCGTTCCTGCGCCGCCGGCTTCCTTTTGAACGGGGAGATTTTAAAAACTAAAATCGGCTCTCTTTCCGAGGGCCAAAAGGGCTTGGTCGCCTTTGCCGCGATAACCTTAGAGCATCCGGGACTTCTTATTCTCGACGAGCCGACGAACCATATAAACTTCCGCCACATTCCTGTCATTGCGCAGGCACTCGACCGCTACGAAGGAGCGATGATACTGGTCAGCCACGTGCCGGATTTCGTGAAGCAGATAAAAATAGATTACACGCTGGATCTCGCAACGCTTTAATTTTTACTTAAAATCTGAAATGGTGGTGTT
>JBBTRY010000029.1:0-25555 GCA_038064955.1 Patescibacteria group bacterium
ACAAATCTTGCGTCCGGGCGAGTTTTATTCAATAATTCAAACAGTACTATTTTCAACAAACTAAAAATCAAATAACAACTGGAGGTTCCAATGAACATCTTTTTTGCTGTATTGCTGATTTTTTTCGCGGCATTTTCAAGACTAATCCCCCACGCGCCGAACTTCACTCCGATGATATCCGTAGCGCTCTTCGCTGGAGTCTATCTCGAGAAAAGGCTCGCGCTCGCTATTCCCCTTTTGGCGCTCCTTCTAAGCGATGTCTTCTTGGGCTTCTACGGCCCACTTATGGCAATCGTCTACGGGAGTACGCTTCTCGTTTCCGTTTTCGGATTCCTAATGAAAGGTAAAGTTTCAATCGGAAGAATCGCCGGAACGTCTTTCGCCGGGGCCGTCTTCTTCTTTGTCACAACGAACTTCGGAGTCTGGGCACTCTCGGGTCCGGCTTATCCCAAAACATTCGCGGGCTTGGCCGAATGCTACACCGCGGCAATACCGTTTTTCAGAAACACTCTCGCAAGTACGCTTATATATAGCGCGACGCTTTTCGGAGTCTATGAAATAGCGGCAAAATACGCCTGGAAAACAGAAGTAATATAATTCAATACACAGCGGCACCCAATAGGTGCCGTTTTTCTATTTGACAAAAATACGGTTGTCTGATAGCATAAGCATCAGTTTAGAGACGGGGTCGGGTTTCTAGAAGTATAAACACAAACATGACGGGAAAAATCAAAACATTGACGGACCGGGGGTTTGGATTCATTGCTCGCGATGGCGAGGAAAAGGATCTTTTCTTCCATTCCAAAGATTTGAACGGCGTGACGTTTGATGAACTCAAGGTAGGCGATGAGCTTTCTTTCGAGATCGTGCAGGGCGACAAGGGCCCGAGCGCAAAGAACGTTTCGCGCGCTTAAGCGCCAAATCGGAAAACCGCCCCTCGGGGCGGTTTTTTTCGCTTATTTGACGGAATTTAAGAACAGCCTCCCGAAGAACTGCCGCACTGAAGGCAAGTCAGGCAAGTGCCAGTGCGCACCATCATTCCTCCGCAACTCCGACAGACCGTGTCTCCAGCAATGGATTTGCCGCTCTTCTTGGGAATATCCGTCTCTGCGGCGGAACTCTTGACCGAAGTGACAACCGCCACCCGAGCCAGCTCTTCGGATTTTTCTTTTGTTTCGATAAGATGGCTATCGTGAGACTCGCGGGATATCCCGAATTCGGAAAGATCGTCTTCCGAAAGGAAATCGATTGCCAGATATCGGAAAATATAATCGATAATACTCGTCGCGATTCGGATATCGGGATTTTCGGTAAAACCCGCCGGCTCGAAACGACTGTAGATGAACTTGTTCGCGAGCGCCTTCAAAGGCACGCCGTACTGAAGTGCCATAGAAACGGAGATAGCGAAGGCATCCAAAAGCCCGGAGAGCGTGCTTCCTTGCTTGGCCATCTTCACGAACATTTCCGCCAAACTGCCGTCTTCATAAATGCTGTAAGTGAAATAGCCTTCGTGGCCCGCGATGGAGAATTTGTGCGTTTTGGAAATTCTGGTCGGAGGCAGACGTCTTCGAAACGCTTCACCCGTGAGTTTTAATTCTTTCTTATTATCCTTGGATTTGCTCTCCGAGGTGTTCAAGGGCTGGGCGGACTTGGAACCGTCGCGATACACGGCAAAAGCTTTGATACCCATCTTCCAGGCCATTATATAAGCTTCCTCGATTTCCCCTTTCGTCACATCATGGGACATGTTGAAAGTTTTGGATATCGCACCCGAAATAAAAGGCTGGACGGCGGCGACAATCCTTATGTGGCCGCGCCAGGAAATCTCGCGCGTCCCCTTCTGGGCTTTGACCGCGCAATCGAATATCGCCAAATGCTCTTCTTTCATCCCCAACGCGTTCTCCACCGTGCCGTTTTCCGCCACATAATCGATGATATTTTTTGCGTCCGTTGCGGAATAGCCGAGCTTTAAAAGCGCGTTCTCCACGCCGGCATTCACGATTTTCATCCAGCCTCCGCCGACGAGCTGTTTCATCTTCACGAGCGAGAAATCCGGCTCGATACCCGTGGTGTCGCAATCCATCATAAAAGCAATAGTGCCGGTCGGCGCGATGACCGTCGATTGGGAATTCCTAAAGCCATGCTCTTTCCCGAGTGCGAGCGCTTCATCCCAAACCTTTTGAGCCTCCTTTCCGAGCTTCTTGTCGTCGAGAAAGTTAAAGTTGATCTTTTTCGATTCCAAGCCATGATGTTTGATGACCTCAAGCATCGGCTCGCGGTTTATGGCATAGCCCTCGAAAGGCTTCACGCGGCTCGCGATCTCCGCCGAGAAACGATAGGCCTCGCCGGCCATCAAGGACGCGATAGCTCCGCTCCAGGCGGCGCCTTCTTCGGAATCGTATGGAATACCCTTAGTCATCAAAAGCGCCCCCAAATTGGCGAAACCGAGACCCAGTTCGCGGAATTTATGGGCATTTTCCCCGATCTTCTCCGTTGGATAGGATGAACCGCCCACGATAATATCCTGGGCCAAAATGAAGACATTCACGGCATGCTTGAATTCATTTACCATAAAAGTGCCGTCCTCGCGAAGGAATTTCATTAAATTAATGGAAGCAAGATTGCAAGCCGAGTTGTCTAAATGCATATATTCGGAACATGGATTCGAGGCATTGATGCGGCCGGAGTTCGGACAGGTGTGCCATCTATTAATAGTGGTGTCGAATTGAACGCCCGGATCGCCGCAATCCCAGGCCGCCTGCGCAATCTCGGAGAGCATTTCCCGCGCCTTATATGTCTTACTCGGCTGGCCGTCCGTGATGCGCTTCGTCTGCCATTCGCCATCGCGCTCCGCCGCCTCCATAAAATCGTCCGATAACCTCACAGAATTATTGGCGTTCTGGAACTGGATGGAATTCCACGCTTCGTTATTCAAGTCGGCCATATTATAGCCCGCCTCGATGAAAGCTCTGACTTTCTTCTCTTCTTCCGCTTTAGTGTGGATGAAATCCATTACGTCTGGATGATCAATATTCAAAACCACCATCTTCGCGGCGCGCCGCGTCGTGCCGCCGGATTTAATCATGCCCGCGACGGAATCCGCTCCGCGCATAAATGAAACCGGACCAGATGAATATCCGCCATGCGAAAGATTTTCCGTTTTGGAACGGAGATTGGAAAGATTCACGCCCGCGCCGGAACCGCCTTTGAAAATAACTCCTTCGGTTTTGATCCAATCCAAAATGGAAATCATGCTATCGTCCACCGAAAGAATGAAGCAAGCGGAACACTGCGGATTTTCCCGCGCGCCGACATTGAACCATACCGGAGAATTGAACGAACCTTTTTGATTCAAAAGAATGTGAGTGAGCTCGTCCTCGAAAATCTGCGCCTGGTTCGCGGTCGCGAAGTAGCCGAATTTTTCGCCCCAGCCGCGAATGACGCTCGTGACCCGCGTAATCATCTGCTTCAAACTTTTTTCGCGCGCCGGCGTTCCCAATTTTCCACGGAAATATTTCGCCACGGTGATATTCACCGCGTTTAAGGACCAGGATCCCGGGAACTCCACTTCTTTCTGCTCGAAAACTTTCCGATCTCCGCCGCCCACGACCGCATCGCGCAGAACCCATTTCACTTCGGAGAGCGGATCTATCCCCGCTTTAGTGAAAATCCTCTTCAACGGGATGACCTTTTTATCTTTTTTCGAGACCGTTTTTTTCCCGCTCATATTTTTTATTTTTTATCCGACTGATTTTTATTTTTTTGTTCGTAAGATAATTTTAAGGGACTTCCTGAAACAATCAACGGTGGATAACTCACTGGGAAACTAAAAAATCGGCATCTTGTCCACCCCCAACCGCACCACACAACTAAAAATAAAAAAGGTCAATAAAAATCCCCGCCTTAAGCGGGGAGGCCTGTAACGTTACTCCGTTTTATCTCTTTTTCTTCCTTAAAAATGTGGGGATATCCCAGGGTTCGTTTTTTTCGGACTTTAGAGAGGTAGATTTGGGGCCTTTTTCGTCCTCCTTATCGAACATATCGTCGTTTCTATCGTTCTTATCCCGGTCCGCCTCCGGCTTTACCTCTTTCTTCATCCCCTCGCCACCCATAAAAAGAGTAGGAATCATGGAACGCTGGGGAAAAGCGCCATTGAAGCCGGTCGCAATCACTGTTACCTTAAGTGCTTTGTCTTTCAGGCTCCGATCGTGATAGGCGCCGAAAATGACGCGCGCGTTCGAATCCAAATTGGCCGAAATAGCCTTCGCGATATCGTTCACCTCGGACATCTTCAGGTCCTTGGAACCCGCCACGCTGAAAACGATGCCCTTCGCGCCATCCAGTGCCACTTCGAGAAGCGGCGAATTAATGGCGGTGTTCACGGCCTTAATGCCCCGATCCTGGCCCGAAGCCGTACCGATGCCGATGAGCGTCGTGCCGGCGTCCTTCAATATGGTTTTGATGTCGGCGAAGTCCACATTAATGATGCCCGGATTGTTTATGAGTTCGGTAATCGCCTGCACCGATTGTTTTAAAATATCGTCGATCGAGGCAAAGGCTTTCAATATGGGTGTATCCTTGTCGATGAGGGAAAAAATGCGATCGTTCGGTATCACGACGAGCGCGTCCACTTTTTCTTTGAGACGAGCGAGGCCTTCTTGGGCAATCGTCATCCGCTGGGCACCTTCGAAAGCGAAGGGCTTCGTGACGACCGCGACCGTAAGGATGCCTTTTTCTCTCGCAATCTCCGCGACCACTGCGGAAGCCGAGGTGCCCGTGCCACCACCCATGCCGGCCGTAATGAAAGCGATGTCGGTGTCGTCGAGCATCTCGCCGATTTCGGAACGATTCTCTTCGGCGGCCTGCTTGCCGACTTCCGGATTCATGCCCGCGCCCAAGCCGCGCGTCAAAGCTTTTCCGATATAGATCTTTTTGTGCGCCGAGGCGTAATCCAAATCCTGGGCGTCGGTGTTCACCGCGACAAACTCGACGCCGCGCGGCCGATCGCCGTTCATCATCCGCGTGACAGCGTTGCCGCCGCCGCCGCCCACGCCGATTACCTTGATGCGAGTCAGCCCGTTTTTATTTTCCTTGGATTTTGGCTTAACGCTCTTTTTGATTTTTTTATGGTTCTTTTTTAACATGTCTTTAACTTATTTCATGATACACGGAATACGGGATAAATAATAATATTGGGGGATTAAGGCAATAAATTGCGGAGGAATTTTTTGACCGCGCCGGCTCCCGAAACAGGCGCCTCATTTTCCGTCTTGCCCCAGACGACGAGCCCAGCCGCCACAGAAAATTCCGGATCATCCAGCATTTCCCGATGGGCCGGATTCAAAATTTCGAATTCCGACAGATTTGGGAAGCCTATCTGGACTGGGAGTTTGAGCTCCTGCTTCACAAGATCAGTCAATCCGGCCAATTTCACCCCGCCGCCCGTCACGACTGCGCCGGCCGGAAGCCGCACGTCACGCCCGATAACCTTCAGTTCACTGGCAACCAATTCGAGTATCTCGGCCAACCGGATTTCGATTATCTCCGCCAGGAAATGACGGGAAACTTCACCTTCACTCTTTCCATCCACTTCCGAGAGCTTTATCATCTCCCGTCGGTTAATATCCTTCGCGAGCGCACAACCGAAGGAGGTTTTGAGCTTTTCCGCCATCTCGACGGGAATTTTAAGCCCCATCGCGATATCGTTCGTAACGTAACCGGAACCCACGGGCAAGCTTCGCACGTGAAGCACCTTACTTTCCTCGTAGATTACCAACGTCGTCGTGCTCGCGCCGAAATCAATAAGAATACTACCGAGCTCTTTCTGTTTTTTCGAGAGAACCGAGCGAGCGGCGGCCAACGGATTAAAAATCACTCCGCCCACGCCCACATTCAGGCGCTCTAAAGTTTTCAAAAGAAGATTCACTTGGGGTAAAAACCCTTCCACGATGAGTGTCGAAACCTCGAGCCGGCTGCCACTCATCCCCAAAGGATCGGAAATATCCCCCACGTCGTCCACGAGATATTCCTTTATTATGTTGTGGAGCACGATGGAATTAGGCATGAGCTTTACCCCCCGGGAAACCTGAATCACCCGCTCGATATCCTCAGTTTGAATTTCCCTATCCCCCCGCGCGACCGCCACCACCCCCCGGGAAACCCGGGATTTCACCTGTTCGCTGTTCGCGTTCACGAAAATATTCTGAACGGCTTTCTTAGATATTTTTTTGAGGTCGGCAAAGAGTTCGTGGAGCACTTGAGTCGAATCTTCAACATCCACCAGCACGCCTTTTCGGAAACCTATCATCGGTTGTTTGAAAACCGAGATGACCGAAAGGGTCCCGTCCTTCTTTATTTCCGCCACTATCCCCTTTACCTGGGACGTGCCGATATCCAACCCGGTAATGATTTGAGACATAATTCTTCTTCAAGTTTTTCCATTCTTATCCTATCATTTTTCCGTTTGTGCGTATATCCCAAAAGATGCAAAAAACCGTGGATAAAAAGGAAACTGATGTTCTCCTCGCGGGCGCGGATGTAGTCCGGCGCGAGAAATATTTCGCCCAGAAAACGGCGTCCGTTTCCGATGTCCGGCCGGAGAGAACCTTTCTCCGCCTCAAAGCTTAAAACGTTCGTCGATCGATTCTTGCCTTTAAACTTCCGGTTTAATTTTTTCATTTCCGCGTCGGAAATAAGATAAACCTCGAGAGAGAGGTTATTTTTTCGAACCAATTTCGGCAACTTCCGGATGAGCGATTCTATGGCTTTCTTTTCTTTCGCGAACTTTTTATTTCGATTAAAGACCAATTCTTTCCTTTATGATTTTGGTTATGAGCCCCGCGTCGGCGACGCCCTTCAATTTTTTCATCGCTTCATCCATCACTTTGCCGAAATCCTTTAGGCCGGCCGGCTTAACGGTATTGATAGCTTCTTGAACGATTTTCTCTACAACGGCGGGATCAAGTTGGGGAGGAAGATAATCTTCCAATATCTTGAGTTCTTTTTCCTCTTTAGCGGCCAATTCAGGGCGACTGCCCTTAAGGTATATTTCAATGGATTCCTTTCTCTTTTTAATCTCCCTTCTCAATATCTCCGACAAATCGTCATCGGTGAGATTGGCGTCTTCTTTACGCCCTTTCTTTTCAATCTCCCGATTATGAACGGCGGAGAGAAAAAGGCGCAGAGTGCTCATCTTCATTTCATCTTTATCCTTCTGCGCCTGAACCAGCTCTTTGCTCGCCCGGTCTTTCAAATTATCCATCGTTATTTTTTCTGAATACGGCCGTACTTCTTGGATTTGGCCATTTCATCTTTCTTCTTCATCCGATAAAGAGCACTCAATTTGCGCTTCCTTTTATTCTCGGGACGCGAACGAGCCCGGCGCTTTCTTACCTCCTTCAAAACGCCGCTCTGTTGGATGCGTTTCGAAAAACGGTAAAGAAAAGAACCGACATTTTCATTTTTTCTCCTTCTGACTTCCATTGGCATATGATTGTAATTTTTAAATTTTTATTTTAATGAATTCTCTTTTTCACCTCCTCCACCAATCTATCCGTCACAACCGTTTCTTGGACGCTGGAGATCATGTCCCGTATAATGACCGTCCCTTCGTAGACCTCCTTCTGGCCCAGTATGAGTGCGAGAGATATATTCATACGTTCGGCAATCTTAAGCTGGGCTTTTAATGTTTTTTTCCCGACGACCTCGATGACCGCGACACCCGAGGAACGCAGCTGATTCATTAGCTTCAAAGCGAACTTTTTCGCCTGGTCGCCAATAACAACGAAGAAAATTTTCGGCTTTAGTTTGGCGTGGGGCACGATTTCCTGCCGCTTCATCGCCTCCACGACCCGTTCCAAACCCAAAGCGCCTCCCACCGCCGGAACGGCCCGATCGCAGACCTTCTCGGCCAAATAGTCGTAACGGCAACCCGAGGCGACCGGTAACTCGAAGGGCGGGGCAAATATCTCGAAGACGGTGCGACTCGAAGAATCATTTTCAGGAAAAAGATAAGGATCGGGCTCATAACCGATGCCGTTGTCCTCCACCAGTTCTAAAACAGCTTTAAGGTGATTATTACAATTCTGGCAGAGATAATCAAGAACGATGGGCGATTTTTCCCGGAGCGCCCGGCAAACCGATTCCTCGCACCGGACAAGCGTTAAAGGATTGGTATCTAAATTGCGTTCGCAATCCTTGCAAAGTTCGTCCTTGCGGTCGCGGTAATAATTCTTGAGTTTCTGTTTGAACGCCGGCCGGCAAACCCGGCAACCAGAGGTGTTTATCTTCAGGATGAGATTCTTTATCTTCAAAGCCCTCAAGAAATCGAAAATCGCGAGAATGATTTCGCCGTCATAGATGGAATCGGTTTCTCCCACCACTTCGAAACCCCAAACGTGGAACTGCCGGCTGAAACCCGGTTTCATTTTTATATGCCGGAAAAACGGGCCCGTGTGGTAAACCTTGAGCGGCGAAGCGAAATAAGCCAAACGGTTCTCGAGATAACTTCTTAATATCGGCGTATGGGCGTCAAAACGCAGAGCGAGTTTTTCCCCTTCTCCGGTTTTTAACGTATAGAGTTTTTTCTCGAAATCGACCGGATCGTTCGCAACGGAGGTAAAAAGGTTGGAATTTTCCAAGAGTGGCGTTTCAATGAAATAAAAATCGTGGAGTTCGCTTATCGCCTGGCCGGTCTGCCAAATCATCCTCCGCCATTCCTGCTCGCGGGGCAGAATATCACTCATGCCATTTACGCCTTCAAAAACGAGATCTTTAACCAGCCTCGGAGATTTCTTAATCTTAATCTTTGGTTTTTTATTGAACATTATCGGTAAGCGGGAGCGGAGAATGCCATTGCCTCGTTGAACGGCCAAAGCCGAAAACGGACTACTCCGACCAAATCATCCTCGGGTAAAGGTCCCCAATTCCTGGAATCAAAACTGAAATCCCGATTGTCCCCCATCACGAAGTATTCGCCCGCCGCGAGCGTTTTTTCCATCTCGGCGCCCTGGGATTCCCGGGAAACGTATGATTCATCCAAAGCTATCGTTTTCCCGTCTTTCTTCAGCACTTCCACCTGGCCACCGCCTGTTCTCACCATTTCGCCCGGCAATCCGATTATCCTTTTTATGAAATAGGAATTGGTGTCGTTGGGATACTTGAAGACCACCACCTCACCCCGTTCGGGAGCCCGAAAACGGTAGGTAAGCTCGTCCACCAGAAGATAATTGCCATTCTTAAAGCTGGGTTCCATACTGGAGCCGCTCACAAGAAAAGGCTGTGTAATGAAGGAACGCACTATAAATACGGCGACCACGGCGATAATAACCGTCTCCGCTACTTCAAAAATGGACCAAAGTATTTTTTTCAAATCCTATATAATATATATGAGATGAACGGAGTTTTCAACCCCGAGAAAATAAAGCTGATTGTTGGCCTGGGTAATCCCGGCTCCGATTACAAAGACACCTATCACAACGCCGGTTTCATGGCGATCGATTATCTTTCAGGGAACGCGCCGGATTCCGATTGGCGACGGTCAAAAAAAATCTCATATTTAAAAACCAACGGTTTCATATTTATAAAACCGGAAGAATTCATGAATGGATCCGGCAATGCCGTCAAAGAAGCTTTAAAATATTTCAAATCGAAAAGATCCGAACTTCTTCTCGTTCACGACGATTCCGACCTCGAATCGGGCAAATGGAAATTAGGCTTCGGCCGGGGAGCCGCCGGACATCGTGGAGTCGAATCCGCAATTGCATCTTTAAATAGTCCGGATTTCTGGCGGGCGCGAATCGGCGTGAGGAACCGAAAAGGCAAAGCCGGCGATTTCGTCCTAAAAAAAATCTCATCGGCCGACCAGAAAAGTCTTACTGCGGTATTTCGGGAACTGAAAAATGTCTTAAAAGTCAGCGATTGACGTTGAATTGGAGGGAAAGATTGAAAGAAACCATGCCGTCAGGCGCGATGGATATTTGAGTCAAAGGAAGGTTCACATTCAAAAACGCCGAATCGGCCGAAAGAGTATTTTTAAAATCAAGCACGGTATTATAATCCACCACTGTTCCGAAAAGGCTCACGGGCGCCTTGAGCGACGAAATGCTCACGCTCTTGAGCTTTACGCGGCTCGTCTCCGCCACACTCCCTAAATGGCTCAAAGCCTCGTACCAAGGCAGAGAATTCCCCCGGACGTTATTTATGGTCGAGACCAAAGTGTTGAATTCGGACACTTTCGCCGTCAAATCCGCCAATTCCTGCTGACGGCCGGAATAAGTGAACTCGCTCAATTGATTCGTTATATCTTTCGAACGAGAAACGAGAAAGCTCGCGGCAAAGATAAAGGCGACGAGCATCACCGAAAACACTCCCACCGTGATGCCCCGCCAAATGGAAAGGAAATTCAGAATCTGGTCGTTATGGATATTCTTCACGAGATCATCTCCTCCCAAATTCACGACTTTAATCTCATCTTCCCCAAATTCCGTCTTTCCACGCAAGGCTGCTCCCAATGCGACGTAGAAAACGGGCGAGATATCGTTCAAAACGAGCGGTACCGCTCTTAGACTGAAATTTTTCTCGAGAAGACCGACGATCTCCGATTCGAATCCCGGCGCGACGACGAACGCCCCGCCGGGCGTTTCGTGGAAACGGCTCACGGAAAAATTTATCACCTTCCTCACTTCATCGATCACTTCCGCGTCGAAAACTGATCTCGAGATGGTGCGAGCTTCGCCCTGAATGGATTGCCAGGAACGGAAATAATTGAAGTAAAGTTTTCCATCCCTCAAAATGATGATGCTCAAGCCGTCGCTTGAAACATGAGCGACGAGAGTCGAATCCTGGTTCAGTTTCACCGACTGGCTGATGACGCGGGTGAGAGCCAAAGCCGGAAACTCGAACGCCACGGGAGAAAATCCTCCTTGGACCAATATATCGCGGAAACGGCCGGCATCATTCTTATCCACAAAGGCACCTAAAAGATCATAGCGATCCGGCGTCTCCCCGATAATCTGGGCACTCATATTCGCGTTCGCCGGCGGGATTGGAGAAATCATTTGCAGATTCAGCTCCGCCGTTTCCTTCATCTTGTCCGCTCCCACATTTGGAATGTTGAAACTTTGGGTATAGACCAAGGCGGCCGGCAAAACCACCGTAATACGAAGTTCCTTATCCGGCTCATTGGGCAATATCATGCCGTGGAGCCTTTTGATATATCCGAGAAATTGCGCCGAGTCTTCCAACTTGCCGTTCTTCAATATACCCGGCGGCAAGCGAAGCGCCACGGTCTTCGGTTTTTCATACTCGAAAAAAACGTATTCCAACCCGGCGTCGCTTAATTGTAATCCGTCAATCCTAGGCTTGGAACTTAATTTCTCGAGGAAAAACTTTACCCACACGCTTATTTTTTTTAAAAGATTATTATTCATTTTTTTATTGGAGCGCTTGATCCGTAACTGATTGGAGCTCTATCTGGCCAGTATCTTGATCCACGATGGCCGTCCCCAAAATACTTCTTTTTCTGGTACCGGCCGTACCAAGCGAAACGATGGAGTAGACATACACGCCAGCCCCGCTGTTGAGAACCCGGGAGACATCCACCGTCGCGCTGTCATTGCCTATCGTAAGGCCATAAGGATTGGAGTTGGGCAGAAAATCCCTGTTCTTCGATACCCTCGCGAGCGCGTCCCATAATCCGGAATAAGCAACGGTAACCGCGCGGGATTCCAGCCGTTCGCCCAAGCCGGAATTACTCAAAAAATAAGTTACGAAAGAACCCGCGATCACAATCTCAATAATGATGCCACTCACTAGAAGCACGAAAGAGAGGGCGATCTGACCTTTTTTTAAAAACATTCTTTCCTTAATGATAGCAAAAATCCCCTCTCTCGTTAATGAAAGGGGATTTCTTCGAAAACGTCCGGCGAACTATTTGCTTTCAGGGACGGACGAACCGCTCTTCGCTCCCGCAACCGGTTGCTGGCCCTGATTGGCCTGCGCGGGCATGAGATCCGGATTCGTTTCAATCAATTTAACCAGCTGGCTGTCGCTCTTCAACTTCGTGTACCAAACCACCTCGTCGCGATTGATCTTAATTGAATCTTCCGGACCCCAGAATACATTGGAGAATTTCTGGACATTCACCGGATTCTCCTTATCCTGGGCGTTCACCTGCAGGAGGTAAACGTGGCTTAAGTTGAAGGACGGAAAACGGCTCAACTGGCCAAAATACAAATCTCCCGTCTTTAGGTAAACGGCGTAGTAGGAAGGATTGCTGAACCATGTCTGCCAAGCCAATACTCCCCCGAGCGCGAGAACCAAAATTACGAGAACGATTAAAATCACCTTATTCACGTTTCGCATTGATTATGGATAAAAATAAAACGACCTTTATATATGTTGATGATTATACCATATTCGTTCTTCTGTTATAATTTATATCATGAGAATGGTGAAAATAATCTTTTGGGTATTCGTGGTCGCGGTCGTCGCGATCGCGCTCATCCTCGGCTTGAGTTCTCCCAAGAGCCGCGCCGCCGGCACTAATATTAATTCATCCGCTACGAGCTCCGTCGCCTGGGACGATATAATTGGCTGGCTGGATTTCTACAATACCAACATTGTACAAGTCAAAGGTACCCGACTCGAGGGCTATGCCAGCTCTTCCGTGGGAGACATTTCACTTGATTGCGCGACAACCAGAAGCGGAAATATCTGCGGCAGTTCCAATTACGGAGTTTGCAACGGACCGGGTCCAAAAGATCCGACAAATCTTGACGGCACATGCGATGCGGGCGATGCTTCCGGTGAACTTACCGGTTACGGATGGAATGACACGGCTGGCTGGATTAGTTTTAATTGCGACCAGAGTTCCCATAACGGTTCGAATAATTGCGCGAGCTCCAATTATAAGGTATTAATAAACCAAAGTACTGGTGATTTTTCCGGTTACGCCTGGAACGATATCGACGGCTGGATTAGTTTTAATTGCGCAAATAATACCAGTTGCGGAGTGAGTAATTTTAAAATAAATACCTTATGGCGAGCCACGAGCACTTTCGGCTACCTCGAATCTTCCATTTTCGATACGCGGGATCCCCAAGGCACCGTCCTCAAGAGTTTGATTTGGAACGGGAGCGCCCCCGCCGGCACCTGTACCAATTTCCAGATTGCGGCCTCAAATAATTCGAGCGGCCCATGGAATTATTTAGGGCCCTCCGGCGATGCGAGCAGTTACTACGGCGCCTCCTGCTCCCAAAGTCCGAATGGCGGCCTGGGCTGTGCTTCGACCGATACGCCGATCTGTGTGAACTCCAGTCAGTTCAATAATTACCGATATTACCGCTATAAAGCCCAACTCCAAAGCAACGTAACCCAGACCCAGACGCCGAGAGTCGACGATGTTATACTGAATTTCAGCCGATAAGCCAGGTAGTAAAAATGACCGAGAAAACCAAAATAAACAAAATAAACTGGATCCGCCTTCTCTCCCCCTCCGAAAAGGAGGTGAAGAGTCTAAACGGCCTTTTTAAAATCCATCCCATTATTCAGGAAGAGATTTACCGCCCTTCCGACCGAAGCAAGGTGGAAAATTACGACGGTTATATCTTCGCCGTCTATCACTTGCCCGTTTATAACCCGAAGGAACGCACATCTCGCCGGGTCGAGCTCGACATCATCGCGACCAAAGATATGCTCATCACGGTAAGTTATGAAAAGATAGAACCGCTCCTTGAGTTTATAAAAAAATTCGAGCGGAACGCCGATCTCAAAAAGAACATCCAAAATCCGGCCCAGCTCATCTATTACGTACTTCAGGAAGTGAATGTTTTTTCTTTGCGGCAATTGCGCCACATAGAGGAAAAAGTGAAAACCGTCGGAAAAGAGATTTTTAAACATCCCGATCAGGAACTCTTGGAGGAGATTTCATACATTAAAAGAGATTTGTTGGATTTTGGCATTATCGCCGCCGCCCAGAAGACTACCTTGGAATCCTTCGTCCATGTGGGCGCCGGCTTTTGGGGCGAGAACACGAGGGTTTATTTCTCGGATCTCTTGGGCGATTTTTTGAAGACGCACTATCTTCTCGAGAATCTCCGCGCAACCATCGTTTCATACAGTGAGACCGTTTCGCAGATATTCCAGTTCCATACCTCAAACATTGTCCGGCGCTTTTCCATCCTGGGATTTTTAAGCTTTCCCCTCCTCCTTTTCGCCACGATTACGCTTCAACCGGAAATCGCCCCCACGCTCTTCGCAAACCCCCTGGAATTCTGGCTCATCTTCGCTCTCATCTTCATGGTAATGGTCTGGATATTGATGGTCTTTAGGAGGAAGGGTTGGTTTTAAAAAAATGGACTATGAGAATTTTCAATACTTTAACCGGGAAGAAGGACGAACTAGTGAAGCCCGAGGGCGGGCAGATTAGACTCTTCGTCTGTGGGCCGACGGTCTACGATTATTCCCATATCGGCCACGCCCGCACCTACGTCGTCTTCGATACTTTCGTCCGGTGGCTCCGCCACGTTAACCTGCCGGTATTCTATCTCCAGAACATCACGAACGTGGACGATAGAATCATCGTCCGAGCGAAAGCAGAGAATAAAAATCCCATCCAGCTCGCCGATTTTTTCTATGGAGCTTATTTGAAAGATATGAAAGCACTCGGCATTGAATCCGTCGACAAGTACGCTCCGGCAACCGATTTCATGCCCGATATCGTAAAGCAAGTGAAAACACTTTTGAAAAAAGATTTTGCCTACGAGATTAGGAACGACGGTATCTACTTTGACGTCATGAAATTCCCGGATTACGGCAAGCTCTCCGGTCGCACTGCGGCCCAAGCCGAAGATTCCGTCTCTCGAATAGACGAGAGCATCAACAAAAAGAGTAAAGCCGACTTCGTCCTCTGGAAATTCCCGAAAACGGCAATTCCTAAAACTTTCCTGGGCAGATTCAAAAAATTCATCATCACTCCCGACGGCGAACCCGCCTGGCGCACCGAGCTCGGCTGGGGCCGGCCGGGCTGGCACATTGAAGACACGGCAATATCGGAGCGTTACTTCGGCCCGCAATATGATATTCATGGCGGGGGCATAGACATAAAATTTCCCCATCATGAAGCGGAAATTGCCCAACAGGAATCGGCCTCGGGCAAGAAGCCGTTCGTGAAGATTTGGATGCACGCCGGCCACCTCACGATAAACGGCCGGAAAATGTCCAAGAGCCTGGGCAACTTCGTCACCATCCGCGACGCGCTTCAAAAATATTCGTCGGATGTCCTCCGCTGGTTCTTCCTCTCCGCGCATTACCGGACGCCAGTGGACTATTCCCCGGAATCTGTGGAGCAGATAAAAACGGTTTACAATCGGACGATGGTTTTCATCGAAAAGCTTGGGCGCACCGCCGCGATAAAAGCGGAAAAAAATAACGCGCCAAAATTAAATACCGCAGAATTAATCCGAAAGGCTTCCGAAGAATTCGGAAACGCCATAAACGATGATTTTAACACTCCCCTAGCACTTGCTTCCCTTCTCGACTTCATCGGCAAGTTTCAGGAACGGATCTGGGAACTGGCGCCGACCGAAACTATAGAGATTAAGAAATTCCTGGAAAAAAGTTTCAATATCCTCGGTATCGGCTTCAAAAGCGAGACCATACCCCAAAACGTGAGGAAACTGGCCGAAGAGCGCGAGTTATGCAGAGGCCGTAAACAGTTTATCCAATCCGACGCCTTGAGGGAGAAAATCCGCGTGCTAGGATATGAAGTAGACGATACGCCCGAAGGACCGTTTGTATATAAAGAGTAATTTTATAATTTTTGAATTTTTAAATAATGTCCTAATTTTTAATGTTTAAAAATTGAAACATTTAGATTTATTTATAAAATTACAAAATTAAAAAAATTAACCGTTATGCCCAAAAAAACAACCCGCGCGAACGAACTAAAACTCCCCCCTCAAGACCTCGAATCGGAACGGTCGGTCCTGGGCGCGCTCCTTTTGGATAAGAACGCGGTAATCCAAGTCGCCGATTCTATCGCGCCTTCGGATTTCTACGAAACAAAAAATCAGCGGGTCTATGAGGCCGTTATGGAATTATTCAGCAAGGGCGAGCCGATCGACATTCTGACCGTCTCCCATATCTTGAAAGAGAAAAAAGAGCTCGCTTCAGTCGGCGGCGTGGAGTACCTGACCGAGCTCGTCTCCGCCACGCCGACCTCGGCCCACGTGAGCCACTACGCCAATATCGTCAAAGAACAGCGAGTGCGTCGCGATCTCATCCAGGCCGCTTTTGAGATAAACGAGCGGACATTCGATGAAAGGAATTTTGAGGACCTTCTTGAATCCGTCGAGCAGAAAATATTCAGCATCTCCCAGCGTTCGCGCCCGCAGAAATTCGTCCAATTGAAAGATGAATTGCCCGCCGCCTACGAACGCCTCGAGAAGCTCCATCAGGGCGAGAAAGGCATGCTTCGCGGCGTCGCCACCCAATTCACGGAATTGGATAATATACTCTCCGGACTCCAGCCCTCCGACCTAATTATTCTGGGTGCCCGGCCTTCCTATGGAAAGACTTCACTTGTTTTGGACATCGCGAGGCAAGCCGCCACGGTCAGCAAAAAATCCGTGGCGATATTCTCGATTGAAATGTCCCGCGAGCAGATTATCGATCGGCTCATTTCCGGCCAGGCCCAAATTCCCCTCTGGCGACTCCGGACCGGCCGATTGAACGACGAAATGGAATTCTCGCTGGTTCAGCAAGCTCTCGACGAACTCTCCAAATCCAGAATTTTCATCGATGACACTGCTTCCCCCACTCTCCTTCAAATGCGCTCCATGGCCCGCCGGCTCCAAATCGAGCATGGCATTGACCTCATTATTATCGATTATCTCCAGCTAATTCAGCCGAGAACTTCATCCGATAATATCGTCCAGCAAGTGACCGAAATCTCCCGGGGTTTAAAAGCGCTCGCCCGTGAACTGAATGTTCCCGTCCTTGCCGTTTCCCAACTTTCGCGCGACGTCGAAAAACGGGAAGTGAAGATTCCCCGCCTTTCGGACTTGAGGGAATCTGGCAGTCTGGAACAGGATGCCGATGTTGTACTCCTCATCTATCGCAAAGACCGCGACCGTCTGGACGCTCCTGAAAGCGAAAAGAACATTACTGAAATAATCATCGCCAAGCACCGGAATGGCCCGGTCGGGAGCATAAAATTAATGTTCGATCCGGAAAAAGTCGGATTTAAAAATCTGGACACTCGGCGTTCCATCGAACAATAATAATGATTCCGAAACCGATAAAGAAGTTTATCGACGCCTTTTCCCAATTGCCCGCCTTGGGGCCGCGCCAGGCCACCCGACTCGCCTTCTATCTTACCTCCATTCCCAAAGCGACTCTTCATGAACTGGAAATCTCCCTTAGGGAGTTGAAGGACCTCGGTCGGTGCGAACGTTGCTTCTTTCTCAAAGAAGCTAATCTGAAGGTCTGCCGAATCTGCGGCGACCCTAAACGAGATAGGGAAATTGTCGCGATTATCGAGAAAGAAACAGACCTTCTTTCGCTCGAAAAGCTCGGCGCCTATACCGGCCACTATTTCATTTTGGGGAAACTGGCCGAGAAGGGCGTTCTCGAAACCGCGCAGAAATTAAGGCTGGAGTACCTGAAATCGCGCATAAAGAGCGAGGGTGGCATCATAAAAGAATTGATTATCGCTTTAAATCCAAGTGCCATCGGGGATTTCACCGCCATCATGATAAAGCGGGAATTCCGGGAATTGGCGGGTAAAATCACCCGCTTGAGCCGCGGACTTCCGACTGGCGGAGAGATAGAGTTCGCCGACGAAAGCACACTTGAAAGTTCTTTCGAACATAGGGAATAATCCCGCCGGTCCATAGACCGGCGGGATTCTCTTTTCTATTTGATTTCTTTGATCTTCAATTCGGTAAAAGGTTGGCGGTGCGTTTTGAACTTCCGATATCTCGTTTTGGAATGATAACGGAAGATTATCTTCTTATCGTCGCGGACCTGGCCCAAAACCTCCGTCTCAACCGCCGCCCCTTTCACAAAAGGCATGCCGATTTCGATTTTGTCACCTTCCGCCTTGAGAAGAACTTCGTTGAATTTCAAAGCGTCGCCGGCCTTCCCGTCGAGTTTCTCAACCCTGACTTTATCCCCTTCCTTCACTTTATATTGTTTGCCTCCAGTTTGGATGACTGCGAATTTCATAACTTCCTAAAGATACCAAACCCCCCGAAAAAAATCCACCCCCACACCTATTCATAGGTGTGAGGGCAGGTCCCCTTTAGAATCTAGGTTAAAATCCCAGAACTAACGTTCGGTGTGTTCCCGAAGCTTGCTGATAAGGAAAGTCGCGTAATCTTTACCGCCCAAACCAAAGGCCAAACCGAAGGCCAAGGCGAGCATCGCGATCAAACCCGTTATCAAAGCATTCACCACTGCCACGGCGATTCCCAACTGGGAGAAAGCCGCGAGCAATCCGAAGATCACAATCGCCCACCACGTGAGCGATGCCAAAAATCCGGCGCCGTGCAAATGAGCGCTTTTTATCGAAGCGCGCACCACGTTGCGCAGGAAGTGACCGATTACGAAAGCGGCGAGCATAATTAATATCGCCACGATAACGTTCGGCACGTAGAGCAAAACCTCCCTCAAGAAACCGGAAAGCGAATAGAAGCCTAGGATGTCGGTTGCCGCTAAGGCGAAGACGACGACCAGGAACCAATAGACCAGTTTCTGGAAGAATTTGCCGCTGTTTACGGTCATATTGGCGCGTTCAAAATACTCCTGAACCCCGAGGCTCACGAGCAATTTGTCCAATTTGATGAAGTTGATCAACTTCTCCACGAGCGCTCCGATGCCGGCCGCCACGATCAAACCTATAATAAGGATGATTAAAGCGCCCACTATGCTCGCGAGAGTGCTGATGAAACCGAACCAAAGATTCTGCATAGAACCCACTACGACCGAAGCCCAATCTTGAATGAACATGATTTAATTTAATAAATACCGACCTTTATTGATACGTGGCTTTATTATAGCAAAAAGGCTCTATTGAAACCACTTTATCATCGGCAACCACGCACACAAACTTGTGGACCCAGCGAGAATCGAACTCGCGCCTGTGCAATGCGAATGCACCGTAATACCACTTTACTATGGGCCCCTTGGTAATGTTATTTTGTCGGGATGCCGGGAATTGAACCCGGTCTACACGCACCCGAAGCGTGCGTACTACCGACATACTCCATCCCGAAAGCCACTTTATCCTACCCTTTGTTTACCTTCTTTTCAATCGATTCCAGCCTATCGGATATCTTATGGAGTTCCTTGTGAATTAGAGAAAGGGAGCCTGCCTCCTCCGTCACCTCTTCTTCCGTCTTCTCGGTCACTTTTTTCTCGTGGCGGATACCGGAGATGATGATATGATCACCGATGAAACTGGCCACAAAAAGGCCGGTAGCCAGAAGGATCGCCACGCCCACCACGAGGGAAATGAAACCATCCCAAAAAGCCGGGTAGTTTATCGTGCTCAAAATATTCTCCCCGCCATCTTGGATGTAGCGGGCGGAG
The DNA here is from genome assembly GCA_038064955.1 of Patescibacteria group bacterium. Lineage (GTDB taxonomy): Bacteria > Patescibacteriota > Minisyncoccia > UBA6257 > GWB1-50-10 > JBBTQX01. The sequence goes on from JBBTRY010000029.1 coordinate 19,594, forward strand.
AAAAAATCGGCCGTGTGCCAAATGCCGCGCCAAGCAAGCACCGTTCCGAGGCCACCGATTATGCCATAAAGAATCGGATAGTGGCTCAAAAATCCCCGTATCTTATCTTCAAACTTATCAAAAAATTTGATATTGGTATTCATATTATTTAACATAATACTTGTTCTTCATCTCCTCTTCAACCCCGGACTCAAATTCTTCCTTGGTTTCCCTGGCTTTTTTCGCCATTTCATCGAGTACCTTGTCCGAAAGTTCGCCCAGATACTCCACGCGCTTCTTCAAATATTCTTTATCGTTCTTTTTCGGGTCATTGAGCACTTCCTCGAGGAGAATACCCAGAATCTTGCCGATTTTGGGGCACGGCTCGATTTTCAATATCTTCATCACGTCATCGCCCCGCACCTTGAGCATTTTCGGGTGGATCGGGTCGTGTTTCACCTTCTCAATCATAAAAAGCAGATGGCGGAGCTTATAGGGGAAGGCCTTTGGCACGCCCGAACCGATTCGGTCGGCTTCGCGAACCTTCAATAGATCATCAATATTTTCTGGTCCCACGCGGTTTAAAAAGCGGCGCACGCCAGCCTCGGTCACCTCGCCGACATTATAGTAAAAAAGATGTTGGCGGACGAGATGAGTCACTTTATCGATAATTTCCTTCGAGAAACGCAATCTATCCAATATCTTGACCGTCATCCGCGCCCCAACTACCTCATGGTTATAGAAAGTGGAATCGGGACCATTGCCCCCTTTGGTCTTGGGTTTACCGACATCATGTAACAAAGAGGCGAGGCGCACGACGAGCGAGTAATTTTTCTCGGTAGCATAATTCAAGGCTCGCACATTATGGTCAAAGACCGTGTAAATATGATGCTTGTTCTGGCCACAACCGATTCCTTCCCGCAATTCGGGGATTATATGTTTCAATAATCCGGTATCTTCCAAAAGAATAATTCCCTCCGTGGCCCGCGGCGTCATGATAATTTTCACAAACTCATCGCGGATTCTTTCCTTGGCTATCATCTCCAAAAGCCCAGCTTGATCTTTGATAGCCCCGAGAGTCGCGTGATCTATTTCAAAACCCAGTTCAGTCGCGAATCTCACCGCCCGCATCAAGCGCAAAGCATCCTCTTCAAAACGCTTATCGGGGTCCCCAACTGTTCTCACCATCTTCTTCTTCAAATCTTCCCGGCCTCCATAAGGATCAATAACTTTATTGACATCAATATTCAACGCTATAGCGTTGATTGTAAAATCGCGGCGGGCCAAATCTTCTTCGATGGTTTTCGCGAATTTCACTTCGTCGGGATGGCGTTTATCGCTATACTTTCCCTCCAGACGAAAAGTGGTTATCTCCACCACCTTCAATTTCTCGTCTTTAGAATCTGTTTTCACCCCCACCGTCCCGAACTTGTTTTCATAAACGCTTTCAGGAAAGATTTTCTGGATTTTCTCGGGCGTTGCGTCCGTCGCGATATCCCAATCTTTTGGTTCGGCAGACTCGCCATAAACAACCGCGCGCAACAGGTCGCGCACGCAACCGCCCACCAAAAATGCCTCAAATCCCGCTTCAGTGAGCGTTTCGGCAATTGTCTTGATCTCGAATGGAACTCGATTCACCATCCCTGATATTGTACTGTCATTTGACAGAATTTTCTAATCACGGTACTATGGCTCCAGTTGTAAACAATTAAAAAATAAATAAGGAAAGGAAATACCCATGTCAATCACGTCAATCATTCAAGAGCTGAACGATTTCAAGAAAGAAAAGCGAGAATTGGAAGAGCAGGTGCGCGAACTCAAAGAAAAAGACCAACGGTTTAATGCTATGGTAGGCGCCATTCAAGATATCCTTAATAGTGAACCGGATAGTCGCCTGCGAGAGAGATTCGAAAAATTGCTCGAACTGCTCAAGCGGGACAATCTAGTATTTCAGGAGGTATGGCAAATTACGAGCCGAATGTGATTTATTTGCCGCTTTCATTTTAAAAACCGCCTGCTATATTCTCAGGTGGTTTTTTATTTTCAGAATTTGGCATACAATCAATTTGAAGCGCCATTAGCTCAACCTGCTCTGTTAGATATATCCCCCTCGTAGCTCAACTGGATAGAGCGCTTGGCTTCGAACCAAGAGGTTGTGGGTTCAATTCCTGCCGAGGGGACACTTTAGAAAAGCGCAAAGGAACCCCAGTAGTACAACCTACAGTTGACTACGGGGCAGGCCCGGAGAAAAACAAAAAACATAGAAAGAAAATGGATTAGATTGACTAAAGTGAATAGGCCAGTTAATTTATAAAGAGAGGGCCCTCATAGCTCAGTTGGTAGAGCAGTTGCCTCTTAAGCAAATGGTCCCAGGTTCGAATCCTGGTGGGGGCACAAAACTGAGCGAGGTTTTTTCCACTCCGTAATCTTCCCTGCTTTTATTTCAATCTTATCCGCAATTTAGTATAATATGCGGCAATGATAACCCCCAAGACGCTTTTAATTGAAATAGAGGGCATCGGCCAAAACTTCATCGCGAGATTGAAGCGGCTCGGCATTACGACCGTGACCGAACTCCTGAACCATTTCCCCGCCCGCTACGAAGATTTTTCGCAAATCTACAATATCGCCGATTTAATCCCCAATCAGGAGGCGACTATTCGGGGCCAAGTGGAAGAAATCGAGGGACGCCGCGCCTGGCACCGGCGGAATCTCCACATTACCGAGTGTCTCATCACCGACAGCACGGGCAGTATCAAAGCTGTCTGGTTCAATCAGCCTTATATCAAGAACACTCTTCAACCAGGGCGTCTGGCGAATTTCTCGGGCAAAGTGTCGAAAAGCAAGGACGGCGATATCCATCTTTCAAACCCCGCTTATGAAGTGATAACCAATGACCGGATGGATACGAAACATACGGCAAGAATCGTGGGTATCTATCCCGAAACCAGAGGACTGACATCCAAAGGCATCCGTTATCTAATAAAGCCTATTCTCGACAATCTTGCGGAATTACCGGAATATCTTCCGGAAAAAATAATCGAAAAAAACCGCTTTCCCGGAATAAATCGTGCCATAAGACAAATTCATTTTCCGGACGAATTGGAAGAAGCATTTATAGCCAAAAAACGCTTTGAATTCGAGGATATGCTTTTCCTCCAGCTCTGGAATCTCAAGCAAAAAATCGAGCTCGCCAAAAACAAGGCGCCAAAGATTACGGCCGACGTGGATTATATAAAAGACTTGCTTAAACGTCTGCCCTTCGCTTTGACCCTGTCCCAAAAAAAATCCCTTTGGGAGATTCTTCAGGATATGGAAAAGGGCTTCCCAATGAACCGTTTGCTCCAGGGCGACGTCGGCTCCGGGAAAACCATTATCGTCGCACTGGCGGCTCTAAACGCGGCCAGAGGCGGCTTCCAAACCGCGCTTATGGCGCCAACCGAGATTCTTGCCCGCCAGCATTTCAATACCTTCCTGAAATTCTTTCCGGAGTTCGAGGGCGGCGTAGCGCTCCTCACATCCGGCGAGCGGAGGATATTTTACGGCCACGGCCTCGTAACGGAACTTAAAAAGAAATATCTGGAGGACGAAATAAAAAACGGCAAAGTGAGGGTGGTAATAGGCACGCACGCTTTGATCCAGAAGAATTTGAAATTCAAATCAATCGCCCTCGTCATAGTCGATGAACAGCATCGCTTTGGCGTGAATCAGAGAGCTGAATTGCTCAAGAATAATGAATCAGGAATTAAGAATAATGGAAACAAAATAGTAAATAAAAAAAACATAATTCATAATTCGTTGTTCCTAATTCCCCACTTCTTGAGCATGTCCGCCACACCTATTCCCCGTACTCTTTCCTTGACTGTTTTCGGCGATTTGGACCTTTCTATAATCACAGAGATGCCAAAAAATCGAAAATCCATCGTCACCAAATCGGTGGATGCGAAAGAAAGGGCGGCGACCTACCAATTCATCCGCGGAGAGATAAAGAAAGGGCGGCAGGCCTTCGTCGTCTGTCCGCGCATCGAGCCAAATGAGAAAGCCGAAACTCTAATAACAAGACTGGAGTGGCAAAAAATGGAACTGAAATCCGTCAAAGAAGAGTATGAAAAACTCTCCAAAAATATCTTTCCCGATCTCAATATTCTGATGCTCCACGGCAAAATGAGGGCGGCGGAGAAAGAAAATATCATGCGTGATTTTTTGGAAAAACGTGGCCAAATTCTCGTTACCACCTCCGTCGTCGAAGTCGGCGTGGATGTGCCGAACGCGACCGTAATGATGATCGAGGGCGCCGACCGCTTCGGCCTGGCTCAGCTTTACCAATTCCGCGGCCGAGTCGGCCGGAGCGAACACCAGTCTTATTGTTTTCTTTTTACTGACTCGTCATCCGGAAGTACTAAACAAAGGATGAAATACATAGTTGAGGCCAAAAATGGATTTGAGCTGGCCGAGAAAGACCTGAAGACGCGTGGCCCGGGAGAATTTTTCGGCCAAACCCAATCTGGCATGCCGGATCTGGCGATGGTCGCTCTCCAAAATCCGGAGATGGTGAAAAATTCCCGCGAAGCGGCAGTCGATATAATTAAAAAGGATTCGGATTTAAAAAAATATCCGGGCCTGGCTCAAAAAATGACTGAATTCCAAAAGCAAATCCATTGGGAATAGGAAAATAAGTTTTAAATTCTACCTAACCTCCGCTTTGAATTGCATCTTGGTTTCCTCAATTATTTTCTCCTGAATGGGATTTATTTCCTCAATAGTGAGCGTGCGCTCGTTAGAACGGTAGATGATGCGATAGGTATAGCTAATTTTACCCGCCCCGAACTTTTCCGCGTTTTCATACTTATCCAAGAGCGACACTTGCTCCACCAGGTCGCCGCCGAGGTCGCGAATCAGATCGAAATAATCGTTGGGTATAAAGTCGGCCTCGACAACAAACGAGATATCGCGCGTAATGGGTGGGAATTTACTGACCTCCACGAATTTTCGCCCCAATTGAAGTTGTTTTGTCACACGCGGGTCATTCGACCATAGAAGCCGGATATCGGGCAAGTTCATACTCACAATCGCCAGGCGCTCCAAGCCAAAACCGAAAGCCCAGCCGGTATAGTTGGAGGAATCGACTCCGAGTTTCTCGAGCACGTTGCCTTTTACCACGCCGCAACCGACCACCTCCACCCACTTGCCCTCGATTTCAACTTCCATTTCCAAAGATGGGTCTGTGTATGGAAAAATGTCTTTGTTCAGGCGATATTTGACGTTCGACCCGAATACTGCGATTGCGATATTGCCTAAGGCCTCTTCCAGCTCCTTCGTTCCTATCGTCTTTAGGGATTTGGGCGCCAGATACCAACCATCAATTTGATGGAATACGTTCATATGATTCCTGTCTATTGCATCCCGGCGGTAAACCTTGCCGAAACTGAAGGCGCCTACAGGCTCGTTCGCCGCAATCCGTTTTTTTATATCCTCATCCAGAAGATAGTAATACCACATGATCGTGGTATGGGTTCGTAGGATATTTGTGCTGTCCACATAATACGTATCCGATGGGTTCCGAGCCGGATGATCAGCCGGAAAATCGAACAAATCGAAGCTTATGCTCGCCGGCACGATCTCGGGGGTTTTGATTATATCCAAGCTTTTAAAATAAGGGCTCTTGAGTATCCGGTTTACGATTTCCGTAATGGGGCTGCCCTCCGTTCGGGAGAGATCCGGCATATCCAAAAACCTCTTCATCCGCAAGCCATCCGCATCCGTTCTTTTCCCCAGTTCGGTTTTGAGTTTTTCCTCCTCCGGGGAGTCAATAATGATTTCTTTCATGATAAAAGTATCATACCAATTTCCCCTCAAATATCAAACAAAAATCCGCCATTTTAGCGGATTTTCGTTTCCTTGTTGCGGGGGCAGGATTTGAACCTGCAACCTTCTGGTTATGCTTACCACTACAATTTTCATTGCTTCCATCCGTCAACTGACG
>JBBTRY010000030.1:0-1896 GCA_038064955.1 Patescibacteria group bacterium
CGGATTTCTTTATCGATTTTTTTACTATCTTGATTTCCATTTTTCTATAATACCACATTACTGGCTTTGGGAATTTTGGGGCGTGGGCGAGGTGGTCAGGACAAATTCTCCGCTGGTCCAGCCGGTTCGCGCGAGACTCTGCCCTTTCGGGATATTCTCCCAATATATCTCCTCCATCTTGTTTCCGTCGGAATCGTAAAGCGCAACCGCGTTTTTCTTGTAAGCCAGGGTGTTTGAGGAAGACCAAGCGATGTCGAGCGCGGCGCTCCCGGCATACCCCGAAGCGTTGCCCAAAAGCAGATACCGATTGGGTGGGATGATTTTCCCCGAAAAGAGCTTCGCGGAAACGAGCGAACCCTCGCTCCCGGTAGAAATTTTCTTTTTCAAACTCCAACCAGTCAAATCCACCGAATTCGCGCCGGCGTTATACAATTCCACGAATTCATAATTAGTACTGCTATCCGCGCCGGTCATTATCTCGCTCACTAAAATCCGCCCGGTTTTGAAAATAGCGGATGCGGAATTCTGTTGAACCGATGGCTGGGTGGTATAGTCTATTATACCACCCTGATTTGGGACGGTTTCCGGAGAAATTTGGGAAGTTTGAGATTGTGAAGACGCGCCGGAATCTAAAATTGAAACTAGGTCTGAAATCCGCCCTTCGAGCAATTTCAACTTATCGTTCAGCATTTTTACATCCCCGTTGTCGATTTTTGAAACGAGGTTCGCGGTGTACACCTTTACGCCTACGGGCGTACTGGTGGTTTTCCCCCTGGTGGTGTCTTTAAAGACACCACTTGGTTCTATCCCATCATTATTCGAGGGAATTTTATCCAAAGGGATTTCGCCGAGATACACTCCGGCGGAAGGAGAAAAGGCACGGGTTGCGATGGAGGCCAAGTTCTTCGGCCCAACCGCGAAAACAAATATCGCCAGAATGGCGACGGAAAGAAATATACCCTTCATAATTCAAATTATACCACGCTGAATCGAATGAGCTCTTTCTTTATTGTCGCGTCTGGCACCTCGAATCCCGGCATATAGACTATGTTCTCGGTGTAATCAATATCTTTAAAATAGGCTAGTTGCACGCGGAAAATCTTTTCGTTGAATTCGTTACCGAAGATTTTTTTCGCTTTCCGCGCAATCAATGAAATACCGCCGTATTTTTTAGCGATGAAGTACAAATCAACATAATCTTTCCATTTGGCGCGGCGCCCCAACGCGTATGCTTTCATTGCTGCCAATGTCAAAAGATCGGGTATTCTTACTGTGTCATCAAACAATTTTTTGAATTCAATCGGATATGGGTAATGAAAAAAGGTTATCTTGACGCTCCGCGCAATGAAGGTGAATTCCCCGGTTCTTTGCACGAGGATTTTTTCGATCTTCTCACGACGCGCGATGCGCGATTTCAAGATTAAAGTATTAAATAACGAATGTGAGAATAAATCAAAATCTATCGATCTTCTATGGCCGAGGTGAAGCGCTATAGCCGTTCCACCCACCAAACCGAATTGTTTCGAAAACCTCCTAATCGTAGATAAGAGCATTTCCTGCTCCAAGGTTAAAATTTCTTTATGCATGCGCGTGAAAATAATGCTTGAAATAGTGCACAATTTCCGGGTAATAGTTCACTCTCTTTCTGCGGGGATGGGTTTGTTTTCTGAAAATCCGAGTTGTTTTCTTGATACCCAAGATGGAAATTAGTTTTTTCACATCGTCAAAATCGCCGTAATTCAGGACACTTTCCACTACCGCCTCTTCGGAAAGCTTATCGAGATCGCGGACATACCAAAATAGATATGGGCGCTTTTTGGCGAATTCACCGATTTTCATCACATTTTCAGTCTAGCAAAATCAGAAAGGATATTCAAACTTACGAAGTTCAACTTC
>JBBTRY010000031.1:0-5773 GCA_038064955.1 Patescibacteria group bacterium
ACCAGAAGAAAAAACGGTTCGGTTTTATATTCTCCCTGATTGCTTTCACTTCGAGCTTATCACTCATTACCAAGCAATCTATCGGAAAATTCATCCCGAAAGTATGGATGCCCCAGCGAGTTTTGAAAAAGAGCGCCGCCGGTTCCTTCCGACCCGAAAGACCTTTCGCTTCTTCGTTGAAAGTCCGGGCAATCGGAATATCTTCGCCGATAAGGGTACTTCGAGTCGTATTTATCACTATCATGAGCCATCCCCGAGATTCGAACTCGGAACCTTCGCTTTACAAAAGCGTTGCTCTGCCGTTGAGCTAGGATGGCACTGCTCTATAAAGTACCAATTATCTTGTTGAATTGTAAATATCGGCAACCTCCGTCGCGGAAAGGGCGCGATTATAAATGCGAACTTCGTCAATTTGGCCATTAAAATAATTAGGAGATAATCCTTCCACTGCTCCAATCCATGTTTTTACTCCAGTAACTTCCGGCACTCCTCCTTGAGCCTGAGTTTGGTCCAAAACCCCATTAAGGTAATGTTTCACATTTGACCCATCCCATGTTACGACTACATAAATCCAAACACCCGTAGAAATGACCGAATTACCTATATGGCGCCAATAGCCAGAACCATTCGACAGAGTCAAATCTATTTTTCCGCTCGTATTGTAGAAATTCAAAGCTATTCTTTCATCAAGCCAATTGGAACCAACCGAACGGGATATTAATCCACCTAAGACATTGGGATAAATCCACATCGAAATCGTTCCGCCACCCTCAATGGAATCGCTGACATTATTTCCGGAATTTACATAATTGCTTATGCCGTCAAAACTCAAACAACCACCCGCTTTACAGCTTGTCCCAGTTTGCCACGTCGGACCATTCGTCAAAGTGCCAATATTTCCGTACCCCGAAGCATCATAAGTAGTCGTCGCCGTTCCTTCATCAAAATGCCAATATCCCACGAGTCCCGTATCAAACCGGGATGTGATTTGTCCAAGCGTGTTCATAACTATATCGTTCACAATGCCGTCTCCCCGACCGCTCACCAAAGAAATTATCTGATTGTTTGGCGCGTATCCGGTCAAGGCATTGAAAATCAAATCAATCGTGCTTGATGACGACGGATTAGTGAAAGAAATATTTCTGCCGAGAGGATACATTCGACTCACCGTTCCCGCGGCATAGCTCGTTCCGCTGAAGACGGAATAAGTCGGTCCGGTGGAAACGGAGGAAGTGGGGTTCGTAAATCTTATTCCCCACTTTTTGCCGTCCTGTTGGCTCTTGGAAAGGCTTTGGGTGTTTTTGATCGCGGAGAGCATTTCGTTTGCCGTCAATTTAAGATTTTGCACCGAACGGTATCCTCCCAGATACAGAAAACCGGTTGTAACCGCCACCACGGAAATCGCGATTACGAGGAGAAGTTCAATAAGGGTGAAGCCATTGCGTGAATTTTGAATCATGAATTATGAATTAGGGAACGTGTGGTAATCAAAAATTGTATGCATAATTCTTAATTCTTTATTCCTTATTCCTGTTAAAACTGCGTCGTGAGTTGGTAAATCGGGATAATGATGGAAAGCGCGATCATGCCGATAATGAAACCGATAATGAGGAGCATGACGGGTTCGAGAAAAGAAACCAAAGTTTTGAGCGAGCTGTCTATCTCATTCATATAGAAATCTGAGAGCGTCCCCAACACTTCCTCTATGTGGCCCGCCCGTTCGGAAATAGCCACCAAATTAACGACTGTCTTGGGGAAAAACGGTTCCCGCCGGAAAGCTTCCCCCACCGAAAGGCCTTTTGCCAAACCGTCGCGCGAAATTCTAATCAGAGAGTCTTTTAGCTGAGTATTCCCCACCGCCTGAGCGGTAATTTCGAGCGCGTCCGTAAGCGCTATGCCAGCTTTGATGAGAGATGAAAGAGTCGCGGCAAAACGCTGGAGCGCGATTTTTTTCACCACGTCCTTTATGAGCGGAATCTCGTCGACAAGGCTCACGACGACTCTCTTGAACGGCAATGAATTTTTATAAAGCAGAATAAAAGCTATCAAACCAATAACGAAAATGGTTACGAAAATTATTCCGTAGCTGCCGAAAAAAAGGCCGACCGAGAAAACAACCCGCGAAAAGAGTGGCGGTTGGAAACCTGATTGGAGAAAGACATCCGCAATTTTCGGCAAGGCGAACATTATAAGAAAAGTTAAAATAAAGACCGAGGTGGAAAGAAGGAGAATGGGATAAACTAGGGCGCTTTTTATCTGATCCTTCATCATTTTTTCTTTGGTGAGCGCGCCGGTCAAATTTTCGAAGACCGAATCCAGGTTTCCCGAAGATTCGCCTGCTTTAATGAGGTTTATATAAACCTGGCTGAAAACTTTCGGATAACGCATGAAAGTGGTGAAAAAAGGCTGGCCTGCTTCAAGATTGGCCCTCACTTCCATTAAAAACTTTTTCACGGCAACCTTGTCGAAATCGTCTATTAGGATATTGACCGCCTGTAAAAGCCCGGTACCTATCTTCAGCATTAAAGAAAGATATTTCGAAATAAATATCTGGTCGGTAATGGTTATCTTGCCACCAAAAATTATTTTATCACCTAGATTCCTTTCCACTGGCTTAACACTCACGGGCTTCAAGCCGCGAGAAACAAGGAATTGGAGAACCTCTGAAACGTCTTTGCTTTCGATTTGGCTTTCCACAATTCTTCCATCCGATTGGGAAGCGATATAATGAAATTGCATTTTTTTATTCTCTTATAACTCTAAATATTTCCTCGATAGTCGTCATTCCCAATTCAACCTTCTTCAATCCATCCTCGAGCATTGTCACCATTCCTTCGTTTCTCGAAGCCTTTCTTAAAGCATCCAAACTGAATTGGGGGCTGATGATGAGTTTTCGGATGCTTTCAGTCACGTTCAATACCTCGAACATCCCGACTCGGCCCTGATAGCCGGTATGACCGCAAGAATCGCAACCCTTCCCACGATAAAAAGTTTTGGGAAGACGGATAGCTCCTCCAGTCGTGTTCAATTCCCCGATTTGCCGGGCGATGCTTTCCAAAATTTCCTTGGGTGGCGAATAAGATTCAATGCACTCGGTATGAATCTTCCGCGCCAACCGCTGGGAAGTAATTGAATTTATGACTGCCGCCACCAAAAACTGTGGCACGCCCATATCCATAAGCCGCGGTACGGCCGTTGCCGCGTCATTCGTGTGCAAGCTCGATAGAACAAGGTGACCGGTCAAAGCCGCCTGAATGGAAATATTAGCCGTTTCGGCATCCCGAATTTCACCGACCATAATAATATTCGGATCTTGCCGGAGAATAGAACGCAGGCCCGAAGCGAAAGTGATGCCAGCCGGGACGTTCACCTGCATCTGGTTCAGATAGCGCATATCATACTCGATGGGATCCTCAATGGTTACAATGTTCACTTCAGGCTGGTTCAATATATCCATTATTGAATAAAGCGTAGTCGTCTTGCCGGCGCCAGTCGGACCGCAAACTATGACCATCCCGTAGCTTTTCGAAATCGCTTCCTGGAGAATCTTCGAAGTCTCTTCGAACATACCCAACTCCGAAAAAGAAAGTGGCTTTTGCGAGGCGGACAAAAGACGCATCTCGACTTTCTCGCCATAGAAGGTCGGAATTATGGAAACGCGGATATCGATGGAACCGTTCCCGACGTCGTAGCGGAAGCGGCCATCCTGCGGATGAGTGTGCTCGTCCACCCTCAATTCCGAAAGGATTTTGACGCGGGCGACAATCGCTGGATGAATCTCCTTCGGCACGCGGATAATCTCGTGAAGGATGCCGTCAACGCGGAAACGCACCAGAATAACGTCATCCAAAACCTCAAAATGAATATCGGAGGCCCGGGAAGAATTGGCATAAGAAAGGAGATTATCCACGATTGCGACGATAGGCAGGTCGGCGGCGGCTTCTTCTAAATTGTCCTCTCCCTTGGTCTTTGAGCGGAGTGATTCGCGGATACTATCCTCGATTATTTTTTTGAAATCCTGGGTAAGCTGCTGTTGATAAAGAAGGAATCCCCGATTCAAATCTTCTTCACTCGCGAGATAGGGTTTGACCGGCCCGCCGAGGCGGAGACTTAAAAAATCTATCGTCTCAAGATCAGTTGGGTCTTTCATTGCTACGTCGAAAAAGCCGGCCGCGTCCCGGCCGAACACTATCACATTCCTCTGTCTCGCCGCGTCTTCGGGAAGTTTATTGAGGATTTTCTTGTCGATGCCGATTGCTCCCAAATTCACCCTCTCCACTCCCAATGCCTTCGAAATCAAAAGATACAAATAATCCTTATTTATCAGCCCCTGGGATACGACGATTTCGGATATGTTCTGCCGCTTACGGTTGGCTTCTTCTTCTAATTTGGCGAAAGTTTCCGCGTCAAGAGTGCCGGATTTTACGAGAATCTCTTTGAGCTTTGCGGGAGATAAATTAATCACGATTTAATTATAACTTAAACCGCGCGATGAAACTAACAAACGGGAATATTAAAACAGGGTTAGATTGCTGCCCACTTCGTACCAACCGGAGTCATTCCCGCCGTCATTGTCCGTTACATGAGCACTACCGCTAGTTTTGAATTTGGCGCTTTCCATTTGGGCATCCAACTCATAGGCCCCGACAGTCGAGCTGGCCGCGAAGGCGTACAAACAAACGGCCGGACTTCCAAGAGTGCAGTTAGCCGAGGCATTATTCGGATCGATAGGCAATCTGGAAAGAGGAGAACCGGCGGCAATGAGCCTGAAATCCAATGGCACCCAGCCAGCCGATGTCACTGTCGTAGTGGCATTTGCAACGCAAGTCGGAGTACCGGGCGCATCTGTTCCGGAAGTGCAATTATAAGTATTACTCGATGGCCAGTTGCTCGTGGTATTCAAAACATCCGCCACCCAAAGAGAAATGGCGCTGTTCAAAGCCGCTAAGTCCGAGATGCGGGTGGAATCTCTACCCTGCTTCAAAAGTTCGGCGGGATTCAAAACCAAAACCGTCGCCGTGGCCAAAACGGCCAAAATCGCGATAACAACCAGAAGCTCAATAAGAGTAAATCCTCTTTTCATATATTGGTTTTATTATAGCATATTAGATATCGGAAATTCGACCCTACACTAGGAATTCCTTTATTTTCGAGACCAAGTCCTCAATGGAAAGATTGGCCTTTATGAAATAGCCAATTGCCCCGAGACTCTGCCCTCTCTCGATATCGCTGTCCTGCCCCAAATTAGAGACCACGACGACGGGCGCGGCCTGAAGGGTCGGATCGCTCTTCATTATCTCCATTATCTCGAAGCCGGACATTTTGGGCAAAATAATATCCAAAAGAATCAGATCGGGTTTTTCCTGTTTTAAAAATTTAATCGCCTCGTTCCCGTCATGGGCCGCGGTTACTTTAAAATTCTCCTTTTCCAGACGCTGGCGGAGGAGATTCGAGAGCATCGGCTCGTCTTCCACCAGGAGTATTTTTTTCGTCCCTTCCATTCCTTAAATTATACCAATTCCCCACCCTATCGCAACAAATAGAAAAATCAAAAAGAACGGACAATCTAAGCGATAATCGGCATGATGGAAAAAGTGGGTAGGACTTGGGGTAGGATAATCACCGCGGGGCGGTGATTATCCGGAGACGCACACTTTTTCAGCGTGCCGATTATCGCAAACATAAAAAAACCTACTTTGAGGTTTCTATGTGTAAAAACTTTTTTAGTTATCCTGTAGCCGAGACTTGAGGTTCATCGGCCAACACCCCTCTA
>JBBTRY010000032.1:0-3841 GCA_038064955.1 Patescibacteria group bacterium
AGAGTAATGGGTTTGCCGAAGCCGATGCTTTCGAAATCCGCCACTACGAAAACATCTAATATAACTTTATTTATATATTGTCAATACTTGATTGTTTTATCGGTTGGGATATTATTGATATGTAATCCGCTCCTCGAGAGCGGTAAAATTTTAAACAAACATGATGGATTTAAAAACATTAGCGAGCGCGGCGGAACAGATTGCCGCGGAAAAAGGAATACCGGCGGAAAAAGTTTTGGGTGCTATCGAAGCGGCCATCGCCGCCGCCTATAAAAAAGAATACCGGAAGCGTTCGGAGATAATCCGCGCCAAATTCAACCTGAAAACGGGGGATGTGGATTTCTCGCAGGTGAAGTTGGTGGTGGACCCCGCCCAGGTGCGTATCGTGAGCGAATCGGAGGAGGAAGAACAGATTCAAAATCAGCCGCCCATGGCTCCGGGAACGGAAGAAAAAGACGAGCTTCCGCGATACAATCCCGACCGGCATATTTTTCTCGAGGATGCCAAAAAGATTAAAAAAGACGTTCAAATTGAAGAAGAGTTGGAATTTCCGCTTGAAGTGCAGGCCGATTTCGGTCGCATCGCGGCGCAGACGGCCAAGCAGGTGATTTTACAAAATCTCCGCGAGGCGGAACGTTCCTCCATCAAAGACGAATTTGCGGATAAAGAAGGGATGATTATGAGCGGAGTAGTTCAGCGCTTCGACCGGGGCAATGTTTTCGTTAACCTCGGGCGCGCGGTGGGCATTATGTATCCGAATGAGAGCATTCCGGGCGAACATTATCGGGTGGGTGATCGGATGCGTTTTTATGTTTTGGCCGTTCAAGATGATCCGCGCCGGCCCGGCATCGTGCTTTCTCGTTCGCATCCGAACTTCGTGAAAAAACTTTTTGAACTCGAAGTGCCCGAGATTGCCGAAGGTACGGTGGAGGTGAAAGAAATCGCTCGCGAGGCTGGGAGCCGCACGAAGATCGCGGTGGCTTCAAAAGCGGATGGTGTGGATCCTGTGGGTTCGGCGGTCGGCCAGCGCGGAACGCGCGTGATGGCGGTGACGAACGAGCTCGGCAACGAAAAAATAGACATTATCGAGTGGTCCGATGACCCGGCGAAGTTCATCGGCAACTCCGTTTCGCCGGCCAAGGCGAAATTGGTGGAGATATTGGAGCGGCGCGAGGCTCGGGTCTTAGTCTCCGAAGATCAGTTGAGCTTGGCAATCGGGAAGGGCGGGCAGAATGTGCGCCTGGCGGCGAAATTGACCGGTTGGAAGATAGACGTACGTTCGCAGTCCAATCCCGACGAGGTGCAGGAAGGCGGTGTGGCTGTAGCGGCGGAGGCGGATGGCGGCCAAAACGATTTTGGAGAGGAGGAAAAACAAAAACAAGTCGAGAAATAAAAAATGAAATTTGAATTCGGCGGAGTACTGGTTCGAAAGAGAGGGAAGACGCTTCTCGTGAGGGAAAAACATAAAGCGGCTAAAAATCTTTGGTCGCTCCCGTTGGGCTTCGTTGAGAAAAAAGAAAGCTTAGAAGAGGGAACAATCCGGGAAGCGAGAGAAGAATCCGGCTATGATGTCCGGCTGATAAAAAAAGTGAAGTCCATAATCGTAAAGGCCAAAGAATTCAGGAGTGCCCATCCGTTTCTTCGGGGGGAAGTACGCCTTACGGTATTTCACGCAAAAATCATCGGGAAGCGGCCGAAAAAATCTGCTCTCAAAGCCGGGTGGTTTTCAAACAAGGAAATTAAATCTCTTGATTTGCGGGGTGATTGGGAAAAGAAACTTCTTTAAAAACAAGAACTTTCCTCTCGCTCGCAAAGCCTCCACGCGTTAGAAACCTAGCACACTAGGAAAAAGTGTGCGTTCCGGGCCGCTATCCGCCAGCTGGCGGACAAGTCTTACCCACTTTTTCCCAGTATACCCAACCTCTTTTTGATTTGGTTATATTGGGAAAACCCTTATAAAATGAGAGTTAGTTAGTTCAACAAGTAAGTGCAACGCTTCGGGATAAGGAAGGGTCTCCTAATTATTCTTACCTATTTACCGAGTTTTGGTTCGATGTTTCCGTGCCGCTGGCATTCATCATATTCTTTGGAATGATGATCCAGTACCCTCTCCTTGGAATTATAAAGAGATCTAAGAAAAAGGCGGTCGACACCGAACTCGAAGCGCAACACTGAAGTGAATTTGCAATGTGAAATATCTGAGCCGGATCAAAATTCTGACCCGGCTCTACTTATTTTCAAAATTTGAGGGAAAACGAATTTGCGAGCATAATTATTTGAATGGAGAAGGGTTTCAAAAACAAGAAAGTGCTCGTGATGGGGCTAGGTGTCCTGGGTGGAGGAATCGCAACCACCAAGTGGCTCGTGAAGCAGGGTGCCTCGGTAACCGTGACGGATCTGCGCTCCCGCGAGCAACTCAAGAGCTCCATAAAACAATTGGGTATCGTGGCTAAAAAGATTAAGCTTGTTTTAGGGGAGCATCGCGAAGCGGACTTTAAGACCAACGATATTATTGTGGTGAACCCCGCCGTGCCCCGTGAGAGCAAATATCTCGCGATCGCGAAAAAGCACGGTGCACGTTTGGAGAACGAAGCGAGCCTGTTCTTCCGATATTCTAGAAATCCGATTATTGCCGTGACCGGCACTCGGGGGAAGACGACGACCGTGAACTGGATATTGTTTCTGCTCAAACAAAAGTTCCTGAACGCGAAGCTTACTGGCAATTCTTCGGATCAGCCCATGCTTGGTATTCTGGATAGTTTGGATGGCAAGACGCCTGTTATAGCCGAGCTTTCCTCGTGGCATTTGGAACTCTTGAATCAATCCGGCCGGGCGCCCGAAATAACCCTTATTACCAATATTTATCCCGACCATTTAAATCGCTACAGTTCGGTAAAAGATTATGCTTCCGCGAAGGCAAATATATTCAAAAACCAGAAGAAGGGGGGCTTTCTGATTCTTAATAAAAAGAATGAATGGACCAAATTCTTCATGAAGAAGTTTTCCGGCTGGAAAACAAGATCAAAGGTACTCTATTTCCCGGCAAAAACCGGCATAAACGAGGATAAATTTGCGGATGCGTACGGCCGCCATAATCTGGAAAATTTCCAAGCCGCCTTTTTGGCCGCGAAGCTGGCCGGCATTCCGGAATCCGCCATGTGCCGGGTGGCTTGGCATCTGCCTCAAATAAAATTTCGCCAGGAAATGATAATCAAATCGCCGAAGCTTACAGTGGTGAATGATACGACGGCCACATCGCCCGACGGAACAATGGCTGCCCTACGGAGATTCGGGAAAGAAAACATTATTCTCATTGCCGGCGGAACGGACAAAAATCTGGAATACGCTCCGCCAGCCGGCGGATGGGCGCGCGCGGTAAAGCGTTTCGTGAGGCCGGAACGATTGTATTTACTGAACGGCAGTGCCACCGAAAAAATGATTGCCGCTCTCAAAAAAATCGGATATTTTAAAAACAAAAAAATAAACCTCTATGAAAATCTGGGAGGTATACTTAAGTATACCTCCCGGCTGATTCGGGAAAATAAAAAAACGAAATGGATGGTTGTTTTCTCGCCGGGAGCGGCCAGTTTTGAGAAGTTTAGAAACGAGTTTGATAGAGGTGAGCAATTTTCCCGGCTCGCGAAGAAAGTTTTCAGCCGATATCCTTAACCTTAATCTTTTTCTGCTTTTGGCGGCTCATTTTCGGCATTCTTATCGTGAGAATGCCGTTTTTTAAAGCGGCGGTGGAATTTTCGGGGTCCACTTCCTGGGGAAGGATGATAGAGCGGGAGAATGCGCCCCAGAAAAGTTCCTGATAGAAATAATCTTTTTCTTTCACCTC
>JBBTRY010000033.1:0-12383 GCA_038064955.1 Patescibacteria group bacterium
TTTGAGCGAAGTGAATATGAAATCGTGGAGGAGAAGAATTCCCAGCAGCCCGACAAAATAAAATCTATCTTCTTTTGAATAAACTCAATATGAAGAAAGTGGCGCTTACTAAAACCGTCGCGATGCCGGGATTCATGCCGGAGAAGTAATGTATCAGAAGTCCGCCGGAGAGGGCGACGGCCGATAAAATTACCGAAACCCAGATAAAAGAATTGAAACCGTTGACCAGATTCCGGGCGGTGGCGGCCGGAATTATCGAAAGCGCGCTTATCAAAAGCACGCCCACGAAGCCGATGCCGATCGAAATAGTGAGCGCGATTAATACCAAGAGCAATAATTGCATCTTTATCGGCGAAATTTTTATCGAAACGCCCAAGTCGGGCGCGATGGAAAAAAGCGTTAGCTGTTTCATGAATTTCAGAACGGTAGCGATAATGACGGCGGCGAGCGCCGTCTGAAAAATCAGCTGGTTCGAAGTTATTTTTTCCACGCTTCCGAAAAAAGCTTCCAAAAGCCCCTCCTCGGGTATGAGAAGCGCGCCCACCGCGAGCGCGGTCACGAACATCACGCCGGTCACGGACTCGGTGGCGAGTTTGGTTTTGGTCTCAATGAGCCATATAAGCAGGACGCCGATGAAGAGCGCCGCGAGACCGCCCCAGAGGGGAGCGAATTTGAATATGATGCCCAAAGCGATGCCGGGAAGCGCCACGTGCGAAAGGGCGTCGGACATCAGGGACATCCGCCGGAGAATAAGAAATGAACCGGTGAGCCCGCTCGCCGCCGCGACGAAGACCCCGGAGATTAACGTAAGGATAAAAAACTCATTCATGGGATTTTTTATTATTTTCTTCAAAATGATGATGGTGGAAAAAAGCGTGGTCGCCGTAGAGTTTGGAAAGGGTTTCATTGTTCAAAACTTTCATCGGTTCGCCGTAGCAGGTCATCGCGTGGTTCAGGCAAAGCACCTGGCTGGCGTAGCGGTAAACGATATTCAGATCGTGCGAAATGAGAATGACGGATATTTCCAAAGTATCCTGGAGATGGTGGAGAAGATCATAGATTGATTTCTGAGCGACCACATCTACATTTTCGGTCGGCTCGTCGAAAAGAAGCACCTGCGGCTGGTCGATAATCGCCCAGGCGAGCAATATTTTTTGGAGTTGGCCGCTCGAAAACGTCGCCAGATTTTTTCCGAGCCAGTGCCGGTCTATCTCGACGAGTTCTAATACTTTATGGATGGAATATTTCGGATTCGGCTTCAGTTTCAGGAATTCCCCGACTGTCATCGGTAAATAGTGGTCTATATGGAAGCGCTGGGGGAGATAGCCGCAGGTCGTGCCGGGCGCCCACTCAAATTTTCCGGCGGAGGGCGGAAAGAAGCCGAGCAGGGTCTTCAAGAGCACGGATTTGCCGGCGCCGTTCGGCCCCACGATCGCGAGCACCTCCTCTTTTTTCAGCTCAAAAGAAACATCTTTAATGACAGTTATTCCCTCGAGCTCCACCGAGAGATTTTCTACTTTGAGCAAAGTTTGTCCAGACATTTTTGACCTATAAGGTATTTTGATTATAATGGAACTGCGTTTGAAAACGAAGCACCGATGCCGCGGTAGCTCAATGGTAGAGCGCTGCCCTAGATCTTTGGGGCATTTCGCAGTAATGCGGATTTAAAAACTGGGTGAACTCGGGGGAAACTTCTTCAAAGAAATAATCCCGAGCCAAGCTCCGATGGGTTTAAGTGTCGGAGAAGGTGTAGAGACTAGCGAGTGAGTCCCAACAATAACCTCGCGCAAGCGCCCAGCTCCTGGAATGGCCAGGATGATGATATAGTCCAACTCGCTTCGGAAGAGGCAGGCGTTGGGTGTTCGATTCACCCCCGCGGCACAAAACAAAATATATTTCCATCTTATTCCTACCACCCCTTCTTTTTGAATTCTTCTTCGGAGATATCCTCCGTTTCTTTGATTTCTTCTTTGAAAAACCTCTTACTTAGCTGTTTTCTCAAAAAGTGTTCTCCGACGAACATCAGCACTATTATTACGAGTATTCCTATTTCTATCTGTCGGAAGATTTTTTCCGAGCGCAGGTAGGTGAAGCCGGTAGCGAGGAAGTAGGTAACGGCCGTGGCGGAAAAGAACCAGAGGAAGATACTTATGAATTGTGATTTCATAAATTTGGCGAAAGAGACTTTAGACCAGCTGATAGCAAGCACGGCAAAAATATTTGCGGCTACAAGGAATTTGGAAATTATCATCAGTTTAACGATATTCTCGCGGACGTAATGAAAATAGAATTGTGTCCGGCGGCTGTGTTTTATTTTCCGGTAGAATTTCCAGCCGAAGCGGGTGTTGCGTATCAGCCGGCCGAAAAAGAAGATAAATATGTCGCCCACGATTAAAGAGCCGATAGCTGGGATAAGAAAATCGCCCCAGCTTAAGCTATGGTTCGCGACGAGGAAGACACCGACCAAAACTGTCACCTCACCCTGAACAAGGATGGAGACAGCGATTATCCAGTGGCTCCAGTTGGGATATTGGAGAACTAAAGCGCCTAAATTGTCTAAAAGTCCGCCCATGGTGGATTGTCTTACCTATTCTTCCAGATTTTGACGAAAACCTCAATTTGGGATTAAACTGAATGCAGAATCATTCGATTCCGATGGTGCCTATGGTGTAATGGTAACACAGAAGTTTGTGGAACTTTTAATACGGGTTCAATTCCCGTTAGGCACCCAAATAAATAAAAAATCCCCGTTTATGGGAATTTTTATTTCCTCGATTCCTATATACTTATTTAATATATGTTGATTTTTCTGACGCTTCTCCTTAAGCTGCTTCCGCTCTATGCCATGGTTCTCTTGGGTTATATTGCCGGAAGATGGCTCGAAGTGAAAAAAGAGTCGATTGCGCCGATTTTGATTTATATCGTCGCGCCGGTGATTGTTTTCAGCGGCGTAATCGCGACGCCGATAAATATTTCGATAATTTCCCTGCCTATTCTGTTTTTTATCGTTGCCTGCGGAATGTGCCTGTTATTCTACGGTATCTCAGGCCTTATCTGGGAGGGAGCGGAAAAAAATATTCTGGCTTTTACCGCGGGCGCCGGCAATACGGGATATTTCGGCTTGCCCGTCGTGCTTGCCTTGTTCGGCCAGGATCAGCTGGGTACGGCGGTATTCGTGATTTTTGGGATTATCCTGTACGAGAATTCGCTGGGTTTTTTCATTACCGCTCGGGGACAGCATACGGGCAGGGAAGCATTGGCGAAAGTTTTGAGACTGCCCGCGCTCTACGCGTTTTTCTTGGGATTATTCGTCAATCTTTCGCATTTGAGTGTAAGCCCGGTTATCTTGGACGCTATGGCGAATTTCAAGGGAGCTTATACCGTGCTCGGCATGATGCTGGTTGGGTTGGCCTTATCCCAAATAACAAAACTGTCTTTCGACCGAAAATTCACAGCGATGGCTTTTACCGCCAAATTTCTCGTCTACCCACTCGTTTTTATCGGAGTCGTTCTGCTGGATAATAATTTTTTCCACCTGTACAGCGCTTTGACGCACAAAGTCATTTTGCTTATGTCTATCGTGCCTCTCGCTTCGAATACGGTAGCCTATGCGACCAGGCTGAATACCCACCCGGAAAAAGCCGCGGTTGCCGTGTTTCTCTCAACTCTGTTCGCTCTTGTTTATATTCCTCTGTTTATAACATTTATCTTCCCGCTTCTTTAGACTCCGATAAGCATAAAGACGGTATACTTTCCTTTTTTGGCGAGTAAAACTAATCCCGTAAGGTTGGCTTTAATATTTTCCGGGTAGATATATAATGAAATCATATGAAAACCCAGTTTTTCACCAGCCGGGGGGACAAGGGCCAGAGCGCTTTCGGGGAAAAAAAATTGCCGAAAGACGATGTGCTTTTCGACGTCCTGGGAAACCTCGATGAATTGAATTCCTGGACGGGTTTCTGCCGGACGGAGGCGCCTGCCGACATCCGGGCGATTCTCAAGGAAATCCAGGAAACTCTTTTTATGGTTCAGGCGGATGTGGCGGCGGCCGGCTTCGATTACAAAGCGAAAAGTTTCGCCGGGGATATCGGCCAAAAGACATCCGAGCTCGAGTCGGCTATCGGGAGGATAGATAAGAAACTGCCGGCCATCAAGAAGTTCATTCTGCCCGGCGGAAGCGAATTTTCGGCGCGATTGGATGTGGCTCGGGTCATTGCCCGACGGGCGGAGCGTTCGGCTGTGCGATTCAACAACAAGAAAAAGAAACTGTCGGCGGAGACGCTCCAGTATCTGAATCGGCTTTCGAGCATTCTCTTTGCGCTTGCCCGATATGCCAACTACAAGAAAAAAATAAAAGAGGAAAACCCCAAATATTAAAATATGCTTACTTTGGAACAAATGCTGTTGCGTCTGGGACTGGCGGTTCTCTTGGGAATCATAATCGGTCTTGAGCGGGAAATTGCGGGTAAGGAAGCGGGCTTACGCACCGATATGATGGTTGCGGCCGGCGCGGCGATTTTTACGATTGCTGGACTCTCTTTGCCGTATCTCGTCGCTGTTTCGCCCGAAAACTTGCCCGAGGTCGTGGCCCGGAATAGCGGATTTCTTACGGTTATCGCGAATATCGTGATTGGCATCGGTTTCCTGGGGGCGGGCATTATCGTGAAGCACGGCATCCATGTGCGGGGGCTCACGACCGCCGCGACCGTTTGGTTCGTGGCCGCAATCGGCGTGCTTTGTGGTATCGGCCTGACTGCCTTCGCTGTTATTTCTGGCATCGGTCTCACAATTATTCTAGAAATTTTCCGCCGCGCGAACATCGGCGGGGTTTACGGTAAGGATAATGGATCCAACGGTTAGTTACTCGGCCGGCGTGGCCTATATAAAGTTCGCGAAGAACGAACCTAAAATTCTTTTAGTTCTCCAGAAGCCGGGTGAGAAGAACAACCAGAAGACCGGCGGCATTTTCGTCGAAGAAAAGGTTTGGAAGATGCCGATGGGACATTTCGACCCGCAGAAGGACAGCAATCTTATTGCCACGGCGCACCGCGAGTTCGAAGAAGAAGCCGGCCTCACGTTCGGTAAAGAACTAATTGACCCGGAGCTTTCGGTTTCGCTCCGGATACCGTCGGAACGGCCCGGCGCGCAGTTTCACGAAGACAAATTTTTTCTTGTCGTCACGGAAGAAGAGCCGGAACTCGTACAAGGAAAAGAACTGGATGAGGCGATAGAAAAAGCGAAATTTTTCCCTCTGAACGGACTGCCGAACGGGAAAACGGAAGATTCCGAGGGCGCGGCGCTTTCCTGGGGACACCGGAAGAAATTGACTAAACTCCTCGCCGCCTGCGAAGAAAATCCGAAAGGAAAGGAAATCGTGGACAGTATTTTGAAAAGCCTGATGGGGAAGCAATAATGAACAAAACATCCCGAATTTATTTGGATTACGCCGCTTCGACTCCGGTTGACCCGGCGGTTTTGAAGGCGATGGCGCCCTATTTTACGGAGAAGTTCGGTAATCCGGGTTCGCTTCATTCTTTTGGTCAGGAGGCGATGGGCGCGGTGGATAAGGCGCGGGGAGCAATCGCGAAAGCGATAGCACCTTCGTTGGCCGATGGATTCCGAAGTATTATTTTTACAAGTTCGGCGACGGAGGCGAATAATTTAGCCTTACGGGGGATTTTTAAAGCGTCCGATTTTATCTCAAAACAAAATCGGTCGCCTAAGATTATTATCAGCGGGATAGAACACGAATCCATTTTGGATACGGCGCGGGATTTGGGAAAAGACGCCTGCCTGCGCAGGCAGGGAGTGGAAGTTGTCTATCTTCCGGTGGATGAAAACGGAATCGTGGATTTGAAAAAATTGGAAAGTTCTTTGGACGAGCGGACCGTCTTGGTTTCCGTGATGTATGTGAACAACGAAATCGGGAGCGTCCAACCTATCGCGAAAATCTCTGAAATCATCAGAAATTTTCGCGAAGAATTAAGAATTAAGAATAAAGAATCAAATAAAACTTATTCGAAATTCATAATTCATAATTCATTATTCCCGTTACTCCACACCGATGCCGCCCAAGCTCTGAATTATTTTGACTGCGACGTTAAAAAATTGGGCGTGGATTTAATGACGCTCTCCGGCCAAAAAATTTACGGCCCGAAAGGAATCGGCGCCCTTTTTATCAGGAATAATGAATCAGGAATTAGGAATAATGAAGAAAGAAAAGATTCCATAATTCATAATTCCAAATTCTTAATTCCCGTTATCACCGGCGGCGGGCAGGAGTTCGGCCTGCGTTCCGGCACGGAGAACGTTCCGGCGATAGTCGGTTTTGGAAAAGCAATGGAGTTGGCAACAAAAAACAGGAGCAAAAATATGAAAGAGGTTAATTCACTCAAGAATGAATTTTGGCGGGGCCTCAAAAAAATCTATCCGCAGGCCGAAATTAACGGCAAAAGCGGCGCGCCGCACATTCTGAATATCCATTTCCCGACGGAATTCGCAGGCGACCTGCTCATTAAATTGGATATAGCCGGCATTGCGGTCTCGGCCGGCTCGGCTTGTTCCGCCCGCTCCTACGCTCCTTCGCCTGTGCTCCATGCCCTGGGTTTGTCTCAAGAAAGAGTGCGGGGAAGCCTGCGCTTCAGCTTCGGAAAACCCTGTAAAATGGGGGAGATAAAAGAGGCCTTGAAGCGAATGAGGAAGATTTTGGTATAATTCTATTACTCTTGTCGAAGGGTAAAAATAATAAATAAAAAAATGGAGAAAACAAAGCAATATTTAAACGTCGCGATAATCATTATGCTTTTGGCCGGAGCCTATTCGGTGTGGGTCTATTCGTCGGCTTACGCTAATTCCCAGCCGATGTCGTTCCGGAGTTTTTCGGTTTCAGGTGAAGGGAAGACTGTCGTCGTGCCGGATGTGGCGCAATTTGATTTCAGTGTGACGACCGAAGGCGGCAAAGATTTGGGAGCGCTTCAGACCGAGAATACGACGAAGATGAATAAAGCAGTCGATTTCGTAAAATCGAAGGGCGTTGAAGCAAAGGATATCAAAACGCAGAATTACAATATTTCACCCCGTTATCAGAGTTATAATTGCTATCAGCCGCAGTCCAGCGTTCAACCTTGCCCGCCTGCGGAGATTGTGGGTTACACCGTTTCGCAAAACGTGGATGTGAAAGTTCGGGACTTTTCTAAAGTCGGTGATATTCTTGGTGGTGTCGTAGCGAGCGGCGCGAATACCGTTTCTCAATTGCAATTTACTATTGATGATCCGGATTCGGCTCGGGCCGAGGCGCGCGCCGAAGCGATAGATAAAGCCAAAATGAAAGCGAAAGAGTTGGCGAAAGCCGGCGGCTTTGGCATCGGGCGGCTCTTGGAAATTTATGAAAATTCGGTGGCACCCGTGTCTTATGCTTATAGTATGGGCGTTGAATCAATGATGAAAAATGCCGATGCATCTATTGCTCCGGCAATCGAGGCCGGCTCGGAAGATGTGAAAGTGAATGTAACTTTAAGGTACGAAATACGCTAATAAAATTTAAGGCACTATGTCAAAAAGAACAATAATTCTAATTATTATTGCTGGTTTAGTGGGCGGATTTTTTGGGTCGCTCGCGACCTCCCGTTTCGCCCAAGCGAACCTTCTCGATGATGTTTGGAGTTTCATAAAGGGCGGGCTGGCGACTTCGACGCCGCAGGCGAATATCCCCAAAATACCCGAAGCGGTTCTCTATAACCCCACGATTGATTATGAAGAAGCGGTAATGAAAGCGGTGGAAAAAGCGTCGCCTTCGGTTGTTTCAATAGTCATCTCGAAAGACTTGCCGATAATCGAACAATGCCAGACGAATCCATTCAGCAATATTCCACCTGAATTCCGCGATTTTTTTGGTGACCGGTTTGGTAACCTGCCTGGCCAAGGTTTTTCTCAACTATGCCAAAAAGGCACTAAAAAGCAGGATGTGGGCGGCGGCAGCGGTTTTATAATTTCAGCGGACGGTATGATTTTAACGAACAAGCACGTGGTAGCGGATACGGCGGCCGAATATACCGTCGTCACGAACAGCGGCAAGAAATATGATGCCAAGGTTTTGGCCCGCGATCCGATGCAGGATTTGGCGGTTTTGAAGATTGAAGCGACCGATTTGCCGGTTGTGGCACTGGGTAATTCGGATACGCTCAAACTCGGCCAGACGGCTATCGCGATCGGTAATTCTTTGGGGGAATTCAGGAATACGGTTTCGGTCGGAGTGATTTCAGGATTATCCCGTACCATTACGGCAACGGGGGCGAGTATCGGGACGGAGATAATTAGCAATGTCATCCAGACGGACGCGGCCATCAATCCGGGCAACTCCGGCGGGCCGCTTCTGAACCTGAAAGGCGAGGTCATTGGTATTAATACCGCCGTAGCCGAGGGGGCGCAGAGCATCGGTTTCACGATTCCGATAAACCAGGCGAAGCGCGACATCAATTCCGTGCGGAATACCGGAGCTATCAAAATACCGTACTTGGGCGTGCGCTATATGGCGGTGACGGAGGGCGGAGCGCTTGTGCGAGGTTCAGACGACGGTCCGGCAATCTTGAAGGATTCTCCGGCGGCGAAAGCGGGCCTAGAGGCGGAAGACATTATTCTTGAAATAAACGGCATCAAAGTGGACGAAAATAATTCGCTCGGAAATCTCATCCAGCGTTATTCCGTTGGCGAGAGTATTATGGCGAAGATTAGAAGAGGCCTGCCCGGCCAGGGGGGGAAGACTTTGGATTTATCCATCACGCTCACCGAACGCCCCGCAGAGTAGGGAAAAACGCGATATGCCAAAAGTGGCATTGGCACTCGAAGCCGGTTCTTGCCAATATTATAAAAATCTCCTACTATCGGATATAATAAACTTATGCCGAATTTCAACCGTTTTACCATCAAAGCCCAGGAGGCGCTCCAGAACGCCCAAGACATGGTGGCGCGCCAGAATCACGGCGAGCTCAAAGCGCTTCATCTTCTTTCGGCGCTTCTGTCTGATGAGCAGACGCTCGTGCGGCCACTTTTGGTACGCTCGAACGTGAATGTTTCGGAGTTAGAGCGCGCGATGGAAAGCGTGCTGAAAGAACTACCCAAAATATTTTCGGGCGGCGGCGTGAGCCAACTCTATCTTTCGCAGGAACTGATGAAAACATTGGACAAGGCGGGAGAGATTGCGATGAAATTCAAAGATGAGTTCATTTCCTGCGAACATTTGCTGATGGCGGTGGCGGAGGTGGCATCCTCGGCCCAGGAAATGCTTGCGCGTTTCGGAGCGCGGAAGGAAATCCTTGTGCGGACGCTCGTTCAGCTCCGCGGCTCGGCCCGCGTGACGGATGAAACGCCGGAGAGTAAGTTCCAGGTCTTGGAAAAATACGCCGTGAATTTGACCCAGAAAGCGCGTGAAGGAAAGCTTGATCCGGTCATCGGCCGCGAGGAAGAATTGCGCCGTCTCCAGCAGATTCTTTCCCGGCGCACGAAGAACAATCCGGTCCTGATTGGCGAACCGGGGGTGGGGAAAACGGCTATTGTGGAAGGCCTGGCCCAGAAAATAGTGGCGGGCGATGTGCCGGAGCCGCTCAAAAACAAAGAAGTGGTAATGCTTGATATCGGTTCCCTTATTGCCGGCACGAAGTTTCGCGGGGAGTTCGAAGACCGCTTTAAGGCTTTTATGAAAGAGGTTCAAAATTCCAATGGGAAAATAATCCTGTTCATCGACGAAATCCATATGATTGTGGGCGCGGGCGCGGCAGAAGGCGCGATTGATGCCTCGAATCTTTTGAAACCGGCTCTCGCGCGCGGCGAGCTCCACGCAATCGGCGCGACTACTCTCAAGGAATACCAGCGGCATATAGAAAAAGATGCGGCTTTAGAAAGAAGATTCCAGCCGATACTGGTTGAAGAACCTTCGGTCGAGGATTCCATTTCAATTTTGCGCGGGCTCAAAGAAAAGTACGAAATGCACCACAGTTTGAAAATTACCGACGATGCCATTATCGCCGCCGTGAATTTGGGCGCGCGCTACATTACTGACCGTTTCCTGCCGGATAAGGCGGTGGATTTGATTGATGAAGCCTCGGCGGCCCGGCGGCTCGATTCCGACAGTTTGCCGCGCGACATTGAGATAATAAGGAAAGAAATCACGCGCCTCGAAGTGGAAAAATCCGCTCTCGCCAAAGAAAAATCCCCGCGCCTGAAGCAGGTGGAAAAGGAGCTCAAGAAACTCAAGGAAAATAATGCAGAACTTTCCTCTCAATGGCAGGGCGAAAAAACCGGCGTGGAAAATCTCCATGGTCTCCGGCGGGAAATAGAGGACTTGAGGCGAGCGGCCGAGGTGGCCGAACGCGAAGGCGATTTCGACCGGGTGGCGCAAATCCGCTACGGCGAATTGCCCAAACTGGAGAAGCACTATGCCGATTTGGAAAAAAAACACGACAACAAAGGCAAATCGCCTGCCCGCGCAGGCGGGAAAAAAGACGCGAAAATCCGCTTCATTAAAGAGGTGGTGGACGAAGAGGATATCGCCGCCGTCGTGACGCGCTGGACCGGCATCCCAATGTCGCGGATGCTAGAGTCCGAAATGACGAAACTTTCCCGCATCGAGGAGGCGCTCGGTGAGCGCGTCGTCGGCCAGGAAGAGGCGATTCAGGCGGTCGGTCGGGCGCTTCGGCGTTCGCGGGCGGGCCTCGCGGACGAAAACCGGCCTTCGGGTTCGTTTATTTTTCTCGGGCCCACGGGCGTGGGAAAGACGGAGCTCGCCAGAGCGCTTGCGGAATTCATGTTCAATGACGACAAAGCGCTCGTGCGCATCGATATGTCGGAATACATGGAGCGCCACTCCGTCTCGCGCCTTATCGGTTCTCCACCGGGCTATATCGGCCATGACGAAGGCGGCCAGCTCACCGAAACGGTGCGTCATCGGCCCTATAGCCTGATCCTTTTCGACGAAATCGAAAAAGCCCACCCGGAAGTTTTTAATATTCTGCTTCAGATGCTTGATAACGGCCGCCTCACCGACTCGAAAGGCAAAGTGGTGAATTTCAAAAACACGGTGATTATTCTCACCTCGAATGTGGGAAGCGAATATTTCCGTGATATGTCATCCTTGGGATTCAAATCCGGTGGAAACGAAAAAGAATTCCAAACCAGGGAGGAAAAATTCCGCGAGAACGTCATGCAATCGCTCCGCGAAAATTTCCGGCCGGAATTTCTGAACCGGCTTGATGAGACGATTATCTTCAACGCGCTCACGCCAAAATCGGTCGAAAAAATAATCGACATTCAGCTCGAGGAGGTGAAAAAGCGCCTCGCGGAAAAAAATGTCGCGCTGAATATCCGGCCCGAAGTGAAAAAATATCTCGTGGAGAACGGTTTTGACCCGGATTTCGGGGCGCGCCCGGTAAAGCGCCTTATCGAGAAGACGATTGTGGACGCGCTTGCCGACCGGATTGTCCGCGGACTGCTCAAAGATGGCCAAAAAGCTAATATCATCATTAATAAATCAAACCGGGTGGAGGTTACTCGCTAAGACGCTCGGCGTCTCCCTTGTTTTCGGCCTTTTGATTCTGACCGGTTTTTCCTTTTGGCCGGTTTTCTTATTTTTCGTTTTTATGGGAGTAGTTTATTTTTCGGAATTGCCGGACAGGCGATTGTTCCGCGCATCCTACTGGCTCGTCTCCATCGGAAGTGTTCTCGGGGCGTCGGCCGTGCTTTCTTTCCCCGGATTTCCTCTCAAGGGCCTGATTGGCGTATTTTTGGCGTTAATCTTCGGCGGTTTTATTTTTCTCGTGCTGGGGCTTATAAACTTACTTTTCAAAAATCGGAATATTGCCTACAGCCTTTTAAATATCGCCCTTATTGCCTGTTTCTCCATTCTTGTTTTTTACCGCTGGCCGGGATTTTCCGCCGGCTTAGTTTTGCCTGATATTCTGTGGCTTCTTCTCGTTTTTTTCGGAATAACCCTCCTTATGAAGGAATTTCTGGTTTTTGAGGGAGTGGCCACTGGTTGGAACCTGCGGATGATTAGCTGGTCTGTGGGCTTTTTAGCCTGCCAAATAGCTGCTCTTTCCCTCCTTTTGCCCCTGGGATTCATAAATGCCGCCGCTTTCCTCACCCTCTTCCTGATTATCGTGAGAGATGCCATTTTAGGCCGTTTAAGAGGTTTTTTGGGCTTAACCTTGGTCTTGCGGGAATTGACCATTTTCGTCGTAGTTTTGAGCCTGATTTTCGCCACTGTCACTTGGATATTGCCGTAACGGGGACAGGCGATTCTCGTTATAAATAGGACGCGGGATTGATTTTCCTCCAGCGTTTGTTATATTAGAGCTAAAGTTGCTTGGAAGTGAGGCCAAGCTTTTGTACTG
>JBBTRY010000034.1:0-4172 GCA_038064955.1 Patescibacteria group bacterium
CGCGCTGGATTTTAAGAATCGACCAAGTGAAGACCTGCAAGGTTTGCGGAGCGACAATGCGAACCAAGGGCGGACGGGATAAGATCCGTTACGATAAGAAATTGAAGATCGGGCGGACGGCGGCCGAGCGGTGCGAACATGAGTGGGGGCCAATGACGGGACTCATTGAAATTCAGGAGTTCCCCTACTGGCACGAGGACTTCCACGCCTTCTTGGGCGCGAAGCGCCTTTGGGAATGGGAGAATGAGTTTTGGCTGAAGAAAGTTGGATATAACTAGGGGAACATCTCCAGAAATTTCTCCCCCGTTCATAGGCCTCACTCGCTAAAATTATCCTCGCTCATTATTAGCAATCTCTTTCTCAACTCTCTGAATTCAAGCGGCGGGGAAGACCCTTTCTTCGTCCAAACGCCTCACAATGGTGAGTATTTGATCTTGTGTCGCATATACTTGATGTTTAAAATCCTGAAAACCGCTCGGAATGAGCGGTTTTCTTATCCCGAGTTTTTCTGGATGATGATGGGAGCGGGGTTGTCTTGGTCGGCCGTGAGATATCCGATACCGAAGGCCAAAGAGACCAGAACGACGAGGCCGAGCCAGAAGACGAACTTCACGCGATTTTCCCTTATCCAACCTGTGAAATTTGACATTGGAGGAGTGTTTTGATTATTATATAAGAACGTTATGGCACATACAAAAGCCAAAGGCTCTACAAAATTAGGCAGAGAATCAGAATCCAAACGGCTTGGCGTGAAGCTCTTCGCGGGCGAAAAAACCAAACCGGGCGACATTATCATCCGCCAGCGCGGCACGAAATACCACCCTGGTAAGAATGTGAAGATCGGCAGTGATGACACCATCTACGCGATGAAAATCGGCGTGATCAAATTCTCCGACAAGCGCAAAACCAGTTTCGACGGCTCGAAGAAATCAGTGAAGGTAGTCAGCGTAATCTAATGAAAATCCCGGCTTAAGCCGGGATTTTCTGTTCCGCCTCGGTTAAGACTTTCACCTTTGCCGTTATTCCTTCCCCCAAGTCTATCGCCACAGAGTGTTCACCGATGCCTTTGATGGGCTTTTCCAATTCTATTTTCAAATCTTTATAGCCGTGCTTCGCGAGCTCCAACTCGACGTCTTTCCGGCTTATGGAACCGAAAGTCTCGCCCTTCTCCCCTATTTTCATCTTGAATTTCAGTTCCAATCCCTCGAGATTTTTCGCTCCAATTTTCAATTCTTCAATGATTTTCTGGTGTTCAGTTTCCCGAATTTTTTTCTGCCGTTCCAATCTTTGAACGGCTTCTTTCGTCGCCGCCTCGGCCAGCCCCTTTAGTAAGAGGAAATTCCGGGCATAGCCGTCTTTAACTTCTTTCACGTCGAACGCCTTACCGATGCCTTTTACATCCTTAATCAAAATTATTCTCATTTATTTATCTCTTGTTTGATTATTTCTAGCGCCTTCTCGAGCTGAGGATCTTTCTTGTTGATGATGCCGTCATCGGGCATTTTAACCACTACGTCCGGAATGATGCCTAATTTGTTTATATGCCGGCCATTCGGCGTGAGCCACTCGGCGACGGTTATCTTGAGAGTAGAGCCATCTTTCAAATTCTCTATTTCTTGAACACTGCCTTTACCAAAAGTTTTTTCGCCCACGAGTTTTATGCCACGGTTGTCTTGGAGCGCTCCGGCCAATATCTCGGAGGCCGAAGCCGAGCCGCCGTTTACTAGCACCACTGCGGGCAGATTAACGAGGGCGCTCGGGCCGTTTGAGCGCATCACATTCTCTTCGCCCGAACGGAACTTTTCGCTCACTACGGATTCGCCGCGGTTCATAAACCAGCCGGCGATCTCGACTGAAGTATCGAGGAAGCCGCCAGGGTTGTTTCGCAAATCCAACACTATGCCTTTCGCACCGCTGATTAAAGACGATAGGGCGGCGTTATAGAAAAGTGAACCGGCATTCGAGTTGAAATTATAGAGTTGGATGTAAGCGATGTTCCCTTCTTTCATCTCCCAATCCAAAGTCGGCACTTCAATCACGGCTCGGGTAATTTCGAATTCTTTCGGCTCTTTCCAGCCGTCGCGCATCATGAGAAGTTTCACTATCGTGCCCGGTTCGCCCCGGATTATCTTCACTGCGGCTGTGGTATCCATATCATTCGTGAAAGTTTCATCGATTTTGAGGATTTGGTCGCCTGCCTTGAAGCCGGCCTTCTCCGCTGGATTGCCTTTAAGGGGCGCGATGACCACTAGCTGGTTATTTTTGACGCCGATTTCCATTCCCACGCCGCCGAAGCTGCCGTTCAAATCTTGGTTAAACTTCTCCGCGTCGCTCGGGCTGAAGAAGACTGAATAAGGGTCCTTGAGGGCGCCCACTGCGCCGGTTACCGCTCCGTAGAGAAAATCTTTATCGGTCACATCCTTCGCGCCGACATAATTCTTTTTTATCAAATCTATCGCCTCCCAGAGCACCGAAGAATTGGCGGATAAAGAACTTGTGGAGTTCTCCGACACTGCTCCTCCGATTTCCTGAACGGAGCCGAGATTGAAACCGGCGTAGAATATGCCTCCGGCCAAGATGACGGCAATCAATCCCAAAGTCAGCGTTTTCCCAGTGTTTAAAATCATATCTTTATATATTAAGGGAAATCGCCTAAAATGTGTAGAATGGCGCTTGATAACGATTATCTTAAGAACCTTCGGGAGCGTTCCAAAAAGAGCCATGTGTATCAGAAACACCAGATGGTGGGTCTCTTACTTTCCGAGGCGCTCGGAGATGACAAACATAAAGCCCTCTATATCAAGCTTGCCAAAGAGCACGACCAGGAAAAACTGATGAAGATAGCCGGAAGCATCAAAGAAAACATGAATATCAAGAACAAAGGAGCCTATTTTATGAGCGTGCTCTTCTCCAAAAAATCCAAATCCAAAAAGAAATGAGTGAGATATTATTGATAGACGACAAAAAGAGCGGAAAATTCCTTCGCGAAAAAACGGTGAAATTCGATTTCGGAAAATATTCCAAGAAGGAAATTCAGGCGCTCATAAAATCCATGCGGGAAATAATGAAGCAGGCCAACGGCGTCGGGCTTTCGGCCAATCAAATCAGCTTTCCTTTCCGAATGTTTGTGGCTCAAGTGCCGGACCAGAACGGCCGGCCGAAATTCTACGCGATATTTAATCCGGAAATCACGAAAGTTTCCAAAGAAATGGAAATGCTCGAGGAGGGCTGTTTGAGCGTGCCCGGTCTTTTCGGCCAAGTGGAACGCCATTATCGGCTTACGCTCACCGGCCAAGATTCGAATGGGCGGAAGATAAAGATAAAGGCTTGGGATCTTTTGGCCCGTGTCTTCCAGCACGAGACGGACCATTTGGATGGCAAACTCTTTATCGATAGAACAAAGAATGTGCAAAAATCACCCTCTTCCGAACGGCTTATCGCCCGCGAGGAAAAAATGAAGAAAAACGATTAATTTAAAAATTTAAGTTTTATGAATTTTATTTTCTTCGGCACGCCGAAGTTCTCGGCGGAAATTCTCGAAAGATTGATTGAAGCCGGTTTCGCGCCCGCGGGCGTCGTCTGCAATCCCGACCGGCCGACAGGCCGGAAAAAAGTCATTACTCCCCCGCCGACGAAGGTTTTGGCCCAAAAGCACGGCATTCCGGTTTATCAGCCGGATAAACTCGCCGGGTTTGACGTTCGAGGGGCGAGTTTCGCCATTGTGGCCGCTTACGCGAAAATAATTCCCAGAGAAGTTATAAATGCATTTCCGAATGGCATTATCGGCGTTCATCCTTCGCTTCTTCCGAAGTACCGGGGCGCATCCCCTATCCAGTCCGCCATATTGAACGGCGATAAAGAGACAGGTGTCGCTTTGTACCAAATGGATGAGAAAATCGATCATGGGGATATCATCGCTACCCGCGAAATTGCCATCGAAAGTGATGAAACTTATGAAACACTTGAGGGAAAATTAGCGGATATGGCCGGTAGACTATTGATTGAGATTTTGCCGAAATTCGGTCCGCCGGCCGGCGGAGGCGAAATAAGGCCGGCGGCGCAGGACGAAAGCCGGGCGACATTTACGAAAAAATTCTCCACGCAGGACGGATTCGTCGATTTGGACAAGGACGATCCGGCAATAATTTATCGGAAAGTGCGGGCCTTGAATC
>JBBTRY010000035.1:0-31220 GCA_038064955.1 Patescibacteria group bacterium
CGGAAATTTGTAAAACACGATCGTTGTTGTGATTGATCCAATCAACGAAACTCTCGATTTCATCTTCCGGCAAGTTATCAACCAATAAGGTTTTACCCATTGGGCTATCCTTCCTTTCTTATATTTTGGTGTCTTTTTGGCTTCCTACTACATTTCGGAAGTTAGAGACGACCATTATTAATGTTCAGTGTTTACGTTATATACCTAATACTTAAGTCTGTCAAACATAACAAAAACCTCATAAAATGAGGGTATAAAAAAACAAATAAAATTTGATAGCGTGTTTTCGGAGGAAAGGGTTTGTCAGGTTGAATCAACTAACCCTTCTTATATCCGCCCCCAGGAAGCTCAAGCGCTCCACGATTTTTTCGTATCCCCGGTCTATCTCGTGCACGCCCAGTATTTCCGATTCCCCTTCCGCGATCAAAGCCGCGAGCACGTGGGCGATGCCCGCCCGCAAATCCGGCACCGTGACCGTCGCGCTATGGAGCTTCGTCGGTCCATTCACTATCGCGCTGTGCGGGCAATTCCTATTTTTGAAACGGCAAGGAACTTCGCCCAAACACTCGTTTACCACTCTAATGTCCGCGCCCATTAAATTCAAGTCTTTCACATAGCCGAAGCGGTCTTCGTAGACGGTCTCGTGGATAACCGACTCGCCCTGCGCCTGCGTGAGCATTGTCAGGAACGGCTGCTGCCAATCCGTCATAAAACCCGGATGGGTATCGGTCTCCAGCTTGATGCCGGAGAGCGGCCGCGCCCGAAAGAAAAGAATACCCTCGTTCGTCACTTCGTACTCTCCGCCGATTCTCCTCAAATTATTCAAAAAAGTGATAAGATCGCCCTGGTCGGCTCCTTTCACCAATATCTTTCCGTTCGTCGCGACCGCGAGGCACGCGAAAGAAACAGCCTCATTCCTGTCCGGCAAGACCCTATGGCGCGCGCCGTGCAATTTCGGGACGCCGTAAATCGTGACGGTGCGATTCGTGCCGACTTCGATAATCGCTCCCATCTTCTGGAGCATCTTTATCAAATCCGTGATTTCCGGCTCGACGGCGGAATTCACAATCGTCGTCTTCCCCTCGGCCAGAACCGAAGCAAAAATTATCTGCTCCGTCGCGCCGACACTGGGATATTTCAAGGTAATAGCCGCTCCTTTGAGTCTTCCCTTGATTTTCGCTTTATATGAATTGGGACCGGCTTCTATCTCCGCTCCGAGCGCCTTCAGCGATTCCAAGTGCATATCCACAGGCCGGGGACCGATTTTATCCCCGCCTACAATCGGCACCTCCGCCTCCCCCGCCCGGTTCAGGAGCGGCCCCAACGCCAAAATCGACACCCGGTTTTTTTGATTCAAGGAAATCGCCTTGGTGTTTTTTATCTCCGGCGTCCTTATGACGAGATTGGAATCGATGGATTTTATTTCGCTTCCCAGCGCTACGCAAAGTTCTTTCACGATTTCCGCATCCCCGATTCGGGGAAAATTCTCGAACACACACTCCTCGTCAGTCAAAAGAGAAATGATAAGCATTTTCGTCGCCGCGTTCTTAGCGCCGGCCAACTTTATTTCGCCCGTGAGCGGCCGCCCGCCCCGGATTATGAATTTATCCACACATCCATTATATTATTAAAACAATGGAACTCAAAACCCGGCGGACCCTATTTTATTTCCTCATTCTCGTATTCGTCCTGGCGAGCGCTTACCTTCTCGTGACCGCCCAGGGACTGGTTTTGGATTTTAAAAACCTGAAGATTACCGGTACCGGCGGACTCTTTTTGAAGTACATTCCGCCCGACGCAACCGTGGAATTGAACGGCAAAAAGACCGAAGTTTCGCCCGGCCTCATCTCAAGCGGCATCTTCATCCCGAAACTCGCTCCCGGAGAATACCGGATAAGAATTTCGAAGCCGGGTTTCTCCGCCTGGGAAAAAACGTTTAAGGTAGAGAACGGCGCAGTGGTCTCCGCTAGCCAAATCAGGCTCTGGCCCGAAATTTGGGATTTGAGCGTTATCGCGACGAGCTCCGTCCGGGATTTCTGGCTCACGGGCGCGGGCCTGATACTTCAAGGTAAAGACGGCACTCTCCGGCTGGACGGATTTTCTTTAGGAAACAAAAATATTGCTTTGAGCCGGCCAGACTCGTCCCTTATAATCACTGCCGACGGAAAGGATAGATTCGTAACCAATCTTGAAGATTTGTCCCCCGCAACCAATATTGCCGGACTCTTCAATTCATTAAAACAAAGCCAATTGAACCTTTCCGGCACGGTCATTCCTAAAAACTATTTCCTTCATCCCTTCAACGCTAAAATTCTCATCACGACCGGAAACGCGCTTTATTCTCTCGACTTGGTGAGATCAAGACTGGAAAAATTGGCCGATATGGCGGGAATCGATAAAGCGGAATTAAAAGGAAATGAAATGTTTCTTATCGATACGAAAGACAATTTAACGGTTTTCAATCTTTTTCTCCAAACTGTTAGGATTTACGAATCGACTTCCACC
This sequence comes from Patescibacteria group bacterium, assembly GCA_038064955.1. Lineage (GTDB taxonomy): Bacteria > Patescibacteriota > Minisyncoccia > UBA6257 > GWB1-50-10 > JBBTQX01. Next base: position 2,506 of record JBBTRY010000035.1, read on the forward strand.
GAAGCCATTGGAATAAAAGCGAACCTGGAAGGATTGCCGGCCCCCGACGGAAAAAAGGTTTTTCTGCTTTCGAAAAAAGACACACTTTCCTTGAAAGCCCTGGAAGATTACTATGCCGACGGCGAAGTGAAAAAAGGCGATATCTGGCCCGTCTTTTCCGACCGGGGTAATATAAGGGATTTCGAATGGTTGAGCGGCAACCCGAACTACGCGCTCACGCTTACCGAAGAAGACCTGTTCGTCGTCGAGACCGACCGGCGCGCCCCGCAGAATGTCCGGCTCGTATCCCAAGGAGTGGGCAAATTCGCGGTAGAGGGAAACGAACTTTATATCCTCAAAACCGACGGCACGCTTCTGAAGACGAGTTTGAAATAAAAAATCCCCTTTCGGGTCGGGGATTTTTTTAACGCTTACGCCACTGTTGCGGCCTTCGAGCTTTCCGCAGGCCGTACTTCTTGCGCTCCACTTTTCGGGGGTCGCGCTTCATAAAGCCGAGAGATTTCAATTTGGAACGCCAGGTGGGATTCAAAGCGACGAGGGCGCGGGACAAGCCGAGCCGGATGGCTTCCGCTTGGGAACTCAAACCGCTTCCCCCAACTAATACTGTCGCGTGGTATTCCTTGAGCGAAAGCTCACTGAAGGGAGCGAGGACGGTCTTCTGCAATTTCGCGGTCGGGAAGTATTCGGAAAAAGGTAAATCATTCACGACAAGCTCCGGAGTCTTGCTCGCCGCTTTGCGGCCGGAAAAAAGCCGGACGCGAGCAACCGCGGTCTTCCGGCGGCCGACGGCCTCGATATATTTCTCCTTCTCTTTTTTGGTGATAGCCATCTTATTTTTCGATTATGAGATTTTTAATCCGCTTCGCGTTCAGGCGGTTTTTGGGCAGCATCAGGCGCACGGCGTGGCGCAAAACCCAAGCCGGATTCTTTTTGAAAACGTCGGCGAACTTCCGCTCCTTAAGGTGACCCAAAGGACCAGTGTGCTTATAGTAAATCTTTTGATTGATTTTTTTGCCGGAAACGGCGATTTGCGAAGCATTCGTGACTACCACCCGATCGGCATTCAAAATCCGCGGATTGTAATTCGGGCTCTTCTTGCCCTGCAGCAAAAAAGCGATCTCCGAGGAGAGCCGGCCTAATTTTTTGTTTTTTGCATCGATTATGTGTTCCATATTACTTATTTTACGAATTCGATGATGGCCATTTTCGAGCCGTCGTGCTTCCTCGGGGTAACCGTCTTTACCACCCGGGTATATCCCCCTTTCCGCTCTTTATAGCGCGGGGCGATTTCGTGGTAAACCTTGTAGGCTGCCGCTTTCGGCAATTTCTCCAAAAGCAGTTTCATTCCGGCCAGATTTTGCTGTTTGCCGTAGGTGATATAGCGCTCCACGATGCCCTTCAATTCCTTGGCGCGCGCCTCGGTCGTCGTAATCTTTTCGTGGCTCACAAGGTTATTGGCCAGAATCCTCAAAAAAGACCTGCGAGGGCCTTTTTTCAAACCGAATTTTCTCCCCTTGTGCATGTGCCGCATTTATTTTTCTTTCTTTTTCTTTTCGGGTTTGCCGGAAATCAATTCCGCCGGAACGACTTCGATAGTCAGAACCTTTTCGAAATGGTCTTTCAAAATATTGCTCGCCTTGTGGAGCGCCTCCGAAGGGCTAATGGAGCCGTCGGTCTCTATTTCCAATTTCAAGCGGTTATAATCGGTGCGGTCGCCCACGCGCATATCTTCCGAGTGGAAGGATACCCGGACAACCGGGGAAAAGATGGCATCAAGCACGATCGTGCCGACCGAAAGCCTCTCCATCCGGCGGGATTCGCTCATCACGTAGCCCAAGCCCTTTTCGACGGTGATTTCCATATCCAAATCGGCGGACTTTTTCGAAAGAGTCGCGAGATGCAAATCCTTGTTGATTACCCGCACGAGCGTGGAAGATTCGATATCCTCCGCCTTCACTTCCTTCTCGCCTTTCACGTGAAGTTTTAAAGTCTGCGGCTCATCGGCGGTAAAATGAAAGCGGACTTTCTTCAGGTTCAACGTGAACTCCACGATATCCTCCACCATGCCGGGCAAAGTCGAAAATTCATGGTCTATATTCTTAATCTTAATCTGAGTAATAGCCGAACCCGGAAGCGAGGAAAGGAGCGCGCGCCGAAAAGCATTCCCCAAAGTGACGCCATAACCGGTAAAAAGACCTTCAATGTGGAAAATGCCGATATTATCCTTCTCGGAAATTTTCTTAACCTCGACCGCTTCGCTGATATGTGTATATTTCATTTTTTTGTTTTATAAAATTTAACGCGAATAGAATTGGCCGACCACGTTTATATCAAAAGGTAGTTGCACTCCGGTAACGGGCGGTTTTGCCACGCACTCGCCTTTCAATTCCTCCGCTTTGAGCTTAAGCCACTCAGGCGGGGTGTATTGCTTCAACCGGAGTTGAATATCGTCGAAAATCTTCGCCGAGCGGGATTCGGGCCGCACGGCAACAATATCTTTAATCTTAACATAATAAGAAGGAATTGTCACTTTCCGGCCGTTCACGTGCATATGGCCGTGGGAAACGAGCTGGCGGGCGATTCTCGGGGACTTCGCGAAGCCCAGAAGAAAAACCACGTGATCGAGACGGCTTTCGAGCCGGGTCATGATGCCGTCTTTGTCGGAATTCCGGAACAATTTCATCATCTGGTGGTTGTTCAGGCCGTAGAGAATCTGAATCTTCTGCTTTTCCTGGAGCTGCTTTCCGAATTCGGAAACGGAGTGCCGCGCCTGGCCGTGCTGTCCCGGTCGGTAAGGATGGCGAACCATCGCGCATTTCGGCGAATTACAGCGATCTCCCTTGAGGAAGAGTTTGATACCCAGCGATCTTTCTTTTTTCTCTTTGATTCTTTTCATGTTTTTTATTGCCTGGTTAAACCCTTCTGGTCTTGGCCGGACGCGGTCCGTTGTGCGGAATCGGCGTCACATCCTTAATAGACAGTATATTCAAACCTTTGCCGGCGAAAGAGCGGATGGCGGAATCGCGGCCACTGCCGACACCGCGCACGAAAATCTCCACGGTATTCGGGCCGGTTTTCTCCAGTTTCTGGGCAATGGCTTCGGCTACCTTCGAGGAAGCGAAAGGAGTCGCTTTCTTGGGTCCGGAAAAGCCCAAAGAGCCGGCGGACATCCAGGTAATCACGGCGCCCTTGTCGTCGGTCACGGTGATAATGGTGTTGTTATAAGTAGCCTGGATGTAGATGCGGCCGTTCTCCCAATGCTGTTTCGATGCGGACGAAGATTGCTTGGCCGGCGCCTTTTCGGCCGTCCCCGCTTCCTTTACCGCATCATCTTTAGTTTTTATGACTTTTTTCTTTCCCATATCTTTATTTCAAATCGACTTTCCGCTTGCCGCTGCCGGCCGTCTTTCTGACGTTGCCGCGCACCGTCCGGGAATTGGTTTTCGTTCGCTGGCCGCGCACCGGAAGCTTCCGCAAATGGCGCACGCCCCGATAGGCCTTAATGTCTTTCAAACGAGCGATGTTCTGTTTTATCACCTGCCGCAATTCTCCCTCGATTTTGTAATTCTTCTCTATCATGGACTGGATGCGATTCACTTCGTCCGGCGCCAGATCCTTTGCCCGCTTTTGCAGGTCGATTTTCGCGCCGGCCAAAACCTTGGCGGCCAATGTCGGACCAATGCCGTAGATGTAGACCAGGGCCACATAGATTTTTTTGTTATCGGGTATGTTTACTCCGGCAATTCTCATAATTATCCTTGTCTTTGTTTATGCCTCGGGTTCTTGGCACATATGACGTAAACCCGCCCTTTTCGGCGGACGGTCTTGCAAACGCTGCAGATTTTTTTTACCGATGCTCTGACTTTCATAAAACTTTACAATCTTCGCACGATTCGTCCCCGTTTGTCCAGGATGTTCGCCATCTCCACCATGACCCTGTCGCCGGGGATTACCCGGATGCGGTTGATTTTGAGCTTGCCGGCGGGGTGTGCCAAAATGTCTTTTTCTTCCCCGTTTTCGAGCTTGACCTTCACGCGGAAAAGCAAACCCGGCAGTGCCTCCACCGCTATTCCTTCAATCCTAACTAAAGGCGTATTTTCCATTGACAAACAGAGTGAATTTTAGATAAAAGCGGGAAAAGTGTCAACCAGGTAGTAGAAATTCGGCCAGCTCTGCTAATGTTCGCTTCGCGAACCAGCCGAATTTTCACTACCTGGTCAATCCATTCGATAAATTATTCCGCCACGATTTTCACCTTGCCTGAATAATTGGGAACGGATTTCACCCAAAAAGGCCAGAAAGAAATGTTGGCTTTTTGAAGGCCCGGCAGGGCGAAGATTCGCGTTTTAAGCGTTTCGCCGTCGAGGCCGAGAATCCGGTTCCGGAAATCGTCCAAATCTATCTTCGGTTCGTAGGTCAGAACGCCGTTCACCGAGAAGCTCATCTTGCCGGCGGCGAAATCCGCGGTACTCGTCGAATAATCCATCGAGAAATCCCTGACCGTAATTTCCTCGGTCGACGTGCTCAAGAAATCCACCAAGATATTACGGAGCATTCCATCGTCGAAACCCAATTGGCGCAGCTCCCCCGCCGCGAGGATGCTGAAATTGCCGTCCTGGTCGACTTGGCTCGAAATATTTTCGCTCGTCACTTTGAATTCCGAACCGTTATCCATGACTTTCAAATTCTGCGAATCCAGAATCATCGTTTTGCTTTTAAGCGTGTTTAAAAGCGCTTCTTCTATCTTCATCTTCGCGCCGCTCACGTCGCTTTCGGAGGGAATTATCTGATTGCCCTCCGCGCCGCCCGTCATCGAGGATTTCAATTCGGCATAAAATCCCTTATAGAGCGCTGGTGTTGTCTTGAAGCCGGGTATCTTCCATTCCCCGCTCGGTGCCAGGTTATAATCCGAACCCGCTTTATCCGCCACGACTTTTACATCGATGGAGGACGGCACTCCATTCGCGGTCTTCATACCCGGCACCACGGCCCTATTCACTAATCTGAAAATTTTTCCCTCCGGAGATTCGAAACGGGTGGTTGCGACGAGCGTCTGGGATTTGATGCCGTAAGCGTTCCAAACCGTAAGCGTTCCTCCGGCTTTGGTGCTCACGGTGGAACTGCCGGTCGCGGGAAAATTCATGCTCAAATTGCTCTTCGCGACCGAGAGCTGGCCCGGCAGACTCGCTGCGTTGTCGCTTACCGAAGGAGTATTTACCGCCGTGTCCGCCGTTACCCGGATGGAAAACGGAACGGTGGTTCTCTGTATTGAAATACTGATTATCACTCTGGGTAGAATATCCGCCACCGCGAAATACCCCGCCGCCAAAATGACGAATGTACTTCCGAGCATTATCGCCCAGAATTTTCTTCCGCGCTTCGCTTTCTTTTCGGTATTCCTTTCTATCCTTTCGACATTCCTTTCAATTCTTTCTTCCACTATCGGAGCCGGAACATATTCGACCGGTTCCGCAATCGGAGTTTCATCTTTTTCGGGCGCCGGATTTTTTTCCTTTATCGCGACTCTCGGCTTTTTCGCCCTCGTTTTTCTCGCCGGTTTTTGGCCTTCGATCTTCTCTTCCCCCCCGCGTTCCGCGTTCGGGACTTTACCCTGCTTGACCAAAATTACTTCGGCTAAATCATTGGCAGATTCATTCGGTAGGATATCCATCACAGCTCTTTCTCTGGTTTTGAAAACCGGATTTATAGCCGGAATGGTCGCCAAAGATGCCAATCCCAGAATGCGTTCGTCCACCGATTCTATCGCCAATTCTTTGCCGGCCGTTTCACACTCGCGCTCCAGTATCTGGAAATTATGGACCGAGGAGCCCAAGACGGAATTTTTGGGAATATTGAGGATGATTTTTTCCGCTTCAAGGCCGGTCAGTTGGCCAACCACTTTGTTCAAGTCGTCATTCTTATCCAAAAATATCTTTTTTTCCGATGCCATTGGCTTTTATTTTAACCTAGAAATTGGGAATCAGCCACTTCACCCGACGCCTCAAAAGCCGGTTCAAATATTCGAATTTCGGGAGATCATACTCGAAAATCAAGAGCGCCAGGACATTTTGTTCGATGAGCGGCTCGAAACCCAAAGCGGCCTTTTTTTTCTTTATAACGTATTCCTTCCGCTCCAGCTCCTCGTCAACCCGAACGGCCGCTCCGGGAAAATTCTTGATACGGCCGGAAAAATAGATTTTCGGCCGGCTAATCTTGGTTTTTTTCTTGAGCGGTTCCAAAAGGTCGGCGAGCTCCCGGACGCTTTCGTTCACTCTTCCATCCAGCCATTTTTTCACCTTAACCGAAACCTTATTTTCGAAATAAAGGCGGATTATCACTCCGGCCAAAGTCTCGTCTATGCCGAGTTCGGCGGCTACCCCATTGGTGAAAGCTCCCGTTCCCCAGTTATAGGAGGTTTCGAAAGCCTTTTCGTTTCCGTGAACTTTGAAAACCGAAGTGCTGTTCTCACCAATTTGAACCGAAAAGCTTCCCGATTCGGGAAGGAAATCCCCCAAAACGCTCGCGCTTTCGAAGACGAATATTCTGCCCCAGTCTTTGAAACGTTCCAAGGACGGCAAAGTTTCGCGCGGAACGAAAGTACCCCGGATCTTCAAGTTCAATTCTTTTCCTTCGAAGCCGACCGGGTTGTACATCTTGTGGTTTCCGATGGAAACATCACGCACCTGGACATAGGCCATTATCAAATCCGAGTCGCTGGTTTTCATCTTCTTGGCCGCCATCGCCCGGTATCGGTTCAGGAAATCCCAAAATCCCTTGTGGACAAACTGGTCCATTTCGCTTTCGGTTATCGTTTCGCTGGGTTTCGGACGTTTTAAAGTCACTATATTTTCCGTAGTCGTGGCTTTTTCGCTTCCAAATGAAAAGACGATATAATCCGTCTTCTTTGCGGGACGCTTCACGCCGTCCAAATCCTTTACCGCGTATCCTTCGCAAATCGTGATTTCTTTCTTTTTCAGGTTCCGGTAGGCCCGCGTGACTTCATACGCGCCGTTCCACTCCTCCACCAAGAGAAAATATTCCCGGCTACCGTTCCAAAGATTTTGAACAAAATTCCACGCTTTCCAGACCATTACTATCAGTATAACTCAATTTTTTTCCTACTCCACTGTGGCGCGGATGCGCCGGATGCCGGCTGCCACCGCCTCTTCTTTGATGATTTTGAACCTCCCCACTTCCCCTGTGCGCGCCATATGCGGCCCGCCGCAGAATTCGATGGAAAATGATTTTTCGAATTGGGGATTTTTCGCTGTCGCGCCCTTCGGGCCGACCGAATAGATCGATACGATATCGGGATATTTCTGGCCGAATTCATGCTCCGCGCCGAGCTTCTCCGCCTCCTCGCGAGCGATTTCGCTGTGCACGACCGGCAAGTCTTCCGCGATCTTTTCGTTCACAATCCGCTCCGCTTCTTTTTTCTGCTCGTCCGTCATCTTCGCATCGTGCATAAAATCCATCCGCAAGCGCTCGCTCGTGATGTTACTCCCCCGCTGTTTCACTTCTGGACCAAGAATAGTTTGGAGCGCCTTGAGCAAAAGGTGGTGAGCTGTATGCAAACGCACGGTTTTTTCAGAATGGTCGGCGAGACCGCCCTTGAATTGGCCGGCCGAGGACGTTCGGGACAGTTCCTGGTGTTCCAATTTTCTGCGTTCGAAGTCCGCCTTATTGATTGAAACCCCCTTCTCTTTCGCCAACTCCTCGATCATCTCAATCGGCAGGCCGTGCGTCTGGTATAAATCAAAAACGATTTCTCCGGTCAATTCCGCCTTTTCAAATTCCCACGCTCCTTTTTCCAACGCTTCGGAAAAAGACTTGCTTTCCCTTTCGAACTCGCCAAGCACCAGCTCCCGGTTCAATCCCGGATAAAATCCTTCGTAATTTTCAAACACTTCGCTGAACAAATGCTCGGCCAACCCTTCATTTTTGGAAAGATGCAGATGGACCATTACCCGCCTCATCAAACGCCGAAGAACGTATCCGGCCTCTTTATTGGACGGCTTCACACCATCCGAGATCAAAAACGCGATGCCGCGGATATGGTCGGTTAAAATCCGGCGCGTCCGAATCTCCATTTCTTCCGGCAAAAGGCCTATTATCGACGCGAACAAATCAGTCTCAAAAATATTCGCTTTTTTCTGAACCACCATTGCGAGACGCTCCAAACCCATGCCCGTGTCCACGCCCGGCGTTTCGAGCGGGGTAAGTTTTTGATTTTTCGCATAGAACTGGTTGAAAACGATATTCCAGACTTCGACGGCTTTTCCGGCGGCATTTTTCACATAAATCTCCGTCGTCGGACCGCACGGACCCTCGTTCCCGGTCGGACCCCAGAAAACATTTGTTCCTTCGCGGATAATTTTCTCCTCCGGTATACCGATTTTTTTCCAGATGTCGTACGATTCTTGGTCGAACGGCACGCCGTTCTTCCGCCAATCCCCCTCCGGCACTTTTTCCGGGTCAAAGACGGTCACATATTCTATTTCTAATCCCATCTCTTTAGTGATGAAATCATGGCCATATTGAATGGCTTCTTTTTTGAAATACCCGCCGAAAGAAAAGTTTCCGAGCATCTCAAAGAATGTCAGATGGCTTTCATCCCCCACTTCGTCGATATCCGAAGTGCGGAAGCATTTTTGAACCGAAGCGGTATTCAAAGATTTAAAATCTTTCATAGAATCGGAATCGTTCGTGTAATATGGCTTGAATTGCTGCATCCCGGCGGTCGTCAAAAGCACCGAAGGGTCTTCGGGGATCAAAGACGAGGAGGACACAATGGCGTGCCCGTTTTTTTTAAAAAACTCCAGGAACTTTTTGCGAATCTCGGTAGAAGTCATTTCTAACTATTAAAATCCGGATTGAACTTTAAAGCAAATATTAGGCCCAGAATGAAAAGAACGATTGAGTCAAAGGCCGAAAAAAGGCAGTAAAAACAGAGGGAATGGATTATGAAGAGCTGGACGTACAGAAACCAGAGTGAGGCAAGAAATCCGAAAACCGTGAGAAGCGCGGTTATAAAGAATAGCTTCTCATCTTTTTTTATGAACGAAATGAGCGAAAGAATGAAAATACCAAGATAATAAACCATACCAAGAAGTGAAACTGGAATCGAGCCGACTGTGGCATAAGAGCTTTGAAGCACCAAATCGCAGGTGTTTATAAGCAGACAAACTACCGATACATCCTGGTAATGCGTTATCGTAAGATACGCGGCATCAATCAATCCAAAAAAACTCAATATTAAAAAAATTATCGCTATCTTTCTCATTTTAAATTTATCCGCGGTTTGATTTGGAGAATTTACTATCCAGGCCAAAATAATTTCCGGCATCCGTTACGAAAAATAGTATGAGTATAGCGATATAAACAATATGCTGATCCACGATGAATCCGTTAGCCACAGCCGGAAAAGCATTGCCGGCGAAGTAATACAAAGCCATTAGAAGCGCCCCGGGGATGGCGCTCCATCGCACGAAGAGCCCTAATATCAATGATATTCCCAAGAGCAGAAGCGCCCATTCATTTATGAAGTTCACGACTCCGATGACGCTCGGGCCGGCGAACCAGGCGTACAGTCCCGGAAATGTCTTTGCATTATTCAGGAATCCCGCCGCGCTCCAGTTCGCATTCAAAATTTTCACGAGGCCGGCGTAAAAGAAAAGCCAGCCCAGCATCACTCTCGCGACCGTAAGCCAAATTTTCGTATTTCTGTTTAATTCTTGAATCATAAAATTCTTTGTTTTAATTTCATTATCAAACTAAACAGGGACTTCTTGTCATAAAGCCGCTTGAGCTCGTAGAATTTTGACATCCGGCTCGGGACGGGTGCGCCGATCTTCACGCCATAGGCGCCGCCGGCCTTGGCAAAATGGATTATAAAAGCATCCTCCACCTCCCCCGAACGATGTGAAACGATGGTTTTTACGCCGTTCAGGCGGGCGATTTTCATCGCTTCGCAGGTTTCGGTCACGGTGCCGATCTGATTCGGCTTCACTATCAATCCGCTGATTAGCCCTTCGCGGACCGCCTTCTCGATTGCGATGGGATTTGTCGTCGTGAGATCATCTCCCACCACGAGCGCTCCCGCGGAACGGGAAGTTAATTTCCTGAAGCCTTCTTCGTCGGTTTCGGCGAATGGGTCCTCAATGGACATAAGAAGCGGAAAGGACTTCAGATAAAATTCGTAGACTTCCGACATTTCGCCGGTCGAAAGATTCCGACCGTCGAACCGGTAGCGGCCGTTCTCGAAAAATCCGCTCGCGGCGGCATCGAGCGCGATCCGAAAAGTTGAACCGAATTTATTCCTTTTTATCAAGTCTGAAAGCATCTCGATTGGCTCGAAGTTGCCTGAAAAATCCAGGGAATAGCCTCCCTCATCTCCCAACTTCAAAACAGGGAGATTATATTTCATCTTCAAAAACTTCCCCAGTTCTTCGTAGAAAATCTTCAACTGACGGATACCACTTCTGAAAGAACCTCCAGTTCCGACAACTACCATGTATTCCTGGATGTCCAGATTATTCTTCGCGTGCGCTCCGCCATTTATGAGATTGGAAAATATGAGCGGTTTGGATTTGAAAATTTCTCCGCCGAAGAATTCTTCGTTTAAAATCTGCCACAATTCCTTCTTCCGCGAACGCGCAATGAGACGGGCGAAAGCAATAGAGATGCCGAGCATTAAATTCCCGCCCAAATTCTCCTTCCGAAGCGAACCGTCAAGAGATATGAGTAATTTATCCAATTCACCCACAGTGCCGAATTCTTTGCCGATAATCGACGGTTTTATGGTATTTTCCAGAACTTTTCTGGATTCTTTCGCGTTAAAAACCATCGCCTCGTTCTTCCCCCGGCTTTTGCCGGATGGAATCTGCGATAAGGCGGACTTACCACTCTCGCTCGTTAAAATTACCTCAATCGTCGGCTCCATCCGCGAATCCAACATCTCGTTTATCTCAACGTTTTTTATCCTCATGCCAAGAAATTTCTCGGGTCGGCGCTGTTACTCACGAATCCCAAAATATTCTGAAGTGTCACGGTCAATATCCTCATTAAAGCTTCAACGGTATTGAAAGCGTTGTGCGGAGTGATTAAAACGTTCGGCATTTTTATGAGCGTGTGGTTTTCCAAAATTACCTTCATCGCCTCGCCGCTTGGCTCCGGCCCTTTTTCGTATTTTGTTCCGCTTTCTTCCTCAAGCACATCCAGCCCTGCGCCAGCCAACGTTCCATCCTCCAATGCCTTAACAAGCGCGTCCGTCTCCACAATCGGCCCACGGGCGGTATTCACAAGATATGCTCCCTTTTTGATCAATCCAACATTCTTCATGTTAATGAGATGGCGGGTTTCCGGAGTCAAGGGACAATGAATGGTGATCATATCCGACTGCTTCAATAATTCTTCGAGCGGAAGATATGTAAAACCCATTTCTTTCGCGGCGACTGAATTTTCCACCACGTCGTACGCGACTATTTTCATTCCGAAGCCGTTCGCGATTCTCGCCGATTCCAATCCAATTCGGCCCGTGCCGATAATGCCAATTGTCCGTCCCTTAAGGTCAATGCCCCGAAGACCTTCGAGCGAGAATGAACCGCTTTTCTTAATGCGGTCTACCGCCAGATAAATTTTTCGGGTTAAATTCAGAAGGAGTCCGAAAGCTAGCTCCGCCACCGTGTTGTTGCCATAGCCCGGCACATAGCCGACTTTAATCCCCTTCGCCTTACAAGCCTCAATGTCGATATGGTCGAAACCGGTGGAATTCGTCGTTATCATCTTCAAATTAGGAAAATAATCCAATACTTTCGCCGTTATCCGCGAATTGACGAAAACAGAGAGAATTTCAAAATCATTCCGTTCCGGTAAACTATCTTCCGTAATCACCTTATTCGAAAAATGTAACTCGTGGCCGGGCAGACTCTCCTTCACCGGCTTCTCTTCCCATCCCTCCGTCTCAAAAAATCCGATTTCCATCCCTTAATTCTCTTTCGTTATTAGATAGATACCGAAGATTATCGCGAGCACCGGCCAAAAGAACATTCCCATATGGAAGAACGGGAAAAACTGCTGAACCATGAAAAAGATACCGGCGGCGATGATAATCGCCCCAATAATGACCCGAAAGCCGCTATGTGCCACTACTTTGGCTTCCTTTTTCACTTTCTTGGCGAATTCCTTCACTTCTTCCTTCGGATTCATTTCCATTCCCGCTTCAAGAGGAGTGATGATGGAAAGCACCAGATATATCAAAAGTCCCGCGCCGCCCGGCATCGTGAGAAGCACGAAGATGATTCTGACGAGCGTCGAATCAATATTGAAATATTTTCCCAATCCTCCGCACAACCCGAAAATCATCCTGTCATTCCGCGAGCGATAAAGTTTTTTATGTTCCATATTTTAAAATATAGACTATTTTCCGTTTAATTTCAAAATCGTCTTGATAACGGAGTCCGGATTCAGGGAGATGCTCTTTATCCCTTCCTTCACCAGGAATTCCGCGAAATCGGGATAATCCGAGGGCGCCTGACCGCAGATGCCGATGTATTTTTTCTTCGCGTTGCACTTATGGATTATCTCCGCGATTAGTTTTTTGACCGAAGGGTCTTTCTCGTTCGCGATGTGGGTCACGATGCCGGAGTCCCGATCCAAACCGAGCGTCAGCTGGGTTAAGTCATTCGAACCAATGGACATCCCGTCGAAAATCTCCAAAAACTCGTCCGCCAAGATAATATTGGAGGGAATCTCGCACATCACGTAAATCTTCAGATTCTTGTCTTTTTTCCTGTTCAAGCCGTGCTTGGCCATTATCTCCACCACCTTCCGCCCTTCTTCCGGCGTCCGGCAGAAAGGTATCATCGCCACTACGTTTTGAAGTCCCATCGTTTCGCGCACTTTTTTCAGGGCTTTCACTTCCAAGCCGAAAGCATCCTTGAATTTCGGGTCATAGTAACGCGAAGCGCCGCGCCAGCCGAGCATCGGGTTTTCCTCGTTGGGCTCGTAGCGCTCGCCGCCCAAAAGTTTAGAATATTCATTCGTTTTGAAATCAGAGAAACGGATAATCACTTCATTAGGCCAGAAGGCCGCGCCGATCTTCGCAATGCCCTCCGCCAATTCATCCACGTAGAAATCTGTTTTCCGGCTGTAGCCGAGTGTGATGGCGTCTATCTTCTCAACTAATTTCTTGGTCGTGGGATTTTTTTTCGCCTCGGAGACCAGTTTTGAATATTCGATAAGCGCATTCGGATGGATTTTGATATGCGAAGCAATAATGAATTCCAGCCGTCCGAGTCCCACACCCTGCGCCGGCAGGAAGTGATTTTTGAAGGCCTCATCCGGCGAGGCGACATTTACCATTATCTTCACCTTCGGCTTCGGAAGCTTGTCCAAATGATGTTCCGTGATGCCAAAGGGCAGAATGCCCGCGTATACTTTTCCCTCCTCGCCCGAAGCACAGTCTATAGTAACTTTCTGCCCTGTTTTCAAAGTTTTCGTCGCATTCCCCGCACCCACGATGCACGGTATGCCCAGCTCGCGCGAAACAATGGCCGCGTGACTAGTCCTACCGCCTTTGTCCGTAATAATAGCCGAGGCGATTTTCATAATCGGTTCCCAATCCGGATCGGTGATCTCGGTTACCAGCACCTCCCCTTTTTTGAAATCTTTTATTTTTTTGGTGTCTTTGATGACGCGCGCCGGCCCCGCGCCGATCTTCGCCCCGACGGCGATGCCATTCACGAGAACCTTGCTCTGTTTTTGAAGATGATATTCCTTATATATTTTTTTGTCCGTCAAAGCTTGAACAGTCTCCGGCCGAGCCTGCACAATGAAAAGTTTCTTCGTCCGGCCGTCCTTTGCCCATTCGATATCCATCGGCTGATAGTGTTTGTGGAGCTTCGAGAAGTACTTCTCTATCGTGAGTGACCACTTTGCGAGCGTAAGCACTTCATCTTCCGAAATGCAGAATTTCGCCTGCTGGGACTCCGAAACCGAGACTCTCTTCGTTCCTTCCTTTCCGTATATCAGCTTCACGTTTTTCTTGCCGAGATTCTGCTCGATGATAGCACGATGGCCGGTTTCGAGCGTCGGTTTGAAAACCATGAATTCGTCCGGCGTCACTTGGCCCTGCACAATCATCTCCCCCAGTCCCCAGGAACCGGTGATGATAACGGCATTATCAAAACCGCTCTCGGTATCTATCGTGAAAGCGACGCCCGAGGAGGCCAAATCCGAACGCACCATCTTCTGGACGCCCACCGAAAGCGCGATATCCGTATTGGCGAAACCCTTGTCTACGCGGTATGAAATTGCTCGGTCGGTGAAAAGCGATGCGATGCATTTTTTGGTCGAGAAAAGCACCGCCTCCGCTCCCACCACATTCAGGTATGTTTCCTGCTGGCCGGCGAAAGACGCGCCCGGCAAATCCTCGGCCGTGGCCGAAGAACGAACGGCGGTATCGCAATTCTTGCCGTACATCTTCTCCAGCTTCCGATACGCTTCGCGGACGGCTCTCGTGAGCTCTTTGGGCAAATCTGCCGCGACAATCATCTGCCGGATTTCTTTTCCCGATTTTTGGAGGCTTTTAATGTCTTTCGTGTTTGTCTCTTTCATTATCTCCCGGATTTTTTTGTCCAAGCCGGTCTTCTTGAGGAAGAAGCGGTAAGCGTAGGCCGTAAGCGCGAAGCCGTTCGGGATATTTACCCCCAGCTTCGTCAGATTCGAATACATCTCGCCCAAAGCGGCATTCTTCCCGCCCACAAGCGGCACATCCTTGATACCAAGCTCCTTGAACCACAAAACGAAAGATTTTTTTCTAGATTGAGCCATATTCAGATTAATTCAAAGTATATCACTCTTTTATAGCTATTATCAGATCCGACACATTTGAACCGGTGTCGCCGGTCAGGACATAATCCCCGACCTCTTTGAAAAACGCATATGAATCGTTGTTCTTCAAAAATTCCTCCGGTTTCAGGCCGAGCTTCGCGGATTTTTCATTCGTTATTTTATCACAAAGCGCGCCTGCAAAATCGGTGTTGTCCCGCCCGTCCGAAGCGAAGGAAAGGATCAATTCCCCCTCGCCCACCTCTCCCAAGGCGCCCATAACTACCTCCTGATTCCGGCCGCCTTTTCCCTTGCCTTTCACGCAAACCGTCGTCTCACCGCCATAAAGCACGGCAGTTTTCTTGTCCGTCTTATGGAGGTTTATCGCTATTTCCTTCCCCTTATCTCTCGCCTCCCCTTCCAGAACGTTGGTATGGATGTCGGAATCGAAGCCCAGATCTTTCGCCTTTTCGGACATAGCCGAAAGAGCGGTGATATTGTCCATAAAAACGATATTCGCCATCTTCTCGAAGAATATGTTTCCTTTCGGCGTTTCGAGCGGCTCTATTTTCAAGCCGGTCGATTTTTCGATGCCATATTTTTCCAAGACCAAGCGGGCATCTTCCACCGTCGTCGTGTCTTTTACCGTCGGTCCGGAAGCCACGAATTCGATGCTTCCCCGCACATCCGAAAAAATGAGCGCGACCGAAGTGGCCGGATAGGCGTAGGCCGCGAGGTGGCCGCCACGCGCGAGCGACAAATGCTTCCGAACCGTATTGGTCTCCTCGATATTGGCGCCCGCGCGGAAAAGCGCTTGCAAAATATCCTTTTCATCCTGACAAACCAATTCTTTCGGCTGGCACAAAAGAGTCGAGCCGCCGCCGGATATCACGAACACGACGAAGTCTTTTTCGGCCAAAGAGGAAAGCAATTTGATTATCTCCGCCGTCGCGTCGATATTCCTGGGTTCGGGAAAAGGAGCGGCACCGGTGAAGGTTTTTATTTTTCCGAGATTTCCCTCATGCACGTCGAGCACAATGCCGCCGAAAAGTTTTTTACCCAATATATTTTCGAATGCCCGACCGGCCTCAAGCGCGCACTTACCCACCCCCACGAAGAAAACCCGCTCGAAACGCGTTAGATCAAATTCTCTGCCTTTTACGGTCAGAATGTTTTCTTTGAGAACGACTTCTTTTTTTACATACTTTTCCGTATCAATCGCCTCAAACCCCGCCTCCGCTATTTCCAAAGCGGCCTTCCGAAGGTCAGTTGTCGCGAGTTCCTTGAAGTTAGTTATTTTCCCCATTTAGGGATAATTCTACAACTTTAATCTTGACTCGACACGTTTAAGCATGACCGCGTTCGTAGCCACGATAATGGACGATGCGGACATTAGAAGCGCGGCGATTTCCGGCCGCAGGGACCAACCCAACGAATTATAGAAAACGCCGGCGGCAACAGGAATAGAAAGCACATTATAAATTGCCGCCCAGAAAAGATTTTGTTTCATTTTCCGAACGGTGGCTTTGCTTAAACGGATTGCCGCCACGATGTCGTACGGGTCGGATTTCATAAGCACGATGTTCCCGGTTTCAATGGCCACGTCCGTTCCCGCACCGATGGCAATGCCAATGTCGGCTTGCGCGAGTGCCGGCGCATCATTGATGCCATCGCCAACCATAGCGACAAAATGCCCCTCACTCTGCAATTTTTTTACATAGGACGCTTTGTCTTGCGGCAAGACGTGGGCAAAATATCTGGTGACGCCCAATTCCGCCGCAATGGCTTTAGCCACCTGCTCATTGTCTCCGGTTATCATCGCTACCTGAAGTCCCAGTTTTTGCAACGCGGCTACCGCCCGTTTTGCGGTCGGCCTAAGCGTGTCGGCGACTCCGATTACTCCCACTGCCACACGATTGACGGCTAAAACACTAATGCTGTTGCCTTTCGCCAAAAGTTCATCGATTGCCGAACGAACCGGCGAGAGGTTAATGCCGCTGTCCGATAAAAAAACTTCGGTTCCGGCGATAACCTGTTTCCCATCTACTAACACCCGAACGCCATGGCCCCGAACCGCCTCGAATTGTTCAATCTTATGAACAACGGCCAGTCCGCGGCTTTTAGCTTCATTAAATATGGCCGCGCTTATCGGGTGATTGGAATTTTTCTCCGCGGATGCGGCAATTATAAGGATATCGGCTTCTTGATTGCCCGAAGCGGCGAATACCTTAGTGACCTTCGGCTTCCCCTCGGTTAAAGTTCCGGTTTTATCCATCGCAATCGCGGTTAAGCGCGACGTATTCTCAAGAGTAGCGGCATCTTTAATGAGAATGTTATGCTTCGCTCCGATACCGGTTCCCACGGCCACGGCGGTCGGGGTGGCCAAGCCCAGCGCATCCGGGCAAGCGATGACGACCGTTGATACGGCAAACGTAAGGGCGATCATGACTCCGGCACCTGCGATGAAATACCAACCAAGAAATGCGGCCAGTCCGGAACCGATCGCGACCACCACCAAAACTCCGGCGGCCTTGTCGGCCAGCCGCTGTCCCGGCGCTTTAGAATTTTGCGCTGTCTCCACCAATTTTATGATCTGAGCCAAAACCGTCTCCGACCCGACCTGCTTTGCCTGGAATTTTACCGCTCCGTTTTGGTTTACCGAGCCGCCCACGACCTTGTCCCCGGTTTTTTTACCGACCGGCAATGATTCGCCGGTCACAAGTGATTCATCTATAGTCGTCTCTCCTTCGATAATGACGCCGTCAACCGGCACTTTATCGCCGGGCCGCAATACGACCACATCGTCGTGGACAATCTCGGCACTCGGAATTTCAATTTCATGCCCGTCCCGAATAACCGTCGCCTTAGGCGGTACTAAATCAAACAACGCTCGCAAAGCCTCGGAAGTTCCGCGTCGTGATTTCATTTCCATCCAGTGACCGAAAAGAACGAAGGTCACGAGAAGCGCCGCGGCCTCGTAGAAAGTTTCACTCTCTGGGCGGATTAACGTCAGAAGCACGCTGAAAAGATAAGCCGCCAACACGCCGGTGGCGATCAAAACCGCCATATTAAGCTTTTTCGCTTTGAGCGAATAGTAAGTGCCGGTTATGAAAATCGAGCCGGTCCAGAAAACAATGGGCGTCGTAAGAATAAGCAAGAGCCAATTAATCGGTATCGGTGACGGCAGTTTCAATCCGAGCACCGCTTCTCCCACCGGCGAATAGAGGAAGATCGGGATCGCAAGGAGGAAGGATATCCAGAATCTGCGGCTCATATCTCTCTCCATTGCCTTCGCGATCTGCGGATTGGTCATCGCTATTTCATGGTCGGCGTGGCTCCCCTCGGTTCCGCTCGGGACAGGCATTTTTTGCATGTCGTGCCCGCCGTGGCCATCTGTTTTCTTTTCCGGCTTGCCCGCCATAGCTTTAGCGGCGGAGGGGATGAGTTCCATACCGCAGGCAGGACAGCGCCCCGGTTCATTTTTACGAACCTGCGGGTGCATAGGACAGATATAAATAATTTCACCGCCTTTCCCATCATCCTTCATTGATATTTCTTTATAATCCTGTTTTTTCTTCTCCGGCACCAAGTTCATTCCGCACTCCGGGCAATGGCCTGGCTTATCGCTTCTCACTTCCGGATGCATTGGGCAGATATAAGTTTTCATATTTTTATACTCCGCAGGACGAACCTTTATTTTGAGTCGGCTTCAATGCCGCGACGATTACCTGATATCCCGAGCCGCTCGAATATTGCGCCGAGAGAATATCCTGGGCCGGCACGCTCGCCGGGTCGATTCCTTTCTGGCTCAAAAATTTGCCGATATTCTGGTACGTGTCGGGAAACCAGAATGAATTTACCGTGAGCGCAATATTGTACAACGTTGCTTCATTCGCTCCCTGGCTCGCCGCCAGTTCCATGAGCCCCAACATCGCCATTCCGTGGTTACAATCCGGGAAATAAGTGGAATTGTTGCAACACGGGCGATAGATATTCTGGGTAACCTTGTCTACAAGAGCTTGCTGCTCCGGAGTCAGGTTCATGAACTCATGCATTGAGTAATGATCCATCGCGTTTCCAACGGCGAGCGTCCAACCACCGGTAGAGGCAAAATTCCCTGCCCCACCGTAGCGCGGGTCCGTCATGGGTCCGTTTTCCAAAACAACGTTCTTATTCCCCAAACCGAGCGCCCACAAAAGATTCAGCCAAGAACCGGCGTTCTCCTTATTAATCACCACATTACCGTTATCTTTACTCTCCAATAATTTCTTAAGTTCGGGGCTCAATCCTCCGCGGCCGGCATAGAGCGCCGAGAACTTTTCTTCGTCTATGACGCCCGCCTTTACCAAACGCGCACCGAGGTCGCCCCACCGGACCGGCAGTTCACTCTCGCTGCTTGCCGGAGAAGTCGGGCTCTTTCCTCCCGATTGGGAAATGGCTCCTTTGGTGTCCTGGGAAGGGGTGGCAGAAATTCCGGCCCGATAGATTAATCCCACTGCGATAATAATAGCCGAAAGTAAAATACTTACCGGAATCAGATAATCTCTTTTCTTCTCCTCCAATTTATTTTCCTCCATACGTTAATAGTTAGGTTTCTTATTTATCCGACTTAATTAAACTCGTGTTGTGCATCCAGACCATATACCACGCAAATACCCAGGCAAATACGAACAACTCAATTGCACCAAGAATGACGCCGCTAAAACTCCCCCACACAAAACCCGGCAATAATTCAAAAATAGACCTGTGTAAATCGGCCGATCCTCCAGACAGGAAATATCCATATCCAAGACATAAGAAATAGAGCACTTCCGTTCCCAGAACACAGAGCCAGCCATATCGTTTTAATGAAAGCATTTTTATGTTTTTATTAACGGCCTTTATTTCTTTTTGGAAAGCTTATAAACAGCTAAAATTTCCTTCGCCATCTGCGATGATTTGCCGTGCTGAATCTGATGCATCGCATGCGTTTTCAAATGATTTTCCAACATCAGATCCTCGAAACTGGACAGGGCGTTTTTGATGGCGAACGATTGATTGATGACATCTATGCAATATTTATCCTCCGAAACCAATCTTTCCAAACCCTTGATTTGTCCCGCGGCAATTTTAAGCCGTCGAATCGCCTTTTTCTTCAGATTGGTTTCCATAAACCAATAATACCCCTAGGGGGTATTATTGGCAAGTTGTTGTGTTGGGAATAAGTTACTGTCCTTGAACCAACGGACAGCCGCTTTCCTGCGAAAGCCTGTATAATCCCAATTCTCCCTCAATTCTTCTACCGTCCGAAAATATCCAGGTTGGGTACCCATCGATGCCCATCGCCTTGCATTTCGCTATTTCTTGGGTGCACTCGACATTCGGCACATATTGGAACGAGCTGCCGAAAGCGCGCTTTTCATTCTGGCAATGCGGGCACCAATAAGCGCCGTACATTACCACGTTCTTCGAGGCCAGGCATTTGGCAAAAGTGTCTATCGCTGCATTAGCCTTGGTCGGAACATTTGTTAAGACCAATATTATAGCCACAGCTACCATTACCAGAACCAAAACTCCTACAGAAATTAATGTATTTTTTGTGTTCATGTTTTAATTAAATCATTCTTTACAGCAATCTACCAGCTTATTCACGATATCCTCGTGAGTCCAAGGACCGCCACCTTCCGGCTTTTTCTTCAAATCCGCCGTATTTACCAATTTCAGCCTTAGTGCCCAAAAGAAAGTGTAAAGTTTGTAGGATTTATCGAACATATCCTTCGCCTCCTTCCGCTTCCCCGCGCCCTCCAACTTCGTTCCCACTTCCATTAAGCGCATAGAGGCCGCGAGCAAGTGCTTCGAAATACACCAGGTTTCCCCCTCGTTCTTTTCCATCAGTTTTCCGAGGAGTTCTTTCCGCATCTCCCGCGTTTCCCGAAGCAAATCGAAATAGTCGTCTTTCTTAGTTTTCTCGGCCGTGAAGAAAAAATGCTCTTCCAAGCTTATGAGATTCATCACGGCAATCGATAAATCCTCGTCGAGCGACAAATCGAAATTACCGCTTTTCTTCAATTCCGCCACTTTTTTCATCAGCTCCTCGAAATTTATTTTCTTATCCATATGTTTAAATCAAAAATGTTAACATACCCAGAATAATGACGATTACCGCGCCCCACAAATGGAACTTCCTGATATTATTCTTGCGCCATTCCTGGATTTTGTCTAAGACCGCCCGGTTGCTCGCCCCGAGAAGTATCAAAACCAGCGGCAGAACGAAAATCAGGTTGTAGAAGACGAGATAGCCGAGACCGTTCCAATACGTGCCGGTGTCGTGCAATAACCCCAAAATCAGAAGATAGGGGCCGCCGGTGCAAGGAAACTCGCAAAGCCCCACGAGCGCTCCAAGAAGGAATGCCGTCGGAATGGAGGCTCTTTCCATCAAACCCGCGATTGTTCCGTGGCTCAAGGTCGGAATCGCGAGTCTTACGGGAAAAGACGGGAAAAATTCGTTGATGATGCCGATAAAACCGAGAAGAATCAGGAGCGTCGCGCCGACCTTCGCCATAAAATGAGGAACGGCGAAGACGTGGAGCGCCTGAAGGATTCCTAGTCCGATCAGAAGGTAAGCGATGAATATCCCGAAAATGTAGACCCCGCCGATTTTCAGGATACTGGAACGCATCTTCCCTAAGCTGAAGAGAAACGCGATTGTAAGGAGTAGGACGGAGAAAGCGCAGGGATTGATGCTGTCCACCGCCGCCGCGACGACGACGAGCGGCGCGAGGAACTTTCCTTCTCCGCTCCACTGCCACAAAAACGGCGCAATGCCGGGAGAAAGCTTCAAGAAAGCCACGAGCGCTCCAAAAGCCGCGATTGCTAAAATTATTCCCAAAAATTTCTTGTTCATAATTTTAAGGCCTTACGACTGCCTTTATTCCGAACTCCTTCGCTTCATCGCCGGATTCAAGCCAAGCCAGCCGGTCAACTGGGCCCACGCCCGCCGGACCGTGCGCCGCCGGATCGAAAACCACTCTCACTACCGCCTTTTCACCCGCTTTCAGTTTACGGCCCAATCCGGGCACGAATCCGTGTCCCGGCATTCCGAATGGACCGGATTCTTCGCCATCCGAGGTGAAGTACGCGTTTGTGCACATGCAGGAAGTGAAAAGTTTTTCGAACGCGATTGTCGAGGACGAATCGTTCGTTATCTCGAAATCGTGGGAAACCTTCCCGGCCGCCATGCTAATCTCGCCGAAATCGAAATTCGTTTCAAACGCGCTAATGTCGGCAATCGAGCTCAGTGATGCAATCTTGTCCGACGTTTTTTCCTTTTGGGAATCGGGGTATGAGACGGCAATAAGAGCTATAGCCGCCAAAAGTCCGACCCCCAACCAAATGCTTATTTTCTTGTTCATAGATTTAATTTAATGCGACAAAAAATCCCTTTTGGGGATTGGAGGCGCGAAATCCGATTACTCGACAGTAATTCGAATCAAGCGCCTATTGCGAAAGCGGGAGAACGCTCCAAGCCGGCGAACCACGAAATCATTTTCGGTCCGGAGTCGGCGACCCTGTCCTCATAATTTTTCCTGAAATAAGTCTGGCTTAGGATTTTATTCTTTCCAATCTCCGAAAAAATCAAAGCCAAAGAAAAAGCTGAAAGAAGGGCGGAGAAGAGAAACAGCGGCGAAACGTCCAAAAAGCCCGACTGGCTCAAGTTCTGGATATTTTTGAAGTGGAAAGCCGCGAAAGCGAAGACGCCGTCTTTCACAGGGCAGGGCGTGCCCTGGGTGGCATCGGCGAAACAATTATTGCCCATCGCGCCATGCATCTCGCTCAAACCGACAAAGCCGAAAACGCTGATTGAAATCAGTGCTATTAAAACTATATTGGCGAAAACGGTTTTCATTCGGTTATATAATATCAATTTCTCCCATAAAAGCAAACCCTGCTCCTAGATTAATCCCGGCGTTTGCCAAAATGGGTATTGTCTAGTTCCAAGGCTTAAGAAAAAATTAATTCTCTGTCGCATCGGAAAATTTGACACCCCTGGTAAGGATTATTTGATCCGGAATCTAGTGTGAGCAGGATCACTATTAATTATACCCCTACCCTAAAAACTACAAACCGGCCTCTGTGCACAAAAGTTTGACAGGAATAAGAATAAATGATGACCAGTCGGAATGTTAAGCTTTCTCCTTGATTATTCGAGGACCCCGTTCAAATCGACATCATAAAGAATCGCTTCGTTCACAAGCTTATAATTCAAGAGTTCTTCCGACTTGAACCAGAGCGCGATTTCCTTTTCAGCGTCATCTTTCGTGCCGGAGCAATGGACCAGATTCCGCACCGCGCGCTTGTCGGCATCCGACAACTCGTAGGAATCAATGGTAAAATCTCCCCGAATCGTTCCGAGCTCGGAGGTCAGCGGCTCCGTGCCGCCCGTGATTTTCTTCACAATGCCCACCGCGTGCACGCCTTGCCAAACCATCGCGATGACGGGACCCGAGGTCATAAATTTCACGAGATTATTTAAAACTATCTCCGTTATCTTCAGCGGGTCTTCCGACGGCGGTGTCTTCCCTTTCTTTTTATATGATTCGATTGTTTTCGTGCCAGTCTTCACAAACCACTCCGGGTCGACAGTATAATGCTTCCGGATAAATTCTTCATTCGGCACCGTCATCTTCAAACCAACCAATTTCAAGCCGCTCCGCTCATAGCGCTTGATTATCTCGCCGATAAGGCTCCGCTGGATGCCGTCGGGCTTTATTACCACCAATGATCTTTCTTTTTTCATATTATTTCTTTTTATCTATTTTAATGCGGAGTTCTTTCAGCTGTTCCTCCGAAACGTCCGACGGCCCATCCATCATCAAATCCCTTCCGTCGCCGGTTTTCGGGAACGCAATAACTTCCCGGATGTTCGGCTCGTTTTCCAATATCATCGCGAAGCGGTCCAGCCCCCAGGCAATGCCGCCGTGCGGCGGCGCGCCGAAACCCAAAGCTTCGAGCATATGCCCGAAATTGCTTTTTATCCTAGCCGATTCGAATCCCATTATTTCGAAAACTTTTTCGAGTGCCTCGGGCTTATGGTTCCGGATGCTTCCCCCGCCGATCTCCCAGCCATTCAGCACGATATCATACTGCGTGGTCAGAATTTCCGGAATGTTCTTTTTATCCATCAAATCTTTCATGAATTCCGGCTTCGGCGCGGAAAAAGGATTATGAGTAAATGTCCAAACATCTTTAGATGTTTGTGGTGAGTTTATCGAACCACTATATCGCCCTTCGACACGTTCGAAAAACGGAAAGTCTATCACCCAGCAAAAAGCCAGTAAATTCGGGTCTTCTTTGCCTGCCTGCGCAGGCAGGTCTTTTCGGAGATCCGGCCTATCCGTGCCGTATTTCTCCTTCGCCTCCTTGTAGGATATGCGCGGAAAAGGGATTTCCTGGATTTTTTTGTCGGGATAAAGTTTCCCCACCAATTCAATCAGCAATTTTTCGTTCAGCTCCATCACGTCTTCGCGCTCCACGAAGCTCATTTCCAAATCCAATTGAGTGAACTCCGGCTGGCGGTCGCCGCGGGTATCTTCGTCGCGGAAACAACGCGCAATCTGGAAGTAGCGTTCGAGCCCGGCCACCATTAATAACTGCTTGTATTGCTGGGGCGATTGCGGCAAAGCGTAGAATTTGCCCTCGTAAAGCCGGGAAGGAACGAGATAATCCCGCGCGCCTTCCGGCGTGGACTTGGTTAAAATCGGCGTCTCCACTTCCGCAAATTCTTCCTTATCCAAATAGTCGCGGATGAACTTTATTATCTTATGGCGATGGCGGATATTTTTTTGGAGCCGGGAGCGCCGCAAATCCAGGTAGCGGTATTTCATTCTCGTTTCCTCGCCTATCTCGCGGCCGTCGCTCGTGACATCGAAGGGCGGGGTTTTGGCTTCGGCCAAAATTTCCAAATTCTCCGCCGGCACTTCGTGGTAGCCGCTCGGAATCTTCGGATTTTCCATTCCCGCCGGGCGCTTCCCCACCTTGCCTTTTATTTTTACCACCCACTCCGAACGCAAAGTTTCCGCCTTCGCGTGAAGTTCTTTGTCTTTGGGAATGAAAACTACCTGGACAACGCCGCTTCGGTCCCGCAAATCTATGAAAATTAATTTTCCGTGGTCGCGCCGGACATCCACCCAACCTGTGAGTTCCACCTCCTGGCCTTCTTTCGAAGCGATGTCTTTGGCTAAAGTCCTCATCATTACGGAATTATTTTATCACAAAAAACCTTAATATGTCATCCGCGACCTCGAATTTTATCAAACCGTCCCGGTCGGTGCGGAAGATTCGCGCGCCGACGTCCGCAAGCCGATTCAAAACCTCTTGTGTCGGATGGCCGTAGGAATTCTTTCCTACTTCTATAACCGCGGCTTTCGGCCTTATCGCCTCCAAAAAACTCGCCGACGAAGAAAACTTGGAACCGTGATGACCGACTTTCAAAATATCCACCCCATTCGCCAAATCCGCCATTATTTTATTTTCCGTTTTCTCACCCATATCGCCGGTGAAAAGCGCGCGGGTATTTTTGCTTTCCAATCCGAACACCAGTGCGGTTTCGTTCAAACTCTCTCCCGAAGCAACGGTATTTTCCGGAGGCCAAAGCACTTTTATATCGCTTATGCCATATAGAATAGCGTCCCCTGCCGCGAGCGATATAAGCGAAATGTTCTTATCTTTTATCATTTTCATCAGCCCTTTCGCCGCCGAGGTATTTTTCGGCACGCCATTCCAGATGAATACGCCGACGCGATACCGCTTCAATACCTCTATCAAGCCGCCAAAATGATCCAGTTCGGCATGGCTCAACGCGACGATATCGATATAACGGTCGCGCGGAGACAATATTTTATCCAAATTCTTGAGCACAAGCGCGTCCGGAGGCCCGCCGTCAACAAGCACCTTTACTCCGCCCGGAAGGGATAATAGCTCGCTGTCCCCCTGTCCTACCGGCAGAAAATAAAGCGATAATTTATCTTTCTCCAAGACATCGGCTCCGATTTGCCGAAAAACCAGAATATCCAGAATAAAGAACAGAGCCAGCCAGAAAACGATTTTCCCGAAATTATTCTCGATGAGTTTACGGACGAATTCTTTCATTGTTCAATCTGTTTTTTTTCGACATTTTTACGATAAAAATCGCGATTACAAGGTAGTAAATAATGATGAGTATCCAACTTAACGACATATTCAGGGACAGATTGAAATTGCCGAAGAATTCTATCAGTCCCGTCTCGATTTTTAATAGCGGCCAGACAAACCAGCCGCCGATGAGCGCGAGATAATGCGAGATGCCGGAGAAAACGGCGACGGCAAAACCTAACATCATTGTATATGGAATGAATTCCAAAATCAGCACGTTCGAAACGAGCGAAATCGGCGAAAAATTGCCGAAACTTTGGATTAATATCGGTGCGACCAAGAGTTGAGCGGAGCTCGTCATCAGAAGATTTTCCCGCCAAGAGAAAGTTCCTTTTTCCCCGCCGATCGGCAAATTGAAAAAATCCTCAAGTGCCGGCTTCAGATACACGATGCCGATAAGGGCCAGGAACGAAAGTTCAAAACCGGCGTCGAAGACCAATACCTTGGGATTTATGAGCACCATCAAGAGTCCCGCGAGTGTTATGGCATTCCGCGGATTGAAGATGCGTCCGCTCTCGGTCGCGATAACGACGAGCGCGCCCATAATCGCCGCCCGCACGACCGATGCCTCCGCTCCGGTCATAAGCACGAAAGCGACAAGGAAAATGAAGGCGACAATAAAAGCGATCCTTCTTTTCAAGAATGAAGTGAGTAAAGCCATTGTCGCCACGATGACAATTGAAACATTGTAACCCGAAAGCGCGACCAGATGCGTCGTGCCGCTCGTCTGCAGGGCTTCCTTGAATTCGGGAGAAAAATCGCTCCGTTCGCCTAAAGTCAGGCCGGAAAGAAAAGCCGCTTCCTCGGCCGGCAATATTTCTCCGAATCTATCCACGATGGAATTTTTGAGATTGAACAAGAAAGATTTAAAAGGCGCGCCTTTATTTTCCGCGATTAAATTTACTTCGGGATATGAAACAACTCCGCTTATCCCCTCCTTCGCGAGATATTGGGCATAGCCTGCCTGCGCAGGCAGGCCTGCCTGCTCAGGCAGGCCCTCCGATTCTGGTTTTTTGATTGCGCCATTCACCGAAATCAAGTCGCCATAATGGAATTCGGGATAACGCTCGGCTTTCACAAGTATCTTTACTTCGGCGCCGGAAAGTTTCGTCCGGACGTAAAGAGACTGGGAACTCCCCCGCGGAGCGGGATTATTCACGATCAATCCCTGAAAATTGAGCGTTTCGCCTTTCGGAAAGTATTTTTCGGCAAAATTCCTGTCGGCGGCGGCCGAATAAAGCGCGCCAATGGCTATAAAGGCCGAAAGTCCCGCAATCCAAAAAAACCGCCGATTTTTCTTCCAAAATCCGAATAAAACAAAAACGGCCGCTAAGGCCGCCGTTATTATCAAAATCCAAAAATTGAGCTTCAGACTCTCCAGCCCTACTCCAGCCAGGAAGAATACCGAACCGAAAAAGAAAATATTATACGGCTCCACTATAAAATTATACCACCTCCCAACATACGTCGGCCGCAGAGACCGGCCTGCCTGCGCAGGCAGGCCTGCCTGCGCAGGCAGGCGAAAAATCCCGCTTCGTAGAAGACCGCGGACTGACCCGGCGCCACGAACTTTACCGGACGGTCAAATTTGAGAATTAAGGAATTGGAATTATGAATTATGGAGCGACTCTTAATTCCTGATTCATTATTCATGATTCTCGCCTTCATGAGCGGTTGACGATACCTAACCCGTGCAAGCACGGGAATTTCTAATTTCGAATTTCTAATTTCTAATAACTCCGGATTGATAAAATTTACCCCCGTGATTTCTATTTTTTTCTTGAAAAGCGCCGAATTGTCATCCCCTTCCGCAACCATAAGTGTATTTGTTTCTAAATTTTTATCAGCTACATAGTATGGGCGAGTTTCCGTCTTTCCCTTCATTCCTAATTCCTGATTCCTAATTCCTAAACCCAGGCCGTGCCTCTGGCCGATGGTGTAGAAAAAAATTCCGTCGTGCTCCCCAATCTTCCTGCCATTCGTATCAACGACCAATCCCTTCTTCGGCTTGATGTAGTCCTTCAGGAATTCATCCAACGCCACCTCGCCTAAAAAGCAGATTCCTTGCGAATCTTTCTTTTCAGCCGTGGGCAAGCCCGCTTTCCGCGCGATTTCTCTCACTTCGGGCTTCACATAATCTCCAATAGGAAAAAGACAGTATTTCAGCCGTTCCTGCGTGAGCGTCCAGAGAAAATAGGATTGATCTTTGTTCCCATCCCTAGCCTCAAGGAAAGAAAATATACCTTCTCTCTCCGCGAGCCGTACATAGTGCCCAGTCGCGATATAGTCCGCTCCCATCTCCAGAGCTTTTTTCAGGAACAGCCCGAACTTTATCTCCTTATTGCACATCACATCCGGATTGGGCGTGAGCCCGTTCCGATAGCCCCGAACCATATATTCCACCACTTCTTTTTTATATTCCTTCTCGAAATCGAAAACATAAAATGGGATGCCTAAATGCGCGGCCGCCCGCCGGGCATCTTCCGCGTCCCGTTCGGCGCAACCATCCACATTGAAAGATTTGATGAAAACGCCGGTTACATCGTACCCTTCCTTCTTCAGCAAAAAAGCGGCGACGGAGGAATCCACCCCACCCGATAAACCAACGAAGACCTTATCTTTTATATTGGTGCTCATATTAATTTTTCTTCTTCCGATGGTCTCGGGTCTCCAACGTTTTTTTCTTTCGTTCCGGTTCGTAAAAGAATCGCCAAAAG
>JBBTRY010000036.1:0-2329 GCA_038064955.1 Patescibacteria group bacterium
AGCGCAAGGATAACGGCTAAGTTGAGTGCGGCTACCATTTTTCAATCATTAAAAGTTTTTTGTTTTCGCCGGCATTTCCGTAGATTGCTTCCGTGATGAAAGGCATAAAAGGATGGAGCATTTTTAGGGATTCAGAAAGGACGTAAAAAAGAATTTCCTGCCCGCCTTCTTGTTTCTTCGTTTCTTCAATATAGACATCGCAGAATTCGTGCCAAAAAAAATCATAAATATCGTGGAGCGCTTTCGAGAATTCGAAGTTTTCAATATTTTTTCCGGTTTGTTTTTTTACCGCCGCAAGTTTTTTGAGAATTTTCTTGTCGGCGGAAGTTTTTCCGACCAGCGCCTTGGAAGGTTTCGCGATGCCGGTGTTTTTTTGGAGAACAAATCGGCTGGCATTCCAGATTTTATTGCAGAATTTCCGTCCGGCCATAACGGCGGCTTCGTCCCATCGGATATCCTGGCCGGAGGCCTGCCAAATGAGCGCGAAGCGCGTCGCATCCGCTCCGTGCAGGTTGATGTAATTCAGAGGGTCGATGCCCGTACCCAAGCTTTTAGACATCCGCCGGCCGTCTTTGGTGAGAATGGTGCCGTTGATGAAGACGTCGGTGAAGGGGACTTTTTTCTTCAGTTCCAAGCCGGAGAAAATCATCCGCGCGACCCACAAATTGATGATATCCCGGGCAGTCACGAGGGCGTTTCCGGGATAATAATTCTCGAAATCCTTTTTGGAGAGCCCACCAAAGGGCCAGATGGCGGAAGAAAACCAAGTATCCAGGACATCATCCGATTGAACGTACTTCCCCTCACAGTATTTACATTCCGGTTTGATAAGCGAAACCACCATCTCCTCGCACTTGGCGGAGTCCTTTTCGTGTCCCTTTTTGGGTATACATTTTGGTTCGTGAAACCAAACAGGTAGCCGATGTCCCCACCAGATTTGCCTCGAGACGGACCAGTCACGAACGTTTTCAAGCCAATTCAGATAAGTTTTTTCGAAGTTTTTCGGCCGGATTCTCACTTTTTTAGATTTTATGGCCTGCTTCGCCATCGCGCCGAGCTTGTCCATTTTCAAAAACCACTGATTGGAAGGAATAGGCTCTATAATAGTGCCGCAACGATAGCACTTCGCGACGCGGGTTTGGTATTTTTCTTCTTTTACCAAAAGCCCCATTTCTTTGAGGTCGTTCACGATTTTTTCGCGGGCCTCAATAGTTTTGAGTTCTTCATATTTTCCGGCCGCGGCCGTCATCTTGGCTCGTTCGTTTATAACCTGAATCGTCTCCAATTTGTGTCGCTGGCCGATTTCGAAATCCAGAATGTCGTGGGCTGGGGTCACTTTTACCGCGCCCGTGCCGAACTTAAGGTCTATCGCGATGTCGCCCACGATAGGTATCTCGCGGTTTTGGATTGGAAGGGTGACGGTCTTTCCGATAAGATGCTTGTATCTCTTATCGCTCGGGTTCACGGCAATCGCTGTGTCACCGAGCATGGTTTCCGGCCGGGTCGTCGCCACGGTTATCTCCGGCGAATATTTTATGTACCAAAGCTTGGTTTCGGCGTCCGCGTATTCCAATTCGAGTTCAGAAAGGCTCGTGCCGTCCTTCGGACACCAATTCACGGTGCGGAGTCCGCGGTACACCCAACCTTTTTCGTAATAATGAATGAAAGTTTTAAAAACGTCTTCGGCATAGCTTTGGTCCATTGTGAAGCGCGTGCGCGACCAGTCGGCCGAAACGCCGAATTTTTTGAGTTGGTCAAGGATTATCCCGCCGTACTTCTCCTTCCACTCCCAGACTTTTTCCGTGAATTTTTCGCGGCCCAGTTCGAAGCGGGAAATATTCTGTTTCCGCAGGTCTTTCTCCACCACATACTGCGTGGCAATGCCGGCGTGATCCGTGCCCGGAAGCCAGAGCGTCCGAAAACCTTTCATTCGGTGGTAACGAATAAGAATATCTTGAATGGTGTTATTGAGCGCGTGGCCCATATGAAGCGTACCCGTCACGTTCGGCAATGGCATGTAGACGATGTAGTTTTTCGAGCGCTTGCCGGGCAACTTGTCCGGATTGAAGTAACCGGAATCGAGCCAGGTTTGATATATTTTTCCTTCGGTTTCCTTCGGGTCGTAGGGTTTGGAGAAGTCCGCTTTCATATATAGGCCAATTATCGCTGAAATGGAGCGGTTTTTGAAGAATTGACTTTTACTCTATGTTGTGATATCATTTTAATATTCTTGAGAATCAAGAATGCTCTTAAACAATTCCATAAATCAATCAAGAAAGGAGATGATGACAATGAAAAAAGCATTGATCACATCCAAAGAAATTACCTC
>JBBTRY010000037.1:0-2123 GCA_038064955.1 Patescibacteria group bacterium
GCCCTTGCTCCGCATCGTCGCTCCGCAAATATGACAGGTTTTTATTTGGTCTATCCGCAAAATCCACCGCGTCTCCAATCCTTTCACTTGGTCTTTCATTGCGGCTATATAGGCCGAGGTCTGGAGGTTGTAGTCGCGATAGATAGCCATCGATGTTTTGATATCCAAAATACCGAGCTTCCCGCCGATAAGGGCAATTGCATCCAAGGTGCCGGCGTAGCGCTCTTCATAATTTACGAGGCGCTTTTCCACGAAATCTTTATCCACCTGAATCTTGTTCCGTTCGGTAAATTCAACGAAGGCTTGAACGGAGGGAAGAATTTCCGGCGGAATCTCCGGATTCTTGCCCATTAGGATGCCCTCCACGGCCTCGTGCACCATCGTGCCCTCGCTCGCGGACTGGGATTTTATTTTTTCGCCCGCATCGAAGCTCGGCAGATTCGCGTAGAAACGGTAGAGTTCCGGTTTGGATTTTATCTCCATTATCTTCGTGACGCGCGGATACCAAAAGCCGTCTATTTCGTAGCCGGCGAGCTCTTTGAATTGTTCGACATCTTTGTAATACATTTGTCTTATCTTACTTCATTTTCCGCAGGAGTTCATCGGTGGAGTTCACGATGGTGCCCGCGCCCATCATAATTAACACAGAATTATGAATTATGAATTTTGAATTATGAATTACGGCTTTTTCTACGGCTTTTTTCAAATTTCTGGGATTTTTTAGATAGATCGCACCTTTGATCTTTTTCGCCAGATTTTCCGAGGTGTATTTTTTACTCGAAACATCCCGGCCCGCCACCTTATAAGAGGGGAGTAGGATGAGCGAATCGGCGTCGTTGAAAGCGTGCGCAAAATCGTTGAAGAGCATCTTGAGGCGATGGGCCTGATGGGGTTGAAAAACGCAGATTATCTTTGAATCGGGATACTTTTCCCGGAAGGCCTGAAGCGTCGCTTTTATTTCCGTCGGGTGATGGGCGTAGTCGTCGTAGATTGGAATTATGAATTTTGAATTATGAATTATGGAATCACCTCGTTTAGCTTTTACCTTCTTATCCCTAATTCCTAATTCCTTATTCCTTATTCTTAATTCACCTCTAAATTCCATTCTTCGCCAGGCACCGTGATAACCTTTGAGCGCTCTAAGTATTTTATTTTCGGGAATGCCCAAATTTCGCGCTAACACATAAACTGCCATCGCATTCTGGAGATTATGCTTGCCTGGAACGGAGAGATTTCTTTTCAGACGAGAAACGAGGGGCGGGGAAGCGACCGCGATCGAATACCAGACCAGTTCCACGCCGTTCCGTTTCGTGATTTTTTCGATTTCTTTCTTCAGCGAAAATAATTTCTCGCTATCGCGGTTCGCGACGAGGATTCCGCCGGTCTGGATGTTCCCGATATACTTCAAAAAACTTTTTTTGACGTTCCCGAAGTTTTTATAAAAATCCAAGTGCTCGCGGTCGATATTTGTAATAATGGCGCCGAAGGGGGAGTAGTTCCAGAATGCGCCCTTCCACTCGTCGGCCTCCAGAACCAGATAGTTGCTCTTACCCAAGCGAAAATTTCTCCCGCCAAACTCCTTTAATTTCGTGCCCACGATGACGGTCGGATCCCAGCCGGCTTTTATCAGAACCAAAGACAAGAGGGCAGTCGTCGTGCTCTTGCCGTGCGCCCCCGCCACCCCGAAAGTTCGGTAACGGCGGGTGAGCGTCCCGACTGCCTCAGGATAGGACATCATGGGAATGCCCCGACGCCGGGCTTCCCGAAGCTCCGGGTTGTCCGGCCCTATGGCATTACTATATATAACTAGATCCGTTTTAGGCCCTAAAAGGCCCCTTTTATGGCCTATTTTGACCTTAAAACCGTCCTTTTTGAGGTCTAAGGTAATTTTACCCTCGACCGAATCCGAGCCAAAAACAGCCCATTTTCTGCCTTTAGCAGTCCCGAGCTTGTCGAGGGATTGAGCCTTAAACCAATAGGCCAGGGAACTGACCCCGATGCCGCCGATGCCGATAAAATGGACTGAATTTTTCTTCATTTGTTATCCATTAACTATAAACCAATAGACGTTGATATGAAAGAAAGCCCGCAGAATACTGTCGCACATTGTTGCTTTCACGACA
>JBBTRY010000038.1:0-1476 GCA_038064955.1 Patescibacteria group bacterium
CCCGGTGCTCAACCCGCCATTGATGTCGGGAGCCAGAAGATTATCGGTCTCGGCTATCCGGCTATCTCGACTGACGCGGCCTCGGTGCAATATGTGAGCGACGCCATCACGAATGCCGTGGGCGGCACCTCCACTTCAACCGGCGCTTACGTTTTGAAATCCGGCGACACAATGTCCGGCAACCTCAATATGGGCGGAAACAATATCTCCGGCGTAAACAAGCTTTATGTAACGACTATTGACCCGGTCTATCAGATTGGCGGAGTGAAATACGCTACTTATGTTTCAAATACAATCGGGCAGAAAGAGGAAGTGTATGGGAAAATAAAACTGGAATTAGGAATTAGGAATTATGAATATACGATTGACTTTAATAAGGTTTCTGTCGGCTCCGACCTCTGGTTATTCTGGCAAACAATCGCCGAAGGCAAGAATATGAAAGACATTCAGGTATTACTTACCCCGCAGTTCAACGGCCGCGCGTGGTATGAATTAAAACCCGCTCAAAAACAAATAGTAGTATTTGGAGAACCGTCTAATCTCGAAATCTCGAAATCTCGAAATCTCGAAATTTCCTATCATTTGGTGGCACCGCGGCACGACGCGAGCGAATGGCTGAACCAAATCGAAACGAATGAAAAAGGCATTCCGTTGAATGTGAAATAATGCCATGGAAATAAAGGTTTTTGATTCACCGCTCGAAAAATTCTTAATCTCTCTAGAAAAAAATACGCGGGCTAAGGTTCTGAGAACATTAGATTTATTGGAAGTGTTCGGAAATAATTTAGGTATGCCGCACTCAAAGAAAATTACCGGAGATTTGTTTGAACTAAGAATAAGAGGAAGGCAAGAAATAAGGATTTTGTACACGTTTTATAGGAGTCAAATCATTTTATTACACGGGTTTATGAAAAAGACGCCAAAAATACCTCCAAAAGAGTTAAAAATAGCCGCTAAAAAACTAGAAAGCATTAACGAATAACCTTATTGATATTATATAACATATATGTTATATTTACACCATGGAAAATTATAAAGAATTAAAAAGAAAAATTCTGAAGGATGAAAAAGTAAAAAAGGCCTATAACGAACTCGGCCCGCAGTTTGAGATTATTCGAATGGTAATGGAAAAAAGAATAAAAAAGGGCATAACCCAAAAAGAATTGGCTCAAATGATTGGTACGAAGCAATCGGCGATTTCACGTTTTGAATCCGGTGAATACAATCCAACTATCCTGTTTTTGGATAAACTAGTTGATGCCTTGGGCGCAAAAATTAAAATCTCGGTTAAATAACTTTTAAAATTAAAACCATGCAAAACAAATCATTGATTTTCTGGATAATCGGCGGAGCGGTGGCCGGCATTATTGTAATTGTAATCGCCTTGTCTAACGGTATTATTTCGCCATTTGGTACAGGCGGTCTTTTGGGTAAAAGCGGCGGAAATTCGGCGGAGCCGGCAGGCCTGCCTGCGCC
>JBBTRY010000039.1:0-1026 GCA_038064955.1 Patescibacteria group bacterium
TGTGATTAAATTTTAAATCCAAATCTTTTTGGATTATAATATATATCTAGGAAAAATCAATACCATCGGGTAATGTCCTTACTTAAAACACCTTTGATGCCGGTAGATTTATAGCAAATTTCCATATGGCTTTATGCAGATGTTCGACGTCCGTAGATGAGAAAAAACGCATTTGTGTGAAAAATAAAAAGACCAAAGAAACGACCGGTCTTCTAAATCTTACGAGGTTTAACCTCGTAAAGTCCTATGAGTCCTATCGGACTTATTCGCTAGATCTCGCGAATGCGGAAGAGGGCTCTGACCTCTGGCTCTTCGCGAAGACCACCAATCTCTCCGCGGAGGGGCTGGATAATGTGACGGTGCTCTTGACCCCGAATTTTGACGGCAAGGTGTGGTATGAGAAGAAGAATGGTAAAATCATTATTTACGCCATTCCTAATTCATCATTCACAATTCCTAATTCCAGTTTTGAGGTGAGCTACCGCCTCACCGCCCCGCGCTTTGACCACGAGGGCTCGCAGTTCCTGAATGTCGGCATCTCGACTTACGGTAATCTTCGCCCGGCGGACAGCACTTCAGAAGGTTTCAATCTCGATAAACTCCTGAAGCATTAAATCTTACGAAGTCCCACTTCGTAAGATTTAATTGATTGGTTCATATTTTAATTATACCTTACGAAGTGGGACTTCGTAAGGTTCGTAAATATAAAGGACTGGACACAATTTCTGTGCCAGTCCTTTTGTTGATTTTTACTTCACAAACATCATCTTCCTCGTCTCCGTGAAATTGCCTGAATTGAGACGGTAGAAGTATACGCCGCTCGGGAGATTTTCAGCATCGAAATCGGTTTCGTAAACGCCAGCGGATTTAATTTCCTGGATCAGGAGTTTTACCTCCCGGCCAAGAGCGTCATAAACCGCCAGTCGTACTAAGCCTTGTTTCGGCACCTCGAATCGGATGCGAGTTGTCGGATTGAACGGATTCGGGTAGTTCTGCTCTAAGCGGAAATCGCTGGGAGTCAAATCT
>JBBTRY010000040.1:0-8592 GCA_038064955.1 Patescibacteria group bacterium
AAGAGCGGGCGGTCAGGGCCTGTCTCGCGAAAACGCCGAGGGCGGGGTCATTTTGGTATTTGTAGATAAGCGAACTCAAAGCCGGCGGCCGGCCTGTTTTTTCCAGGTAATCTTTCGCTATTATTTCGTCCGTTGTCATCGCGATTATGAAATTCCAGGCGAGCATTTGGTTTGCACTTTGGCGGGAAACGGCGTAGCCCCAATAGCTCGGATACGAGATCGAAAGGGCGGTATTCTTCGGTTGGGGAACGGGTGCCACGTCGAAATTCAAAAATCCATTCTTCGAAGCGATTCGCGGGAGGTCGCGCGCGTAAGCAAAAGTCATCGCTGTCTTACCCTGGCTGAAATCGTCGATTGCTCCTGCTTTATAAAGCGGAGAATAAAAGTTCAAAGCTTGGACGCCGTTCGGAGAGGCGAAAGACACTAGTCCTTTGCCGCTATTGTCCGAAAGTTTCGTTCCGTTCTGCATCATAAGGAGATAGAGAAGGTCGTTGGTTTCAGTTTTGGCTTCCAATTTGGAGGCCGCGGCCGTGAAATCCTCCCAGCTTTGCCAACTCGTCGGAAGCGGTACCGCCGCCTGATCGAAGATATCGCGATTATAAACAAGCGCGAGCGTGTCTATTGAAAGCGGGAAGGCGTAGACGTTTTGGTTTAGGGTAAAATCTTGGCCGGCGGTTTGCGGGAAGTATTGTTTGAATTGAACAGCGGTAATCCGCGTTTGAGGAAAAGGAGCGATTTTATTCGCTTGCTTCGGAAGATCCGTGTTCCGAATCATGAAAATATCAGGGCCCTGGCCGGCTGCGAGCGCTTCGAGAAGTGCGGTGTCGTATTCGGCGCCGTCCGTGAAAGCGCGGTAATTCACCGTGACGTTGGGATAGGTCGTTTTGAAAGAACCAAAAATACCCGCATAAGCGTCTTTCGTGTCACCAACCCCCCAGAAGTTTAAGATCGCATTTATTTTCATCGGGTCGGTTGTTCTATTTTGGAGGCCGGGGATGACGCCCGAAAAAATTAACGCAAATATCAAAATTACCGCTCCGGTTATAGTTGCGATTATTAATTGGTTTTTTGAGAGGTTCATGGTTCTATAAACATACGATTCCCACTAAATTATCCCCTTTTTCCAGATTCATTATTTTCACTCCTTGGGTGGCGCGGCTCAAAACCCTGATATCTTTGAGCGGCGTCCTGATGGCTTGGCCCTTGGTTGAAAAAGCCAACACCTCCTCTACTTTATCGTCCACGATATGCGCTCCGATGACGGGTCCCGTCTTATCCGTAATCTTGGCCGTCTTTATTCCCGAGCCGCCCCGGCGCTGAATCTTGTATTCTTTGAGCGCCGTCTGCTTGGCGAAACCGTTCGCCATCACCGCCACCATTCTTGATTTGTCCGAATTCTCTTTCTTTATTATATCAAGCCCGCTCACGCTGTCGCCTTTCTTGAGGTGAATGGCACGCACGCCCGCGGCCGCGCGACCCATACCCCGAATGTCTTTTTCCTTGAAACGGATGGCTTGCCCGAGGGCGCTTACGAGGATTATCTGGTCGTCGCCTTCGGAGAGCTTCACCCAGCCCAGAATGTCGCCCGCGCTCAATTTGATGGCGATGATGCCGCTCCGGCGGACATTCTCGAAGTCCGCCAAAGGAGTTTTCTTCACCACGCCGCTTTTCGTGACCATTACCATAAAGTGCTTGCCGTCGGCGTGCGCCTGTGGATAAGTAACGATTGCGCTTACTTTTTCGTTCGGCGGTATCTCGAGGAAATTATGGATTGATTTGCCTTTCGCGGTGCGAGCGGCCACCGGTATCTCATAGACTTTCGTCTGAAAGGCTTTTCCGCCGGTGGTGAAGAAGATGATGTTGTCGTGCGTGTCGGCCGAAAGGAGCTGGTTGATCAAGTCTTCGTCTTTGAGGTCGGAGCCGATGAGGCCCTTGCCGCCGCGCTTCTGAACGCGGAAGGTCGTCGGCGGCATTCTTTTCACATAGCCGTCCTGGGTGAAAGTGATAATTGCCTCTTCCTGCGGGATAAGATCCTCCTCTTTGAATTCTTTGAGTCCGCCTGCGACGATTTTCGTCCGGCGCGGGTCGGCGAAAATCTTTTTGAGGCCCAGAAGATCATCCTTGATGATGCCCAATATCCTCTTCGGCTGTTTCAATATCAACTCGAGCTCGGCGATGAGTTTTCTTTTTTCTTTGAGTTCATTCTCCAATCTTTCCCGTTCGAGGGCGGCGAGACTTTGGAGTTTCATTTCCAAAATGGCGTCGGCTTGGAGAGGCGAGAGTTTGAAATTCTTGACCAGATTCTGTTTCGCCGTTTCGCGGTCCCTCGATTTCTTGATGGTCGAGATTATTTTGTCTATGTTATCGAGTGCCTTAACGAGGCCTTCGAGAATGTGGGCGCGGTCCTGAGCTTTTTTGAGATCGAATTCCGTCCGTCTACGGATTACGATTTTCCGGTGTTCCAGATATTCCGAGAGCACGTCTTTGAGCGATAGTATCTCCGGCTGAAGGCCGTTTACGAGCGCGAGAACGTTGTAATAAAAATTCTTCTGGAGCTCGGTGTATTCGTAGAGCTGGTTCAATATCTTCTGGGGCGAGGAATCGTTCTTCAGCTCCACGACGATGCGGAGGCCTTCACGGTCGGACTCGTCGCGGATGTCGCGGATACCCTCGATCTTCTTGTCCGTCACGAGCTCGGCCATCTTGGTGATGAGGTCGGACTTGTTCACCTGATACGGAATTTCGGAAATTATTATCTGGAAACTGCCGGACGATGCTTGCCCTGTGTGTTTCGAATGGGTTCTTTCTTCTATTTCGGCTTTAGCTCGGATAGTGACCGAACCCTTGCCGGTCGTATAGGCCTCCTCGAGGGCTTTTTTGTCGTAGATGATACCACCGGTCGGAAAGTCCGGTCCGGGCATGAATTGCATCAACTCTTTTATGTCGGCATCGGGGTGCTCTATTAAATGAGCGGTCGCGTCCGCGATTTCGCCGAGATTGTGGGGTGGAATCGAGGTGGCCATGCCGACCGCGATGCCGACCGTGCCGTTCAAAAGCAGGTTCGGGAGCCGGGCCGGGAGGAATTTCGGCTCTTCACGAGTGGCGTCATAGTTCAGCTGCCAATCAACAGTTCCTTTTTCAATATCTATGAGAAGCTCTTCGGCAATGCGCGACAACCTCGTTTCCGTATATCTCATGGCCGCCGGACTGTCGCCGTCGATCGAATTGTGAACAAAAATACCAGAAGCCAAGGCAAAGTTATGATGGTTATCTATCGTTAAATCGTAAACATCTTCCCGTTCCGAAATAAATTCCACACGGACTATTTTATGGTTCTTATTTATCTCTTGGAGTGCCAGATTTGGATTGCCGTTAAAATATTTATTTATGCCAGTAGCCCAACATGTAGCGCGACCGTATTTGTATATGGTATCTCGCGTCCGCTCGTAGAATTTTTCGTCCAGGGTTTTGTATTTATCCAGCGCGGCCCGGCAAATATTCATAAACTTAACCTTGCCGGGATTATTGTTGAGTTTATTGAAATCAATATGATGTCTGACTCTGCCGACGCTTTTCGAATACTTGCCCAAAGTTAGATTATAATTGTCGGCCAGGTGGTGTGCCGGGACCCAATCGTCTTTTTTTGGCTGATAAATCAGCTTATAACCTTCCCGATTGAGCCGGTCTTGAGTGGTAGATAACTTTTCATAAAAAGGCATTAAACTCTCGCCATTTTTCAGTTCCTGCGCTTCCCAATACGAACCGTCCTTGAGCATAAAGCGGTGGTTCGGAGTGCAGCGGATTTCCTCACCGTTATCCAGAAAAATTTTTACCAACTCCGCGTCTTTTTTAGTTAAGCGGGGATTTTTTATCTCTGCGACGCAAATCAATCCAGCGGAATTCACCGCGTAGGTATAGTTTATTTTTCCTTGCCGGTATTCTTCCACAAGTTCACCGAAATTCAAATTGCGACCGTCCGTAAGTTTAACCTCGGTGTCTTTTGTGAAGCATCCCCAATTTCCCTGACCGTCAACCAGCGGATAGCGCAGGGAAAAATCCTGAGCCATTCGGGCCATCGCATCGTAAAGAGCAATGTCGCCGTGCGGATGGTAGCGTCCCAGCACCGCGCCCACGACGTTGGCCGATTTCCGGAATTTGGCGCTGTGTGTCAGGCTGTCGTCCCACATCGCCCAGAGAATTCTCCGCTGAACCGGCTTCAGGCCGTCGCGCACATCGGGCAGGGCTCGTGAGACGATGACGGACATTGCGTAATCCAAATAGGAATCGCGGAGCTCGGAGGTAATCTCCTGCGCCTGGATTTTGTCCGCTCTTTCTTCCGGCATTTTTATTTCTTTTTCTTTATTCATAAATTATTCCTTTAATTAATATATCCTAATTCGAAGGTTTTTCCAGGTTCACGTCATTCGTGCGTTTTGCCTGTTCCATCAGATTCAGCCATTGATTTTCCAAATTTCCGCCGATACTATTTGCATTGCTCTCGATGCTTTTCCAAACGGATTCCCAGCCCGTTCCGAGAATTTTAAAGAAAGATGGCGATGTTCCAATTTCTTCGGGGGTCGCGCTCGTTTCACCCGCGGAGCTCTTAGGGAGAGTGACATTCAGATAGGCCATCCAAAGGGCGACGACGGCGACTATTCCGATAGCGGAGAAAAAAATCATCCAGCGCTTTTTCTCGCGGTCGTCCGAGCGCCGAACCCGCCGCAGGAATTCGCGGATTTTTATCAGGAAGCCAGCCATTTTACGACCATCGCTTTCGGCGCGAGGTCTTTCTTTTTAAAGACGAATTTTTCTTCCGCCGTTATTTTTTCCTGTCCCATTTCCTTAAAGAATGATTTCGGATTATTGGCGAAAGACGGAATGACGATTGAGGGCTCAAGTTGGCGGATGAGTTTGGCCGCCGCCGCGGAAGAGATAAAAGGCTTTTCCCCGGCTGGAATAATCAATATGTCGCAGTCCATCAAAAACTCCTGCACCTTAGGGTCGGGCTCTTTCGCGAGATGGCCAAAAACGCCGATACGAATTTCGTCAAAATCGATTCGATAAGCCGTCTTTTCCTTTTTTTCCTCTTCGCCCAAAGTCCGGCCCTCCACCCTTATTCCCTGTATTTCATATTCTCCCTGGTGATCTATCCATGTCGGGGAGGTTTCAATGGGCGCTTCCGCCAAGCTAGGCCTTATCGTGTTTAACGCCAATGTCGCGCCCTTGAATGAGCGTTGGTTTTCCGGGTCAATGAGTATGGTGAGATCCCCGGCCTGGATTTTGAAGTAATCTCCGCCGTAATAATTGATAATCATAACTTATATTCATTTTAACCGATTTCGGCTTGATTTTCAACGCGCTTTTGTGATAGTCTTCGTCAAGTATGGATAATGTGAAACCGAGTGCGAATACTCTTATTGGTCAGTTTTTAAAAACGGACCCGAATTTTTTGCTGACCCTGAAGACGGGCGATCTCGTCGAGGGAAAAGTACTGGAAAAAAGTTCCAAGATGCTCACGGTAGACTTGGGCCGTTTCGGTACGGGCGCCGTTTATCGCGGTGAACTTCAGAATGCGAAGGAAATCGTGAAGAGTCTGAACGTGGGCGAGCCCGTGCACGCCAAGGTAGTCAATATAGATAATGAAGAAGGATTAATAGAACTTTCGCTTTCGCAGGCCGACAAGCAGAAGGCCTGGACTGATGTTCAGGAATTAATGGGTAAGGAAGAGGTCATTAAGGTTAAAATAACCGGCTTCAATAAGGGCGGTTTGATGGCCGAGCTTAGGGGATTGGGAGCCTTCCTGCCGGTTTCCCAGCTTGCGAACGAACATTATCCGAAAGTTGGTGCGGAGGAGAGGGGTAAAATTCTCGAGGCACTCCAGGCTTTCGTGGGCCAGGAATTCGAAGTGAAAATAATCGACGCGAACTCACGCACCAATAAATTAATCGTTTCCGAACGGGCGGCGCAGGAATTGAGCGCCAAAGAGCTTGCTAAGAATTATTCAGTCGGCCAGGATGTCGAGGGAGTGGTTTCGGGCGTGGCGGATTTCGGCGTCTTCATCCGCTTTACCGACAATCCGGCTCTTGAAGGATTCATCCATGTTTCCGAAATAGATTATCGCGTAATCGATAATCCCAAGGAATTCGTGAAAATAGATGAGGTAATCAAAGCCAAGATAATGGACATCAAGGATGGCCGTATATCACTTTCGCTCAAAGCATTAAAGGAAGACCCATGGGTCAAAGTCGAAGAGCTTTTCAAGGAAGGCGATGAAACGAAAGGCACGGTCTACGTTTTCAATCCTTTCGGCGCAGTCGTGAGTTTGGAGCATGGTTTGCAGGGCCAGGTGCATGTGACGGATTTCGGTGGCCTGCTGGAAATGAGAAAAGAGCTGACAGTCGGTCAAACCTACAATTTCACCGTTCACGAGGTAAAATTACAGGAAAAGAGAATTGTTTTGAAATTAACCAGGTAGTAGAAATTCGATCCCGTCCCCATTTGAGGGCGGGTTGTTTTTTTGTTATGATGAAGATTCAAATATGAAAAAGTTTACCAAAAATTTCACGGGCGCCATAATCTTTTTGTTTTTCGTCGCTTTCGTTTTCTCACTTTTTTCGTCGTCGGCCGGTGGCGATTCCCAGAAACTTACGATTGACGCTCTGGCACAAAAGATAACCGCGGGCGAGGTGAAGAGTGTGAATGTGAACGGCAATGATTTGGAAATAAAGCTTCAGGATGGAACGGACGCCCATTCCCGCAAAGAAAATGAGACGGGAATAATCGAAACGCTCGCCAATTACGGCGTGTCGAAAGAGTCTTTAGCGAAGCTCCAATTGAGCGTCCAGGATGAGAGCGGTTTCAAATACTGGATGAGTGTTCTCATTCCGACTATTCTGCCCATAATCGTGATGGTTTTGATTTTCTGGTGGATATTCCGCCAGGCGAAAACCGGGGCGAATCAGGCTTTTTCGTTCGGTAAAATGAATATAAAGCTATTCTCGCGAAGCAAAGATAAGGTCACTTTTAAGGATGTGGCGGGATTGAAAGAAGCCAAGGAAGAATTGCGCGAAGTGGTGGATTTTTTGAAAAATTCCAAGAAATTCTTGGATATCGGCGCGCGCATCCCTCGCGGCGTGCTTTTGATGGGTTTGCCGGGCACGGGTAAAACTCTTTTAGCTCGGGCGGTGGCGGGCGAAAGCAATGTCCCCTTCTTCCATATTTCCGCTTCGGAATTCGTCGAAATGTTCGTAGGCGTGGGCGCTTCGCGCGTGCGGGACTTGTTTATGACAGCCAAGAAGGCCGCGCCTTCCATTATTTTCATAGACGAGATCGATGCGGTGGGACGCGAGCGCGGCACGGGAATGGGCGGCGGCCACGACGAGCGCGAACAGACTCTAAACCAAATTCTCGTTGAAATGGACGGCTTTGAGCGGAATTCCAACGTTATCGTGATGGCGGCAACGAACCGGCCGGACGTATTGGACGCCGCGCTTCTGCGCCCCGGTCGATTCGACCGGCGCGTGGTTCTGGACAGCCCCGACATCAAAGATCGGGAGGAAATTTTGAAAATCCACGCCATCGGAAAGCCGCTCGCGAAAAACGTCGATTTGAAAGTGGTGGCGGTGCGCACACCGGGCTTCGCTGGAGCGGATTTGGCAAATCTAATAAATGAAGCGGCGATTAAAGCCGCCCGGGAGAACAAGAAAATCGTAGACCAGGAAGATTTCTTGAGTTCCATCGAGAAAGTAATGCTGGGGCCCGCGCGCCGAAGCCGCGTCATTTCCGATAACGAAAAGAAAATCACCGCCTATCACGAAGCCGGCCACGCGCTTGTCGCGGCGGCTTTGAAAGATGCCGATCCGATACACAAGGTTTCCATTATCAGCCGAGGAATGGCCGGCGGTTATACGATAAAATTGCCGCTTGAAGAAACCCATCTCCGCACCAAGACGCAGTTTTTGGCCGACCTCGCCGTATCCTTCGGCGGATATGTGGCGGAGCAATTGGTTTTCAAAGACATTACGACCGGCTCCTCGAGCGATATCAAGAATGCGACGGACGATGCCCATCGGATGGTGACCAGATATGGCATGAGTGAAAAACTCGGGCCACGCACCTTTGGCAAGACCCAAGAACTGATTTTTTTGGGCCGCGAGATGACGACTGAAAAAGATTATTCCGAAACCGTCGGTACTGAAATAGATGCCGAGGTGAATAAGATAATCGAGAAGACCTTAAACATCGCCAAAAAAATCGTGACGGCTCACCGCACCGTTCTGGATAGCATCGCGAAGGCGCTTATAGAGAGAGAAACTCTGGAGCAGGAGGAGTTTTACAAAATCATAAAAAGCTTTAATCTGAAGCAAGTAGGTTTGAAGTAGCCGTGCGGCCCGTAGCATAGCGGCTAATGCAACGAGCTTATACCTCGTCTATTCGAAGGTTCGAGTCCTTCCGGGCCGACATAAGGGGGCGATTAGCTCAGTGGTAGAGCAACATCTTTACACGATGAAGGCCGGGGGTTCAAATCCCTCATCGCCCACCAGCAACAAAAACAAAATAAAATTTTTTGGAATTTGACACCAC
This sequence comes from Patescibacteria group bacterium, assembly GCA_038064955.1. GTDB lineage: Bacteria > Patescibacteriota > Minisyncoccia > UBA6257 > GWB1-50-10 > JBBTQX01. Next base: position 8,584 of record JBBTRY010000040.1, read on the forward strand.
CCCTTCCCG
>JBBTRY010000041.1:0-7459 GCA_038064955.1 Patescibacteria group bacterium
AGCTTGCCACCTTTCCAAGATGGTGCACTAGACCACTATGCGACCCCTCCGTTACAAATCTACATTAACACTTAAACGGGGGTATTTTCAAATCTACCACCTCCCGCTCGCGCCTCCGCCGCCGGACGAACCGCCGCCGAAACCGCCGAATCCGCCGCCTCCGGAACCGCCTCTGCCTCCGAATCCCCCGCCTCCCAGCCACCAGGGTGGAATGCCGCCGCCACTCTTATACTTCGCATAGCTTTTTGAGACGAAATAATCGAATACTAAACCAAAGACGGCCAATCCGCCGATCGCGACAATACCGGCATAGAGAAAACCATAAATAATGCCGATAATGACGCCAGCCGCACCGCCCAAAACTCCGCCGGCCCACCAGGATTTTGACCGACCCAAAATGCTCGCGAGCCAGACGGGTACAAAAAATATCAGAAAGAACCAGTCAAAATTGGAACTTCTGCCGGAATTTGACGGACTAGCGCTAGGAATTTCTTCAGTGCCGGAAATCGCACCAATTACCCTATCTGCCGCTCCGTTCAATCCGCCTATGTAATCGCCGTTCCGGAAAGCGGGCGTGAGCACGTCACGAATGATCCAATAACTCTGGGCGTCGGTTAGAGCGCCTTCCAAACCGTAGCCCACCTCGATCCGCATCTCACGGTCTTCTTTCGAGACGAGTATTAAAATGCCGTTGTCTTTTTCTTCATCGCCTATCCCCCACTCCTTGAAAAGTTTTTCGGCGAAATTTTCAATCGTGTCCCCGCCCAAATTGTTTACCGTCGCGATAACAATCGCGTTGCCGGTTTGTTTTTGGAATTCGGAAAGTTTCGTTTCCAATGTCGCAATATCCGCCGGAACGAGCATTTCAGCGAAATCGTTCACTGCGCCTTTGGGCATTCCTGCCTGCGCAGGCAGGCCGGGATTCTCATAGGCAAATACGAGAAACGGCGCCGCAAGAAACGCGACGCCGGCCAAAAGCAGAAACTTCTTAAGCATTTAATTTAAAAACTGACCGAGGGAGCGTTTTCGGAACCGGCTTGAGCCTCAAAATATTCCCGCGCCGAGAAGCCGAAGATACCGGCCACGATATTCGAGGGGAATCTTTTCGCCATCGCGTTGAAACTCCTCACACTGTCGTTGAAACGCTGGCGCTCCACGCTCACGCGGTTCTCCGTGCCTTCAATTTGAACCATTAAGGTTTGAACCGTATCAATGGATTTCAATTGCGGATAGTTCTCCATCACAACGAGCAGGCGTCCGAGAGCGGATTCCACTTCCCCCGCGGCTTTGGCTTTATCGTCCACCGTAGCGGCCGCGCCGTATTTCGTCCGCGCTTCCGTAATGGCGTCAAAGACCGTCTGCTCCTGCTTCATCGCGCCCTTCACCGAATTCACCAGATTCGGAATGATATCGAAACGCCTTTGATACTGGGATTCCACTTGAGCCCACTGGCCATCAATAGCCTCACGCCCGTTCACGAAACTGTTATAAGTACCAAAGAAATAAATAACGACTAGAAGAACGATTGCCCCGATTATCAACCAATTTTTATTTTTCATAAGTTTATTATACCAAATTTCCTAGTACTCCCCCATTCCGCCGGGCATTCCGCTGCCTGGCAAATCTTTCTTGGGAATCTCCACGACGCCCGCGCCGATCGTGAGGTAGGTGGCCGCGACCGAAACTGCGTTCCGGAAGGCGGTCTTTGTGACTTTTAAGGGGTCAATGATGCCGGCGACTTTCAAGTCGTCCAAATCGTTTTTAACCGCGTTGAATCCTCTCCAGTTTTCGTTCGCACCGCGCTTCTTGAGCTTTTCGATAATCTTCGCCGGATTCTCGCCGCTGTTTGAAATAATCGCGCTTAAGGGCGCTTCGATAGCCCGGCTCAATATCTGGGCCACTGCTTCGGCCACGGGATTAGACTGAATGTTCTTTGAAATGGTTTCATAAGTATTGAAAAGCGCAATGCCACCACCGGGAACAATGCCTTCTTCCATCGCCGCGCGCGTGGCCGCTACCGCGTCTTCCACCCGCTGTTTCAGTTCTTTCTGGGCAGATTCGGTCGGCGCACCCACTTTGATAATCGCAACGCCACCGGAAAGTTTGCCGAGACGCTCCTGCAATTTTTCTTTGTCGAAATCGGAATCGATGGTTTTGATCTGCGCTTTAATCTGCTTTACCCGTTCATCAATGGCATTCTTGTTTCCCTTACCGCCCACGATGACGGTCTTGTCTTTCCCCGCCACCACGCGATGGGCGTGCCCGAGATCGCTCAACTCCACTCCTTCCATCTTTTTACCCAAATCTTCGGAGACGAAGTTCGCGCCGGTCACAATGGCGATATCCTGGAGCATTTCTTTTTTCCGATCGCCGAAACCCGGCGCCTTTACGACGAGAACGCTGAAGATGCCGCGAATCTTATTGACCACGATTGTCGCGAGAGCCTCGCCGTCCACCTCTTCGGCCACTATCAAAAGTTCCTTTTTGCCGCTCTGAATGACCTTTTCAAGAAGCGGGAGCAAATCGCCGATGGCCGAGATCTTCCGATCAGTTACGAGAATATACGGGTCTTCCAAAATAGATTCCATTTTTTCCTGATTCGTCACCATATACTGCGAGACATAGCCGCGATCGAACTGCATTCCCTCCACCATTTCGTATCTGTTGCCCACGGTATTGGAATCCTCGATGGTCACCACGCCCTCCCGGCCGACTTTGGACATTATTTCGGCGATAAGTTTGCCGATCTCGTTGTCTTTGGCCGACAAGGTCGCCACTTCCTCTATTTTTTTATTGTCGTTTATCTCTTCTTTCTGGCTTTCGAGCGCTTTCACAATCGCCTCGCTGCCTTTTTTGAGTTCTTCGGCGAGCTGAATAACATTGAAACCTTTCTCGCGGACGGCTTTTTCGCCCTCCTCGATCATCGCGTGCGCCAAAACGGTTGCGGTCGTAGTGCCATCGCCTACGCCGTCGTTCGTCTTATCCGCCGCCTGTTTGATGAATTCGGCACCGAGATTTTCGTACTTATCTTCGAATTCTATTTCCTTCGCCACCGTTACGCCATCGAAAGTGACCTGAGGCGCGCCGTAGCCCTTTTCAATCACGACCGCCCGACCACGCGGACCCAAAGTCATGCGTACCGCTTCGGCAAGCTTGTCGATACCCTTTTTCATCGCCACGCGGGCGCTTTCGTTGAATAAAATTTGTTTTGCCATGGTTTTAATTAATCTAAAATCGCCAGAATGTCGTCCTCATCTCCGACCAGATATTTCTTCTTGTCAAACTCTATCTCATCCGGTCCGTATTTCTTGAAAAGCACGCGGTCGCCAACCTTGACCGACATCGGAATTCTTTCGCCTTTTTCGTTAAGTTTGCCGGGACCCACGGCGATAACCTTGCCCTGCATCGGCTTTTCTTTCTCCGCCGTGTCCGGCAGAACTATTCCCGACTTTGTGACCGCCTCCTCGGTAAACGGCTCGATAAATAAATGGTTGGACAATGGTTTGAAATTCATATTTTTTGCATTTTAGCCTACAATTCAATATATGTCCATAGAATGGATTGAAAAAATGCCTAAAGACGGCCTCATCCGCCAAGCCTACGAATTCGCGGAAAAAGCCCACCAGGGCGTAAAGAGGCTGTGCGGCGAACCTTATATCAATCATTGCATTGAGACGGCTAAAATGGTTTTCGACTGGGGTTTGGGCGAGACGGCCGTCGCGACGGCCCTGCTTCACGATGTCGTGGAAGACACAAAATATACAGTCAAGAATATTGAAAAAGAATTTGGGTCGGAAATTGCATATCTCGTGGACGGCCTTACGAAAATAGAATCCATCGAATATCCCGAAAAAGCGGATTCCGAAAACATCAGGAAAATTCTCATCTCTTCCGCCAAAGATTTGAGAATATTACTCATAAAACTCGCCGATCGGTTCAGTAATATGATGACTTTGGAATTCCTTCCGCCCGAGCGGCAGAAAAAGTTCGCCTGGGAAACTATCGAGATATTCGCTCCGCTCGCCTATCGCCTCGGCATGCAAAAACTTTCGGGCGATCTGGAAGATATGGCCTTCCCCTACGTCTATCCCGAGGAATATAAGTGGCTAACGAAGGAGGTGAAAGACGACTTTTCCGAACGCCAGGAATACGCCCAAAAAGTCGTGCCAATAGTTCGAAAAGCGCTCAAAGAACACAGTATAGAACCAATAAACATAGACTCCCGCGCCAAACGCTATTACAGCCTCTATAAAAAACTTCTCCGCTACGACATGGATATGAACCGGGTCTATGATTTAGTGGCGCTCCGCATCATCGTCGATACCGTAAAGGAATGCTACGCAGTGCTCGGGGTCATTCATAACCTATGGCAGCCGATGCCGAACCGCTTTAAGGACTATATCGCCCGGTCGAAACCGAACAGCTACCGGAGTCTGCATACGACGGTCTTTGCCATAAACAACAAGATATTGGAGATTCAAATCCGGACGGAAAAGATGCATCAGGAAAACGAGCTCGGTATCGCCGCCCACTGGGCTTATCAACAGGTGAAAAGTTCGGCGGAAAAAAACAAGAAATGGACCGGAGTAAAAGACAAAAGCGAAATGCTCTGGATGGAACAATTGAACAATTGGCAGAAACACGCCAATAACGAGGAAGATTTTCTGGAATCCCTGAAAGTGGATTTCTTCAAAGACCGAATATTCGTGCTGACGCCTCAAAACGATATAATCGATTTGCCGGCGGGCGCGACGCCGGTGGATTTCGCCTATCGCATCCATTCGGACGTGGGTGACAACTGCGTGGGCGCGAAAGTAAACGGCAAAATCGCTCCCCTGGATTATGAACTCCAGACGCGCGATGTAGTGGATATCATCACCCAAAAAAACAGGAAACCTTCCGAAGACTGGCTCCGGTTCGTCAAAACCTCGCTCGCCAAAAAGCACATCCGCGAAGTGTTAAATGAGGACAGCCGGCGCATCCGGAAAAAACTCATCGTGCCCCAAATGGAAACGAAAATAGCGAATGACAATCGACCTGGCTATCTCAAGGAGATTACCGCTGTCTTTGGAGAGATGAAGATAAACATCACATTCCTCCAAAGCCAGACCGATGGGCGCGGAAAGCTCTCGGCTATCTTGGCGCGCTCCGATGTACCATCCCCCGACCGCATCCAAAAACTAATGGTACGGATAAAAAAAATTCCCGGGACGAAGGAAGTTAGCTACAAAATAAACCGATAACCGTTCATTCGGCTCCCGGACCGAGCAGTTTTTCGATGACGCCGTGCCATTCCTCGTCCGAATAGAAATTTATCGCCACCCGACCCTTCCCACCGCGCTTCATTACTTTGACGGGCACGCCCAAACCTTCTTCCAATCTTTTTTGCCAATAGGCGGCTTCCGGGTCTACTATCTCCGGCTTATGGGCCTCGCTTTTCGCCGCCCGAACGGTCAGCCCCCGCGACAGGATATTTTCGAATATTCTCTTCTGTTCATCGACACTCTCTATTCCCAAAAGCGTCCGCGCTTGAGATTCGTTCAATTTATTTTGAATCAAAGCTTCCTGAATATATGAAGGAAGATTCAGAAGACGCATCGCGTTCGCCACTGTTTCTCGGCTCTTGCCTACCCGCACTCCAATCTCTTTTTGAGTCAGACCAAATTCATCCTGAAGACGGGAATAGGCCTTGGCGGATTCGACGGGATTCAGGTTATGACGCTGGAGATTTTCGATGAGCGCCATTTCGAGCTTTATTCTATTCGCGTCCACTTTTTTCACGATAGCCGGCACGCGTTCCAAGCCGGCAAGCTTTGCGGCCCGCAAGCGGCGTTCTCCCGCAATCAGCTGGTATTCCACATCCGTGCCCGTCTCAGTTTCCTTGGAAACTTTCGAGACGATGAGCGGTTGAATGATGCCAAATTCACGGATGGACTGGGCAAGATTGCCAAGTTCCTCATCATTGAACTCGTGGCGCGGCTGGAAGGGATTCGGCTTTATCTTATCGACTTCTATCTGGAAGATGTGATCGCCATCGGATATTTTTTTAGGTCCAATGTTTCCACCCGCATTCCTCGACGAAGCGGCAGGAGAATAGTTGTCATTATCCATCGGAGGATGGGAAGGCGCATGAGAAAGTGTCTCGGAAACCGAGTGGGCAGGGTTTCCGATTCTTGAATCGGAAGAGCGAGGTTGAGAGTCAAGCCGCGTTTCGTCTCGCTGGGGCGAAACGACGGCGTTTTTCGAAGGCGCCTTTCCATCCGATGTTTCTTTTTGTGGCGGTATTAAAGACGAGAGTCCTCTTCCGATTGGCATAATGGTCTAATTATAGTTTATTTTTTGAAAACTAAAACAGAGGGGTGAAAACTTCCCTTAACGCCGCTTTCCTTCAATTGAATTCCGAGGATTTGATATAAATAAATTAAAAACAAAGAGCAACTCGAAATATGAAGTACTTGCAACGCGCCGAGCCGTTTCTCCTTCCTCTGTTCTAGGAAACGCACATGTACGCTGGTCGAAACTTTATTAAAATACCCTCCTGTTGGTTGCAAAGCTGCAGACTCCGCCGCCGACATTTGAAATATCCTACATCAGCCCGAACCGAGAAAAATCATAACACCCTACTTTTCGGTGTCAAACCCCGGAAAATTCGCCTTCTGTGGATAAAAAACTTTCTCTTCTGGAATCACCTTCCCTTCGACGATTTCCCGAGCCAATCTTTCATAAGCCAAAGCGCCGGGGCTCTGGGGCGCGTAAAGCATTATCGGTTTCTGAAAACTAGGCGCTTCGGCCAAGCTCACCGAACGCGGAATTTCGACTTCAAAGACTTTGTATGGAAAACGTTTGCGCACTTCCCGTGCGATTTCCCGCGAGAGCCTCTCCCGCTTGTCATACATCGTGAGAAGCGCGCTCACGGATTTTATTTCGTGCCCTAAATTATTTTTCACGAGGTCCACACTCTCCAAAAGTTGGCTTAATCCCTCCAAACTGTAATATTCGCACTGGACGGGTACAAGCACCTCGTCAGCGGAAGCCAGACCGTTTACCGTCAAAAGATTCAGGCTCGGCCCCAGATCAATGAGAATGAATTCATAATTATTCCTTATTTTCTCTATGAAATTCCGCAAATACCACTCCCGATCCGGCAGATTCACGAGCTCCACGAGTGCGCCCGCCAAATCCGGCGAGGCCGGAATCATTTGGAGATTCGAGAGATAGGTGTCTTTAATCGCCCGCTCCGGCGCCTGGCCGGCCAGAAGAATATGATAAATGGTTTCATCCGGCGCCCGCTGGATGCCGAGGCCGACTGTCGCGTTATACTGCGGGTCAAAATCGATGAGGAGCGTCTTTCTTCCCATCATCGCCAAATAAGCAGAAAGGTTCATCGCCGTGGTCGTCTTTCCGACGCCGCCTTTGGCATTGTAAATGCAAATTACTCTGGCCATTATGTTGATTTTAA